>CANPIU010000063.1 GCA_947574235.1 uncultured Clostridium sp. | reverse complement strand
GTTGCTCCTGTAATAACATTTTTTAATTTGGTTCTTACAAAAGCTGACCCCTTTCCTGGTTTTACGTGTTGAAATTCTACAATTCTATATACATTTCCTTCCATTTCAAATGTGGTTCCATTTCTAAAATCTCCTGCTGAATATACTGATGCCATAATTTTTTCTCCTCTCTATTTTCTATTTTATTTTTTGCTGTATCTATTTTACTATATTATTCCAGAAAAATCAAGTAAGTTACTAGATGATAGTATAATTTTTCCCAGATTTTGTTAGGTTTATACATCCGAATTTGGTAATTTGAACCGTATCTTCTATTCTTACCCCAAATTTTCCTGGTATGTATATGCCTGGTTCATTGGTTACTACCATATTTTCTTTTAATTGCGTATCCGATTTGTAACTAATATAAGGTGCTTCATGGATTTCCATCCCAACACCATGACCTAAGCTATGCACTAAGTCATAGCCATATAATTTAAAATCGTTTTCTACCATTTTCGTTAATAATCTCGTACTTGCTCCATCTTTATATTGTTCTGCCGTCTGCTTTTGGTTTTTTAACACTAAATCATAAATTGGTTTTACTTCTTCTGGTACTTCTCCTACAAAAAAGGTTCTAGTCATATCAGAACAATAGCCATTTACTTTGCACCCCATATCAATGGTTATGATATCTTTTTCTTGTATTTTTCTATCGGTTGGCACAGCATGTGGTTTAGAAGTGTTTTCTCCGTGATGCTACAATGGTTTCAAAGGCTAGCCCATCGGTTCTCTTTTTATAATATTCTTCTATTTCATAGGCTATTTGTTTTTCCGTCATCCCCGGCTTAATGTAAGATAATAGATAGTGATAACAATTGTCTGTTATTTCACAAGCTTTTTCTAGCTTATGAATTTCCTCTTCGTCCTTTATCATCCTTTGTTTTTCTATCATTTGCTCGGTTTCTACAAAATTATGAATTTTAAATTTTCGAAGATATTCTTTGTACCTAGCATAGGAAATGTCATATTCTTCAAATCCTACATTTTCACAAAATAGAAAGAAATTTTCATAGTCATCTTTGGATACGTCATGTACGTCATACACAATAATTTCGTCAAATAATGTTAAGGTAGTGTGCACCTGTTCAATATAACGGGCATCAGTTATATAGATATTCTCTTTTCTCGTAAGCAAAAAAATCCCTTCTGCTTCTATGTTAGTCAAATAACGGATATTCACTGGATTGGTTATAATAAATCCTTGTAAATCCAAACTTGCCATTTTATTTCGTAGCCATTGTAACTTTTCGTTCATACTTATTCCATCCCCTATTTTCGAAATTTATCCATGATACATACCTAAAGTGAAAATTTGCATTAATAACGTTTTTATCTGTTCAAATGGTACATACATACTAATAAAAGTTGCTATTACAATAAATGGTCCAAATGGTATATATTCATCTGATTTTTTCATTTTTGTAACCAATAATAAAATACTAAGTACAGCTCCTATTAAGAAAGATACTAATGTTATGATAATAATATTCGATAATCCAAAGTATAATCCTAAGGCTCCCATTAATTTAACATCGCCAAATCCCATCGCTTCTTTTCCATAGACAAGTCCTCCTAGCAAGGTTATCGCTAAGAAAATTCCGCCTCCAGCAAGCATACCTAATAACATATTAATGGTAATAGCTACATTGGATAAGCCATATAAAAAAGCAAAGATAAATCCGATTTCAAATATTGTCAGATTTAGTCGGTTAGGTATAATTTGAAGTTTATAGTCTATCACAAAAACAGATAATAACATTGGTGTTAGTATTAAAAATTTGATTAAGTCCAAATTAGCAACTATGGTGTCTTTGATGCCAAACGTGTAGATTAATGTTACATAAATAGCCCCTGTTAGTAACATTAATAGGTAATTTGGTTTGAAATTTATTTTATATTCACTAATGATATCTTTTGAAATCACGCTTTTGTAGTCTGGTAACCTTTGATTTGCCCAATCCACTAACTGTCCTACTACGAATCCTACCATTAACGCTATTCCATAATAAGCAATATGTACATCATTAAAATACATTATTTTCTTTCTCCTTTATTGGCTTTTTTTAAATATCTATTCTTTATTTTATTTTCGATTGGTCGTTTCCATGCCGTATACCAAAAATCTTTTGGGTTAATTGGTTCTACTAATATCGTAAACATTTTGCATCGGTTTCCACCTATGATATCAGTAAAGATTTGGTCTCCCACGACGGCTATATTTTCTTTCTTTTCTTGTAATTCTTTTTGTACTTTTAGAAATCCTGTCTTTAATGGTTTCTTCGCCAAATTTTGGTAAGGTATCTCTAAGGCATTTGCTACTTTTTCTACCTTTTCCTTTTGGTTGGTGTTGGATAAGATATATAACTTGATATCTCGCTCTTTTAAGTCTTTAGCCCATTGTATCACGCTTTTTTCTAAGTGCTTTTGATAGTCTATTAAGGTGTTGTCTACGTCTAATATTAAGGCCTTGATTTTGTTTTTTTGCAAGTATTTGATTGTGATTTCTTCTACTTTTTCAAAGTGTCCATCTGGATAAAATATCATTTCTTCCTCCACTTAGCAAATTTCCTTTATATCTTATCAATTTGGTACTGGTTTGTCAAGGAATTTTGCAGTCTTTTTGAGACAGTAGGGTCAGGGCTGTAATGTATCAATTTATTTAAATTTTTTTA
>CANPIU010000062.1 GCA_947574235.1 uncultured Clostridium sp. | reverse complement strand
TTGCGATAATGGATTATAATACAGGGATGATAAAGGCAAGAGAAGAGGGAGAAGCAAAGGGAAGAAAAAAAGGAAAAAGAGAAGGCAAAATTGAAATTGCTAAAAAACTTTTAGCCAAAAAAATACCAATAGATGAGATAGTAGAAATAACAGAATTAACTAAAGAAGAAATAGAAGAACTATTAAATTAAAAAGAAAATAAAAATAATTTCAGGCAATAGAAAAAGGTTTGACTTTAAACCTTTTCGATTGTCATTTTTTATTATGATAGGAAACTTCTAAATAGACTTGACAAGGATCGAAATAAAACGATACAATGAAAACGAAAATAAAAAGAGAAAGGTGTGTGTGATTTTGGAAGAAAAAGAAATAGCAGAATTAAGTAAAAAAGCAAGAAAAATAAGAGAGGACATAATAGAAGAAGTATATCGTGCTAAATCAGGGCATCCAGGAGGCTCACTTTCCGTAGCTGATATCTTAACCGTATTATATTTTAAAGAAATGAACATTAAACCAGAAGATCCAAATTGGGAGGAAAGAGATAGATTGGTTTTGTCAAAAGGACATTGTTCACCAGCCTTGTACAGTTGTTTAGCCAATCGAGGATATTTCGACATAGAAGATTTAAAAACCTTTCGAAATATTAATAGTTATCTACAAGGTCATCCAGACAAAAACAAAGTGCCAGGCGTAGACATGACAACTGGTTCTTTAGGGCAAGGTTTGTCTTGTGCTAATGGTATGGCAATTGCGGGGAAAATGAACCAAAAAAATTATCGTGTTTATTGTATCTTAGGAGATGGAGAAATCGAAGAAGGACAAGTTTGGGAAGCAGCGATGGCAGCTAGCCAATACAAGCTAGATAATCTATGTGTAGTAGTGGATAACAATAACTTACAAATCGATGGGACAATAGAAGAGGTTATGAGTTCTTATCCAATCGATGAAAAGTTTAGAAGTTTTGGGTTCCAAGTAATTAACATAGATGGACACGACATAGAAGAAATTAGCAAAGCCTTTGAAGTTGCTAAAAACGTAAAAGACAAGCCAACTTGTATCATAGCTAAAACCATCAAAGGAAAAGGTGTAGATTTTATGGAAAATCAAGCAGGATGGCATGGAAAAGCTCCAAATGAAGAACAATACAAGCAAGCTATAGCAGGCTTTAAAGGAGGATTTTAAAAATGAAAGATAAAAAACAAGCAACACGCCAAAGTTATGGAGAAACGCTAGTAAAATTAGGAAAAGAAAATGAAAATATTGTAGTGTTAGATGCCGATTTAGCAGGGGCTACCAAAACAGATTTGTTTGGCAAAGAATATCCAGATAGATTTTTCGATATGGGGATTGCAGAAGCTAATATGTTAGGAACGGCTGCTGGTCTTGCTACTTGTGGCAAAATTCCTTATGCTAGTACTTTTGCTGTATTTGCAGCAGGAAGAGGCTATGACCAAATTAGAAATAGTATTTGTTATCCTAAATTAAATGTGAAAATTTGTGCTACTCATGCAGGAATTACCGTAGGAGAAGATGGAGCAACGCATCAAATGCTAGAGGATTTATCGCTCATGAGAGGTTTGCCAAATATGACAGTGATTTCGCCATCAGACGATACACAAACAAAATGGGTCATTGAAGCAATTAGTAAAATAGAAGGGCCAGTTTATGTAAGACTAGCAAGACTTGCTACCCCAATTATTTATGAGGAAGACCAAAAGTTTGAGATAGGAAAAGCTGTTCAAATAGGAGAGGGGACAGATGGAACTGTATTTGCAACAGGGGTAACTGTAGCAGAAGCGATAAAAGCACAAGAAGAATTAGAAAAACAAGGAATTCATATTCGAGTAGTAGATATGCATACCATTAAGCCAATCGATAAAGATTGCATCCTAAAATGTGCTAAGGAGACCAAAAGGTTAGTTTCTGTGGAAGACCACAGTGTTATTGGAGGCTTAGGTTCAGCCATTAGCGAAGTGCTAACAGATGAATATCCAACGAAATTAGAAAGGATGGGAATGCCTGATATTTTTGGAAAGTCTGGAAAGGCAGAGGAATTGATGGAATATTTTGGGTTAACAGCAAAAGCCATTGCCCAAAAATTCAAAGAATAAAGGAAGAAGAAATGAAAAAGAAAATCGCAATAGTAGCTGTAATTGTTACAATAATAGTGATAGTAGTTATTTTTTTAGTTACTAGCCATGGAACAGGAAGAATAGAAGGATATGGGTATGGCTATACTTTGCCAGATAACTATAAATTCATTATAGTAGCTGATGATAAATCATCAGTAGATGGACCATTAATACAATACTTTATATACGAAGATAAAATTATATATAGTGCACGTAGTTTTGGACCTAATTTTGAAAGTGAAACAATGATTCTTTATGATAAAGTTGATACAAATCATATAGAATATTTAGAACCAAAAGAAATGGGTGCGATACGTTGGACAGATACCTCTCAAATTCAAAAAGCTATAGAAGGGAAAAAGGGAAAGACTATGTGTGATTATGTTGAATATTTTAATACTTGAAAGAGTTTTAAAACAAGCTAATCAATTGTGAATTTTGTGTGAAAAATTAGAAATAAAGAAAACAAGAGGAAAATGATAGAAAATGTAAAAAAACCAACATTTTCTATCATTTTTTTAGGAAAAAAGTATTGCAAAAAAAGTACTTTATTGATATGATTAGATAGAATAAGATTATAATGTCAAAAACAAGGTAAGGAGAACCAAAATGATAGAATTTAGAAACGTGACAAAAACCTATGACACAGGAACCAAAGCCGTAAAAAATGCCAACTTTGTCATTAGCAAAGGAGAATTTGCATTTTTAGTAGGTTCCTCAGGAAGTGGAAAATCAACTCTTATTAAACTCATATTAAAAGAAGAAGAACCAACCTCGGGAAATCTAATTATCAATGGAAAAGACACAACTTATTTGAAACCTAGTAGAATTCCATTTTTAAGAAGAAGTATGGGAGTAGTATTCCAAGACTTTAGACTATTACCAGACAAAACCGTTTATGACAATGTAGCCTATGCTATGTATATTGTAAGAGCAACCCCAAGACACATAAGACGACAAGTACCAATGGTGCTATCTTTAGTAGGTTTAAGTGGAAAAGCTAAAATGTATCCCAATGAACTATCAGGAGGAGAACAACAAAGAGTAGCTTTAGCAAGAGCCTTAGTTAACAATCCCTCTATGCTAATTGCAGACGAGCCAACAGGAAACTTAGACCCAGACACAGCTTGGGATATTATGAACTTATTAAATGATATCAATATGAGGGGAACTACTGTAGTTGTTGCAACACACGCAAAAGATATTGTTGATAAAATGAAAAAAAGAGTTATCCATATTACAAAAGGTCAAATCGTAAAAGATGATAAAAAAGGTGGGTATGATTGTGAAATATAACAGATTTGGATATTTAATTGGAGAAGG
>CANPIU010000061.1 GCA_947574235.1 uncultured Clostridium sp. | reverse complement strand
ATGGTTCCATTAACTTAGAGATGTGTCCCAAATGCACAAAAATGTGCAAAAGGAAACGTCCCCATTGAACATGGAAAGGAATAGAAAATGATAAGTGTAAAAAATTTGAAAAAGAAATTTGTGAAATATAAAAATAAGAAAGAAAAAGAAGAATTTTATGCCAATAAAGATATTAGTTTTGAAGTAGCAGACGGAGAAATTGTAGGAATTCTTCGGCCCCAATGGGGCTGGAAAAACAACACTTTTAAGGATGATAGCAGGAATTTTAGAGCCAACAGAAGGAGAAATCAATTTTGATGGGTTACATTATAAAGAAAATGAAATAGAGATTAAACAAAAAATAGCGTATTTGTCAGGTAACACAAAGTTATATGATACCCTATCTACTTATGAATTATTGAAAATGTGTAGTGATATTTATAATGTGCCAGAGCAAGAAGCTCAAAGGAGAATTAAAGAATTGTCTAAAATTTTGAACTTAGATAATTTTTTGTATAACAAAATTGCTAATTTATCAACTGGTCAGACGCAAAGAGTTAATATTGCAAGATGCCTAGTACATAATCCAAAATATTATATTTTTGATGAGGCTACAACTGGATTAGATATTATTTCGAGTCAAATTATTTTGGATTTTATGAAACAAGAAAGAGAAAAAGGAAAAACAGTTTTGTATTCGACTCATTATATGGAAGAGGCAGAAAATATTTGTGATAGAGTTATTATGGTAAATTGTGGAGAGATTATTAAGGAAGGAACTCCAGAAGAAATAAAAAAACACACTAATACTACGAATTTAAGAGATGCATTTTTTACGATGATAGGAGGAGCAAGCGATGAAGAATAATCTATGGAATATATTAAGGAAGGAATTACGAGAATTATTTAGAGATAAAAAATCGTTAGCTATGATGCTAATCATACCAATTTTTATCCCTTTGATGATACTTGGTATGTCTGCTTTATTTGAGGCACAAATGAATAAAGATACACAAAACTATAACAAAATTGGAATTGCCTATGAGATGACAGAAGAAGAAAAAGCCATGGCAAAAGAAATGAAACTTGAAATAATAGAGGGGACTGAAGAAGAGTTAAAACAAAAATATGAGAAAGAAGAAATTAATTTGTATCTAACCAAAAAGGATAAAGAATATACAATCCATACCAACGGTTCAGAAGAAAGTAGCTATGCCAAAGAATTAGTACAAAACTACTTAGCAATTTATAAACAATATTTGCAACAACAATATTTGCGGAAGTAAAGCGATTCATCCTGTGGAAGTGTTAGAAATCATAACGATACAAGAACAAGTAGAAGAAAAAGAAAACTTCTTTGCGGACTATGTTAAAAATTATGGTTTTCTATTTATCATTATGGCAATCACAGTTTCTGCAACGTATCCTTCTACAGATACAACAGCAGGAGAAAAAGAAAGAGGAACGTTAGA
Organism: uncultured Clostridium sp.; assembly: GCA_947574235.1. GTDB lineage: Bacteria > Bacillota > Clostridia > TANB77 > CAG-508 > CAG-269. The sequence goes on along the minus strand of CANPIU010000061.1, from coordinate 2,649 downwards.
AACCTTATTAACCTTTCCGATTAAAGCAAAAGACATTATCATAGGAAAATTTTTAGGGGTATCGATTTCTTCTATCATTACAGGTATGATTAGTTTAGTGCTATCGATTGCAGCCTTAGCCATAGCACAGGATAAGTTTACCATCTATGAAGGGATGAATATTATGTATGAACCAATAGCACTTGTTTTTGCTGTAACGGTCATTATTGCCTATTCTTTCTTTATTAGTGGTTTATGTATTGCGATTGCAAGCACTGCTAAAACCTTTAAAGAAGCCCAAAGTGCTTTGACGCCATTAACCTTTATTTCCTTCTTTCCAGGGATGATAGCTTTTATGACAGATATAGCAAGTTCTCCAATCCTTTCAATCGTACCATTTTTAAATTATACGATGCTATTTACGGATATGATAAAGGGAAAAATAGATTACTTAAATATTGCTTTGATGCTGTTATCAACGATTGTTTATATTACAATTGTACTTAAGATTATCATTAAGCAATATAAATCAGAAAATATATTATTTTCAAAATGAAATGGAGTAAAAGATGATATTTAGTATTTTAGCCTTTATCGCATTAATTTTAAGTATAATCATAAAAGATAGAAAAAAGTCACTTCGGTGTACAATCTTTAAATTGTCTTTTGGAAGCAATTTATTCGTTTATCATAGAAGCTTTTACCGGTGCTTTTCTCAGTATTGTTAATTTTATTAGAACGTTTATCTTTATACAAAGTGAAAAGATTAGTAAGAAAATTTATGCTTTTGTATTAATTCTTTTTGAAAGTATTATTATTGTAAATTGTATTTATACTTGGACCCGGATGGATTTCCCTTTTGCCTACAATAGGTTCTATCGTTAGAACCTATTGTTTATGGCAAACGAATATGAAATTAGTAAGAATTTCAGGGATTACGACAGGGGTTTTGTATGGCTTGTATTATTCGTACTATAAAAGTTGGTTTATTGTGATGGGAGATATCATTTTATTGGTTACGAGTATACTTAGTATTTATAAAAATGATTTACAGAGTAAAAAAGGAAAGAAGGCTGAAAATGAAAATTTTAGTAGTTAGACATGGACAAACAGATTGGAACGTAGAAAGACGAGTACAAGGAAGAACAGATGTGCTATTAAATCAAGAAGGAATTAAGCAGGCTTATGTGGCTAAAGAAAAATTAAAAGAAGAGAAAATTGATTTAATGGTAAGTTCTCCTTTGAAAAGAGCAAAGCAAACCGCAGAAATTATTAATTTAGAAAGAAATGTACCTATAAGATTGGATAAGAGATTAATTGAGATTTCTTATGGCAAGATGGAAGGGAAGTTTAGTAGTGAGTTTAATAGCAGGACAGAATTTGGAAATATGGTAGAAGGGAAACTTTATGAAGGTGCCGAAGTTTCGGAAGATTTTAGAAAACGAGTTTTTACTTTTTTAGAAGAACTAAAAAAACTTCAAGTTAATACGGTATTATTAGTTACCCACAAAGAGGTGTGCAAAGCCATTGATTTTTATTTTATGGGATTACTAGAAGATAAGGAACGAAAGGGAAGAGAAGTGGCGAATTGCGAAGTGCTTTGTTATGATTTTTAAAGGAGAAAAATGTCGAAAGTTGCGATGAAAAATACTTGCAATTTTTGACATTTTGTGCTTTAATAGAAATATGCAATTTGTTTTGGATATTGCATAAAAGAAAATTTTATCTAATTATTTTTTAGAAAAACTTTACATTAGAATCGTTCAAGATTAAAAATCGATAGAAAAATTCCCCCAAATAATCATTATTTTTCACAAAATTTTTATCTCCTTAAATTATTTCAAAAGTTTTAAAATCGATATTCAATTCAAAAAAAGCAAATAAATGTAAAATTTTACAGAAAAGTTCTTGCTAAAAATCAACTTTTCGTGTAAAATGGAAAGGAAGGAATATGGTAGGAAAAAAAATACCAGTTACAAATGATTATATATTTAAAAAAATATTTGCTAAAAAAGGAAATGAAAGTATTTTAAAAGACTTTCTCATTGCTGTTTTAGAAATACCTATTGAAAAGGTTGAAGTACAAGCAGAGGTTAGCTTAGAAAAACAACTCGAACAAAACAAACTAGGAAGATTAGATATTTTAGCTGTTTTGGATGATAATACGACTGTCAACATTGAAATACAAGTGTTAAATCCGAATCATTTTATTGAGAGAACTTTGTATTATTGGTCGGGAAACTATTACAATAATTTACTAGCAGGAGAAGATTATAGAAAAGTAAAAAAGACAATTGCGATTAATATTTTAGATTACGAACAATTTGAAGAAGGTCCATTTCATGAGATAGCAAGACTAAGAAGGGATTATTTAAATACCATTTTGACAGATAAACTAGAAATTCATTTTATTCAAATACCAAAGTTTAAAAAAGAAGAAAAAGACATAAATACAAAATTGAAACAGTGGATGCAGTTTATCAGTCAAGTTAATCCAAAGGGGGTAGAATTGGCGATGAAAGAAAACAAAGAAATCAAAAAGGCCAATGATGAATATGAATACTTGACAGGAGAAGCCGCAGAAAGAAGACTAGCCTTTCTGAGAGATAAGGCAATTCGAGATGAGAAAAGCATGTTAGAAGGTGCAAGGGAACAAGCAATAAAAGAAGG
>CANPIU010000060.1 GCA_947574235.1 uncultured Clostridium sp. | reverse complement strand
TTGCGATAATGGATTATAATACAGGGATGATAAAGGCAAGAGAAGAGGGAGAAGCGTTAGGAGAAGCAAAAGGAAGAAAAAAGGGAAAAAGAGAAGGCAAAATTGAAGTTGCTAAAAGACTACTAAAATTAGGAATTAGTATCGACAAGATTGAAGAAGCAACCGAATTAACCAAAGAAGAAATAGAAGAATTGTAAAAGAAAAACTCACAAGAAAAATTATTTTTTGTGAGTTTTAAAACACCACCAGCATTTTTTCTTAATAAAAGTAGAAAAAGCAGAAGGATTCTTCTTTTTAAAACCATCTTTGTTTAATAAAAAAGAGTGATTTTTATCAAGATACAAATAAAAAGAGTCATTGGTTTCAAACACTTTGTGTAACTGATAATACTTTAATTTTGAAAATTGTTTATCATCTTCTACCATAAAAAAATTATCATAAAACTTAAAAGTAAATTCTTTTTCTTTTTTAATTTTTTCACTTTTATATTCTTTCGAGATATCAGAAATAGGGCGGAAAAATCGCCAAAGAATAAAGAAAGTCATACCAAAGCAAAAAATAAAAGCAAGGGTATAATTATGGTATTTTATTTGCAAGACTAAGGCAAATAAAATAAAAGCTACTACAAGAATTGTGCAAAGCATATAACTAAAATGATATTTCTTACTATGGAAAGCAAGAAAGGTATCATAAGTAGCTTTCGTATATTTGGTTGTATTTTCAAATAATAATTTCAAATTTATCACCACAATCATTATAACATAATTTTAAGAAAAAAGGAACGAAAATAAAACTTCTTCATATAATGTAAGTAGGGTGATTTTTATGGCATATTCAGATAGGGAATTATTAGCAAGAATAGTACAATGCGAAGCAGGAGGAGAAGGCGATAATGGGATGAAAGCAACGGCTTCTGTAATTATGAACCGTGTTAATACTTCAGAAGGCGAGTATGCTAGAGTTTCGCAAGGGGGAAATATTCGAAACATTATTTTTCAACAAGGTCAATTTGACTGTGCAAGAGAAACTATAAGAAATCAATACAATCCGCAAAACATTTATAATATGACACCAACAGAAGTACATTATTATATTGCAGATTGGGCTTTAGCTGGGAACCGATTAAATGAAATAGGAGACTGTTTGTGGTACTTAAATCCATTTCGTCCAACTTGTAGTTCTACCTTTCCAAGTAACGGGTCAGGAACTTTTCATACAAGATTAGGAGACCACTGTTTCTATCGTCCCACGAGTAAATATTCCCAAACATAAAATAGAAAGGATGAGTGCTATGCCAAAGGAAGAAGAAAAAACTTACGAAAGAGAGACAAGACAAGTAGAGGTAAATCAAAACTCACCAGAGATTTTAACCAATCCAATTTATACACCAGCTTTTTTAAGAGAACAAATTGGAAAATTAATGCGAGTAGAATTCTTGATTGGAACGAATAATTTAGTAGACCGAATTGGTATTTTACAAGACGTAGGTGCTAGTTATATTTTACTTCGTTCGTTTGAAAATGATAGTTTAGTTTATTGTGACATTTATTCGATTAAATTTATTACGATATCTACCACAGGAATTTATGGTTCTATGCCCAATATGAACAATCAAAATCGATATTCTTATTATTGATTGCACAATTTGAAAGAAAGTGTTATAATGCAGGTATGAAATATAAAAAATGTATCAATACTAAAATAGGAGACCTTGTTATAATAGAAGAGGATAACAAAATCATAGGTCTTGAAGTAAATAAAGAAGTAGAAGAAGTTATCTCCAAAGATACTGTATTATTGAAGGAAACTGCCAAACAAATAGAAGAATATTTTGCAGGAAAACGAAAAAATTTTAATGTACCTTTAAATCCTAAAGGTACAGAATTTATGCAAAAAGTTTGGACAACTTTACAAGCGATTCCTTATGGAGAAGTTAAAACCTATGGAGAAATTGCAAAAGAAATAGGACATCCAAAGGCAGCAAGAGCAGTAGGGATGGCAAATCATAGAAATCCTATTCCCTTATTAATTCCATGTCATAGAGTCATTGGCAGAAAGGGGAAATTAGTAGGGTATGCCTTAGGACTAGACAAAAAAGAATTTCTATTGGGATGGGAGAAGAAAAATGTATGATGCTGTCATTATAGGCGCAGGTCCAGCAGGTATTTCGGCTAGTTTATATATTGGAAGGGCTAACCTAAAAACATTGATACTATACTATGAAGAAGCAGCTGTAGAAAAAACAAATAAAATCCAAAACTATTATGGGTTCGAAGAAGGAATTAGTGGAAAAGAACTGTATCAAAAAGGGATTAAGCAAGCAGAAAATATTGGGGTGGAAGTAAAAAAAGAAGAGGTTACTAATATCCAGAGGATGCCAAATGGTTTTGTTGTTAAAACAGAGCAAAATGCTTATCAAGGGAAAAGCGTTATTTTAGCAATGGGAAATAAGAAAAAGAAACCGTCGATTGAAAATCTAGAAGAATTTGAGGGGAAAGGCGTTAGTTATTGTGCTGTATGTGATGGCTTCTTTTATCGAAACAAAAATATTTCTGTGATTGGAAATGGTAATTATGCGATTTCAGAAGTAAATGAGTTAATTCATTTAGCTAAAGAAATAACGATTTTAACCAATGGAGGAAAAACGCCACAAATTAGAAGTGATGGCGATAATCTTAAAGTTGATACGAAAGAAATTAAAGCCATCCAAGGAGAAAAAAAGGTAGAAGCTATCCAATTTAAAGATGGAACCACTTTAAAAACAGAAGGCGTTTTTATTGCCAATGGTGTAGCAGGAAGTTTGGATTTTGCGAAAAAATTAGGCATTATGACACGGACAAGACAATATACTAGTTAATGATAGGATGGAAACCAACCTAAAGGGGATTTATGCTTGTGGGGATTGTACGGGAGGTTTGTTTCAAATTTCAAAGGCTGTGTATGAAGGAACACTTGCAGGGATGCAAGTTATCCAATATGTAAGAAACGAAAAGGAGGAAAAACAATGAGTGTATTAACATTAAATGGTAAGAATTTTGAAGAGGAGGTATTGAAGGCCGACAAGCCAGTAATTGTTGATTTTTATGCCGATTGGTGTGGCCCTTGTCAAATGATGTCACCAGTAATTGATGAGATTGCAGAAGAAAAGGCAGATAGTATTAAGGTAGGAAAAGTCAATGTAGATGAAAACCAAGATTTAGCTATGGAATACGGTGTTATGAGTATTCCAACGATTGTGATTATGAACCAAGGAAAAGTTCAAAAGACTTTTGTAGGGGTAAGAAGTAAAAGTGAGATTTTAGAAGCAATTTAATAAAAACGAAACGATGATTTTGAGAATAAATTTTCTAAATCATCGTTATTTTACTAATTTTTGTATATCATCAGGCAAACTACTTTCCAAGATTAAAAGTTTTTTAGAAATAGGATGAACACATTGAATTTTAGAACTATGTAGGGCTTGTCTACTAAGGAAAGAAGAAGCATGACCATACAAAGTATCGCCGAAGCAAAGGATTTCCAAGAGCAGCCATATGAACACGAATTTGATGCGTTCGACCTGTTTGCAATTGGCATTTTACTAAACTAAAGCTTTCCAATTCTTGTAGAACTTCATAATCAGTAAGGGAAGGTTTCCCATGTTTTTCGTCAATGCATCTTTCAATAATACTACCATTTTTTCTAGCAATAGGCAGAGAAATAGTACCTATTTTGTTCTTTAATCTACTTTCTACAAGACATAGATATTCTTTCTTAAAAGTATTTTCTTTCATCTGCTGAATAAAACACTCTTGGATATATTCACATTTTGCAAAAATAACTAAACCAGAAGTATCTAAATCTAAACGATTAACTGGTCTGATTTTTTTAGGCAAAGAAATACTATCAAAATAAGCTTTTACACCATTGGATAAAGAGTCCGCGTAATGCAAGCGGGAAGGATGGATTGGCATATTAGCAGGCTTGTTTATAACTAAAAACCATGCATCTTCATAGATAATGTCTAAAGGCATAGGGGTGGCTACGATATTATTATTTTTTTCTGGTAAGTTAAAATCAAGCGTTATTCTATCTCCTGAATTTACTATATTTCTAGTATTACAGAATCCTTCATTAACAAAAATTTTTTTAGATTTTATTAATTTACTCAGTAATCTAGCTGAGATATTCAATTTTGTAGTTAGGATATGGTTAATGCTATTTTCAGCTTCTAAATCTTCAACTATGTAGGTTAGTTTCATTTGTTTTCCTTTCACTTATTTTTTCTTATTATATATGTTTTTTAGGAGAAAATCAACAATTGGATGAGACAGGAGGGACAGGTCTTGAACTGTTCCCTTAAAAGTGGACAGTAAATTAAAAAGAGACTCTCTCAGAAAGT
>CANPIU010000059.1 GCA_947574235.1 uncultured Clostridium sp. | reverse complement strand
ACTCTAATAATAGACATTTCTAAGAAAGTGTGACATATGTTTGACAAACCTACAAATGTTAAAAATTTATTAAAAAGCTTTCCTTTTTTTTCAAATATGGTATAATGTATTTGTCAAAATTTTGAGATTGACAAGGGGGTAATAAAATGCCAAGTAACAACGGAAAAAATAATAGTAGTAATGAAAGAAACGCAAGACCTCGAAGTAGTAGCACAGGAAAAGGAAGCAATGCAGGAAGGAAAAGACCAGTAGCAGAAAATACTAAGAAAAGAAAAACAAGTGCAGCAGAAGCGAATCGAGATAGACTAACTACCAATGCAAGAAGAACAACAGGACAAAGACCTAGCGCTAGAAATGCTGATAGGCCAAGACCAGTAGAAGGAAAAAAAGGTAAAAAAAGTAAAAAAGAGAAAAAGAATAAATTTTCAAACAGGCACCCAAAACTAATGATGGCAATCAAAATAGCTATTGTATTATTTTTGCTAGTATGCGTAGTAGGAGCAGGAATTGTAGCAGGTATGTTCTTTGGCTTATTTGGTGACGATTTTGAAATCACCAAAGAAGAACTAAAAATAGGAGCTTCTAACTCTGTCATCGTAGACAGTAATGGAGCTGTAATTGCTAACTTAAGTGGAGATGAGAAAAGAAGAATTATATCGTTAGAAGATATGGCAGAATATTTACCAAAAGCTTATGTAGCCATTGAAGACGAAAGATATTATAAACATAGTGGAGTAGACTTTAAAAGAACCGCAGGAGCTATTGTTAATAAACTATTAGGAAAAGGTTCTTATGGAGGAAGTACCATTACCCAACAATTGGTAAAAAATATTACAAAAGATGATGAAACTTCAGGGATGGAAGGTATCTTTAGAAAAGTAAAAGAGTGGGCCAAAGCTTATCAAGTTGAAAGGATGATATCCAAAGACCAAATTTTAGAGTTATATCTAAACATTTTATTTGTAGGCTCTAATAACCTACATGGGGTAGAATTAGGAGCAGAATATTATTTTAACAAAAGTGCCAAGGATTTAGATTTAGCAGAGTGTGCTTTTATGGCGGGAATTAATAGTTCACCTAACAGCTATGACCCATTTGATGAAACCAAAGATAACGCTGAAAAAATAAAGAAGAAAACGAAAACAGTTTTAGCTAAAATGAAAGAACTAGGTTTTATTGAAAATCAAGGAGAATATGATGCAGCCATAGCAAAAGTGGAAGAGGGATTACCTTTCCAAAAAGGAACCATAGGAAATAGTTCTGGTTACTCTTACCATACCGATGCTGTTATTGAACAAGTAATTGAGCAAGTAATGGAAGAAAAAGAAATTTCAAGAGAATTAGCACAAAATTACATTTATAGTAGTGGACTTACCATCTATTCAACCGTAGATGCAGGAATTCAAGCAAGAGTAGAAGAAGAAACCTTAAAAGATAAATACATTAAAAAAGGAAAAGCAAAAGATAAGGATACAGGAGAATTTATTAATGAACATACACAGGCTGCTATGGTAATTATTGACCATAAAACAGGAAATGTATTAGGGGTATCAGGTGGCTTAGGAGAAAAAACAGGGGCTAACTGGAACCGTGGAACACAAGCCTTAAAACAACCAGGTTCTGCGATTAAGCCAATTGCTGACGTAGCACCAGGCTTGCAAGAAAAAGTAATTACCGCAGCAACGGTATATAACAATGTTCCAACTGATTTTGGTGGCTATACACCGAAAAACGAAACCACACAATATCAAAATCGATTATTAAATATTCGCGATATTATTGCTTATTCACAAAATATACCTTCGGTAAAAATTATGAAAGAATTAACACCAGGTAAATCGATCGATTATTTAAGGAATTTTGGCATTACCTCTTTATATAAAGCGGAGGATAATCCTGAACACAATGATGAAAATCCAGCACTTGCTATCGGTGGAGTAACGGATGGAATTACACCATTAGAAATGGCAGCAGCCTATGCAACCATTGCCAATAATGGAGAATATATTGAGCCAACGTTCTATACCAAAGTAGTAGACTCTGCTGGCAATACAGTATTAGAGCCAAAACAAGAGAAGAAACGAGTATTATCTGAACAAAATGCGTATATTATGAAATCGATTATGCAAGAACCAGTAAAAAGAGGAACCGCAACTTATTGTGCCATTTCAGGAATAGACGTAGCAGCTAAAACAGGAACAACCGATAATAGTTATGACAGATGGCTATGTGGATTTACACCATACTATGCAGCAGCTTGTTGGTTTGGTTATGACAAGAGTGAAGAAGTAACAGGATTTGGAACGAACCCAGCAGGACAAATTTGGGATGAAGTTATGACAGCTATTCACAAAGGACTAGAAAAAGCAAGCTTTGTAAAGCCAAGCGGATTAGTAGAGCAAACCATTTGCAAGAACACAGGTTGTATTGCTACAACTGGTTGCAGTGATACTTACAAAGAGATATTTACTTCTGATAATTTGCCAGGAAAATGCGAAGGTCATGGATTACAGACAATCTGCTCAGAAACAGGGATGCTAGCTACTGAATTCTGTTCACAATATGTGCCAGTAGAATCAAAAGGATTCGGAGGAAATGTGCCAAAAGAAAATTTACAACTATGGAAAACAATAGGTGGTAATAGTGCATCATCAGCCGGAAAAATAAATGAAACTTGTAATGTACATACCAAGCCAAAAGAAGTAGAAAAACCAAAACCACCAGTAACCAATAATACAGCCAATAATACTAGCAATACGGCTGGCAATACTAACAATACCAATACCAACACCAATACAACCAACACCAATACGGGAACAGGAAATACCAATACACCAAGTAATACAACCAATACAACCGAAAATAAAACACCAAAGCCATAAAACACACGAGATGTGAAAGGAAGACTCTTCACATCTCGTATTTACAAAGTATAAAGAAAGAGGAGGAAATATGGAACTTTATTTTTACAACACGTTAACTAAGAAAAAAGAGTTATTCAAACCATTAGATAGCAAAGAGGTAAAAATCTATTCTTGTGGGCCGACTGTGTATAAAGATGCCACGATTGGAAACATGAGAACCAATTTATTTCAAGATATTTTAAGAAGAGTCTTAAAGTATAATGGTTATACCTTAAAGCATGCCATGAATATTACAGACGTAGGTCATTTAGTTTCTGATGGGGATGACGGAGAAGACAAAATGTTAAAATCGGCAAGAGAAGAAAAGAAAACTCCAATGGAAATTGCAGAGCATTACACAAAGTTGTTTTTCCAAGACTTAGCGGCATTAAATATAGAAACACCAGAAATTGTATGTAAGGCAACAGACCATATTCAAGAAATGCTTAGTTATGTTGAAAAATTAATGGAAAATGGCTATGCATATGAAACTTCAACTGCTATTTATTTTGACATTGCTAAACTTCGGCCAATATCCTGTTTTATCGAATTTGAATATCGAAGAACAAAAAGCAGGAGCAAGAGTAGAAGTCGATAACGAAAAAAGAAATCCTTGTGACTTTGCTTTATGGATAAAAGCTCCAGAAAATCATTTGATGAAATGGGATAGTCCTTGGGGACCAAGCTATCCAGGTTGGCATATTGAGTGTTCTGCTATGGGACAAAAGTATCTAGGAGAACAATTTGACATCCATACAGGTGGGATTGACTTAATTCCAACTCACCATGAAAACGAAATTGCACAAAGTAAGGGGAATTGTGGAAAAGTACCTGCTAGATTTTGGATGCATGGGGAATATTTATTAATTAATGGTGGAAAAATGTCAAAAAGCTTAGGAAATGTATATTTAGTCAAAGATATCATAGAAAAAGGCTATGACCCTTTAGTGTATCGATTATTTAGTTTTTCTTCTCATTATAAAAATAAATTGAATTTTACATGGGAAGGGATGGAAGCTACTGCTAAATCTTTAGAAAGATTGAAAAATGGTTATCAACTACACCTAGCAGGAAAAGATGAAGTAGCAGATAACTTAGTAGAAGCCTTAGAAGAAAAATTCCATCAAGCCATTAATGATGACTTAAATATGCCACTTGCTATGAGTGTTGTTTGGGAAGTTGTTAGACAAGAACAAAAATCTCCAAAATTAGCCGAATTATTAGCTAAATTTGACACTGTGTTAGGCTTAAAGATAACCGAGGTATTAGAGCCAAAGACAGAAGAAATACCACCAGAAATTTTGGGATTAGTAGAACAAAGAAAACAAGCAAGAGAGAATAAAGATTGGACGAAATCTGATGAACTAAGAGACCTTATTCAAGAAAAAGGGTATCAAATTAAGGATACCAAAGAAGGGGTAGAAATTAAGAAAATATAAGAAGAAACAAAGGAGCGTGAAAAATATGGCAATTTTATTACCAGGAGGAGCAGGATACATAGGAAGTCACACAGCAATTGAATTATTGAAAGAAGGAAAAGAAATTGTAATCATTGATGATTTTTCAAATAGCAATCCACAAGTGCTAGAAGCCATAAAGAAAATAGCAGGAAAAGACTTTAAATTTTACGAAATGGATTATAAAGATAAAGAAAAATTAGAAAAAGTATTTGAAGAAAATAAAATTGAAGCAGTTATCAATTTTGCAGGTTTTAAAGCGGTAGGAGAATCCGTTGAAAAGCCAATTGAATATTATACCAATAATATTGCTGGAGCCTTAGTTTTGCTAGACACTATGAGAAAATATAACTGTAAAAAGTTTATTTTCAGTTCTTCAGCAACTGTGTATGGAGAACCAGAAAAAATACCATTAACCGAAGATTGTAAAACAGGAGGAACCACAAATCCATACGGTACGACTAAATTGTTTATTGAGCAAATTTTAAAAGATATCTATGCATCAGACAATGAGTGGGATATTTGTATCTTAAGATATTTCAATCCAGTAGGTGCCCATGAAAGTGGACTAATTGGAGAAGAACCACAAGGCATACCAAATAACTTAATGCCATATATTGTTCGAGTAGCAAGTGGAAAATTACAAGAACTATCCGTCTTTGGAGACGATTATGATACACCAGATGGAACAGGGGTAAGAGATTATATTCACGTAGTGGATTTGGCCATAGGTCATTTAAAAGCTTTAAACAAGATAGAAAGAGAAGGAAAAGGTTTATATATTTACAATTTAGGAACAGGAACTGGTTATAGCGTATTAGATATGGTAAAAACCTTTGAAAAAACAACAGGTAAAAAAGTAGCCTATAAAATCGCACCAAGAAGAGCAGGTGACATTGCGACTTGTTATGCAGACCCACAAAAGGCCAAAGAAGAACTTGGTTGGGAAACGACGAAAACGTTAGAAGATATGTGCCAAGATTCTTGGAATTATATTGAAAAACAGAGCCATTAGGGAGCAAGAGGGAGCCAGCAGGGACGGACCTTTTTTTGACAAAAAAAAAATATTTTTTTTTTTAATTTTTTTTGAAAAAAGTTCGGGCCCGGGAGGGGGGGATTTGTTTTTTTTTTAAAAAAAAATAT
>CANPIU010000058.1 GCA_947574235.1 uncultured Clostridium sp. | reverse complement strand
TTCGAGATGAGAAAAGCATGTTAGAAGGTGCAAGGGAACAAGCAATAAAAGAAGGGAGAGAGAAAGGAATAAGGGAAGGAAGAGAGAAAGGAATAAGGGAAGGAAGAGAACAAGGAAGAAAAGAAGGAAGAAAAGAAAACAAAATTGAAATTGCTAAAAGGTTACTAAATTTGGGGATTAGTATAGGAGATATTGAAAAAGTGACAGAATTGACCGAAGAAGAAATAGAAGAATTAACAAAAAAGAAATAAGTATTGGCTTAAGGGTTTGACAATTTCAAAATAAATCGCTATAATAAGATCATAAAAAGAAGGGAGCGATTATTATGAAAATAAGAATAACAGGAAAGGAACTAAAAATAACAGAAGCAATCAACGATTATGTAGAAAGAAAATTAGACAGAATTGATAAATATTTTGAAGAAGCAGAAGCAGAAGTAACCTTAAAAACAGAAAAAAACGAACAAATAGCTGAAATTTATGTAATGGCTAAAGGAGAAAAATACAGAGCAGTAACAGAAGATAAAGACATGTATGCTTCCATTGACAAAGACATTGACATTTTAGAAGGGCAAATCAGAAAAGCCAAAACCAAAAAAGAAAAAATGATGAAAGAAGCTTCTTTAAAAAACATGGAAACAGTAGTAGACCCAGTAGCAGAAATAGCTGATGAAATTGTAAAGACTTCTTATTATGAAATCAAACCAATGTTACCAGAAGATGCTGTATTAAAATTAAAAGAAAAGCCAAGTCACAATTTTTTAGTATTCATTAATGTAGAAACAGGAAAAGTAAATGTAATTCACAAATTAAAAGATGGAAAAAACTATGGTTTAGTAGAACCAGAAGCATAAAAATAAAAGAAAGGCAGGAAATCAAATCCTGCCTTTATGTATTTTAAAAATAAAATAGATAAAAACAAAATTTAACTTCCTACCAAATGAAGCTTAGTAACTAACTAAAAATGAAACTATTTCATTTGTTGTTCAGCTTGTTGGATCATTTTTCTAACCATGTTACCACCGATTCTACCAGCATCTTTAGCTGAGATATCTCCATTATATCCGTCTTTTAAATTAACACCAACTTCACTAGCTACTTCATATTTGAATTTGTCTAAAGCAGACATAGCTTCTGGAACTAATTTTTTGTTTGAATTTGTTGCCATTGTTTTTTCACCTCCTGTAATATTACACTAGAAAAAACTTTTGCTTTTTCTAATACTTAGAATACGCCAAAAAACAAAAAAATAAACAAGCAATTTTTTCCAGAAAATGATTGCAAATTAAAAATGAAAAAGTTATAATTAAAAAGTCGAAAAATAAGGAGTGAAAAAAATGTATAAATTAGTAGCGATAGACTTAGACGGAACGATGCTAAATTCTTATGGACAAGTAACGCAAAATACCAAAAATACCATACAAAAAACCATCGAAAAAGGAACAGAAGTAGTCATTGCTTCTGGAAGACCCATTGATTCGATTAAAGCCATTGCAGAAGAAATTCGGAAGCAAAAAATATTTAATTGCTGGAAATGGTGCTCTTATTTATGATATCCAAAAAGAACAAATTATCTATGATAAATTTTTGCCAAAACAAAAAGTATTAGAAATTATTAAAATATGTGAAAAAAATAGTATCGCCTATAATGTCTATACCGAGCAAGCTGTACTTGCAACAGCACTCAAATACAATGTGTTATACTACCAAAAAGAAAATTTAAAAAAAGAAGAAAGTAAACAAACCAAAATCAATATCATTGATAACATGTATGATTATGTAAAAAATAAAAAAGACGAAAACTTTTTAAAAATGACAATTTGTGACGATACGCAAACCGTATTTCAGTCGATTATTAGAAAACTAAGAAAAATAGAAGGGGTAGAAGTCTTAGACGTATCTCATATGTCTAGAAAAACCATTAAACAGGGAACGGAGGAAATCATAGTAGAATATTACTATGCAGAAATTAGCATGCAAAACGTAGACAAATGGTATGCCATTGAACACTTGATGCAAAAAATGAACCTTGCCAAAGAAGAAGTCATGACAATCGGAGACAATGTAAATGATAAAAAAATGATTGAAGAAGCAGGGCTAGGGGTGGTAATGGCAGGAAGTACACCAGAAGTGAGTCAAATTGCAGATTATATTACTCGTTCAAATAATGAAGAAGGCGTTGCCAAAGCCTTAGAAAAATTTTGCTAAAATTGCAAGGAAAACAAATATTACAGAAATATTACAACCATATTAAGTTTTAGCAACAACAAGCAAAAATGTTGATTTTGGTACGGGTTTGCGGTACAATAAATGAGATGGATATTTTGTAAAAAAATATAGAAAAATAAAGATTAAGGGAGGAATTTGTCATGGCAACAAATCCAATGCAAAGAAAAGCAAGAAATTCATTTTTATTAGGTATGTTAGTAATGTTATTAATAGCAGGAATTGTAATAGCATTGTTATTCATGCAATTGATGAACAAAGTAAAAAAAGAGAAAGAAGAATTACAAGCAAGTGTACAAGCTTATGTCTTAAATCAAGACGTAAGTTCAGGACAAGTAATAACCACAGATATGCTAACCAAACAAACAGTAAATAGAAATCTGGTACCTAGCAATGCAACAAGTGATATTACTTTGATTGAAAATTATGCTTTGCAAGATAAAGAAGGAAATGATATTTATACCAAAATAGAAAACAATACACCAGCTTTATACATTCGAAAAGACAATCGAGAATATCAAGTAAAACAAGAAGAGGAAACCGATAACTATTATATCGAAAAAAATAATGATAAAGAATATTTAGAACTAAATAGTGTACCATTAGTAGCTAAAATAACGATGAAGAAAAATACACTAATTACTACAGAATTACTTAGCAAAAGTGATAACCCTGTACAAAATGACGTAAGAAAACAAGAATATAACATGTTAGTATTACCAATGGATTTAGCAACAGGGGACTATATCGACGTTAGAATTATGCTACCATCTGGACAAGATTACATTGTCGTATCGAAAAAAGAAGTAGAAGTACCAAATGTAGGTGGAGTTGATTCAGAAGATACCATATGGATTAATCTGTCAGAAGACGAAATTTTACATATGAGTTGTGCTATCTACGATGCTTATCGAATTAAAGGTTCTAGAATTTATGCAACAAAATATACAGAAGCTGGAATGCAAGATGCCGCAACACCAACTTATCCAGTTAATGAAAGCACTTCTAAATTGTTACAAAACAATCCAAACATTGTAGAAAGAGCCATGAACGAAATTGCAAATCGTTATAACAATACAGATGCATCTA
Organism: uncultured Clostridium sp.; assembly: GCA_947574235.1. Lineage (GTDB taxonomy): Bacteria > Bacillota > Clostridia > TANB77 > CAG-508 > CAG-269. The sequence continues at coordinate 2,455 of CANPIU010000058.1, read as the reverse complement.
ATTTAAGAAATAATTATATCAACCCAGAAATCAGTAACCAAGGAGACCAAGCACAAACCAACATTGAAACCAATATGCAAGAAAGTACAACCAATTCTAAAAATTCTAGAAAAGAATACTTAGACTCTTTAGCAGGAGTAATAGAATAGAAAAGGGAGAGAAACACACATGAAGAAAATAGGATTTATAGGAGCCTATGATAAAACCGATTTAATTGTATATGTAGCCAAAATACTCACAACGTTAAACAAAAAGGTGTTAGTGGTGGATGCTACGGTAAATCAAAAAGCAAGATACATTGTGCCAACGATAAGCCCAGCAGCCACCTACGTAACAGATTTTGAAGACATTGATATAGCCGTTGGCTTTTCGGACATGGAAGGAATAAAAAACTATTTAGGAGTAGCTAAGGAACAAGAACTAGAATACGATATCCTTTTAGTAGATACAGACAACATAGCAGGACTTCAAGCCTTCCAATTAGAAGAAGCACAAAAAAACTACTTTGTAACCTCTTTTGATAACTATTCTTTAAAAAAAGGGCTAGAAACTTTAATGGAATTAAAAGTACCAATGAGTTTAACAAAAGTCTTATTTTCAAAAGAAATGTTAAAAGAAGAAGATGACTATTTAAACTTCCTTTCCTTAGGGCATAAGGTAATATGGAACGAATATAGAATTTATTTTCCCATTGAAAATGGAGATTTAAGCATCATTTATGAAAATCAAAGAGTAGCCAAAATAAAATTAAAAAAATTGAGTGTTCAATATAAAGATGGATTAGTTTACTTGGCAGAAGAAATACTAGGGGATGTAAGTGAAAGCAACATAAGAAAAGCCATCAAAATCATTGAAAAAGGAGTATAGAAATGTCAATTGTAACTTTTTGGAATAACGGGAAAGAACAAACGGGAAAAACACTATCGTTAGCAGCCATTTCTACCCATTTAGCCGTAGAACATAACTATCGAATTTTAGTCATTTCAACAGGCTATCATGATGAAAACTTGGATAATTGTTTTTGGGAAGCTAAAAAAGTAAAAAGAAACTTAGGACTATTTGGACCCAATACCAATGTTGCTATGCAAGAAGGAATTTCAGGACTAACGAGAATGATGAAAAGTAACAAATTGTCACCTGACCAAATCACCAATTATACCAAAATCATACTAAAGGATAGATTAGAAATCTTACCAACTTATAAAGGAGAAAAAGGTGAGTATAACGATATTAGAAGATATTATCCAGATATTATCAATTTAGCGAATAATTATTATGATTTAGTATTAGTAGACTTAGACAAACAAGTACAAGATGATATTGCTGATTTAATCATGGAAAATTCCAATTTAATTGTAGCCAACCTAAGCCAAAGATTAACAAGTATCAATTCTTTTATGGAATTAAGAGAAGAAAAACCAATCTTGAAATCAAAAAAAGTATTATTATTAATAGGAAGATATGATAAATATTCAAAATATAACATTAAAAATATCACCAGATATTTAGGGGAAAGAAATAAAGTATCCACGCTGCCCTATAACACATTATTCTTTGAAGCATGTGAAGAGGCAAAGGTGCCAGACTTATTTTTAAACCTTAGAAAAACAGGAGAAGATGATAGAAATGGTTTCTTTTTAGCGGAAGTAAAAAGGACCGTAGATAATATCATTTATCGATTAGAAGATTTACGATAAACTTAAAAGTTAAGGAGGGAACACTAAATGACCATAACAAACATCGTATTAATACTAGTAGTTGTAGCCATTGCAGGTTATGTCGTTTATCATAGTATTAAGAAAAAGCAAACAGCTGAAGTCGAAGTAGAAGTTGACGTAGATGACAAAACTTATACCATTGAAAAAATGATAGAGTTTGTCAAAAAAAGATTAGATGAAATTACCAAAATCAACTTATACGATATAGGTCTTTCAGAAGAAGAATTAAAAAGAAGAAAAAATAAAAAATATGAATTGAAAAAAGCTTTAAAAGGATGTACCTATGGCGATGTCAATGACAAAAAATATGTAAAAGAATTGATTTTTGACCTATTAGAAAAAGAATATGGTGTAACAGAAAGTAATGTTTCAAAAGCAATTCCCTTTGATATTCCTTCCCTTTTAACAGCACAAGATAAATTTGATATTTTAATTTACAGTTATAAAAAAGAATTTGGTTATGAAGCTTTAACAGAATTGATTAAAAAATACAATTTAGCAACGCTAAAATATGTAGAAGGAGAAACCAAACCTTCTTATGTAATAACCAGTAATGAAATTGAAGATATCTATGAAAAAGAAAATATCGTATTAACCTTTGCTGACAAATTAGCGGTTGTCGTACAAAGAATTTATCAACATTATAAAGGATATAGTAGTATTGATGAAGTAAGAGACATGAACATAGATGGTATTTCTGGTGGTGTATCAGGACTTCCTGAAAGTTTCTTAAGCCA
>CANPIU010000057.1 GCA_947574235.1 uncultured Clostridium sp. | reverse complement strand
TTCTGAATTCAAATTTCCTATTATTAATATCACAACTTTTCAATTTTTTCAAGGCTTTTTCTTCACTTTTCATCGCAAATTTCGACATTTTACGCATATTAAAAGGCATTAAGAATTTCCTAATACCTTATTAAAACTTTTATTCTCCCGTCCAATGATAACATAGAACTTCACCTGTTACGGCATCCACCCATACCATTACATAACAGCCAACGTCTCCTGCATCTTGAAAAGCAATACACCAGGTATCTACTGCTTCGTATTGATTGGTTGGAGTATATTTTTCCGCATAGTTTTGGTTACTATCCGTCCATTTTTCCAAATAATATTTATTTTCTGTTTTTCTTTCTATTTGCCAATCAGTATATGTGCTAATTCCATCTTTTTTCAAAGCATTTATCGCTATTTGTTTTGCTGTTTCTTCTGTAATCACTTCGCCATTTGTAATAACTTGTGTTTCTGTATTTTCTAGTGTTTGTGTTTCTTTTCTTGGAACGGCTACTTGTGTATAGTCTCGATAGATACAATTGCTATTGATAGCTTTACTTAGGCAATAAAAATTAATATAATACTTTTCTGTATTTTCTACCCCTGTAAAATATAAGGTTACGCCACCTATTCTTGTTTCTATCTTTTCAATTGAATATTTGGTTATCGTGGCTATCACATTTGTTTTCTCAAATTGCTCTACTGGTATATCTTGTGCCATTGTTAATTGATTATTTTCTAAAAATTTTCGATAAGCCTCTTTGGTTCCAAGTCTTACACTATAAACCCCTTGCTCATACTTTTTAAGTTCATTAGACCAACTCGGTACTTGATAGATAATTGGCTCTTCTATTTTGTATTCTTTATTATCTGACATGCTGTATACTTCTTTTCCTCGTATTTGCTCTTTTAAGAGTTTTTCTAATGGTTCTTTTTGTTGTATCGTATTTTTAACGACAACACCACCTTCATTGGTTCTTTTTATCACATTATAATTTTCTTTTTGATAGGCTATGACATAATTTTTACTAATGGTATCATAATCTAATTCTAAGTAATTTTCTTCCTGTTCTATTTTTTCCATATCTTCTTTGGATAGCTTTGCTCCTTCGCCTACTCCATCAATACATTTAATTAATTGGCTCAATAATTGGTCATAATCAACTTTAGCAGAAGTAAACACATAATAGTTATCTTCACCTTTTGTCTTATAGACAATTCTATCAGGTGTTTCAAAATATTTTACGCTATTAAAACTTTCGTTTTCTTGTTTCGCATCCATTTGTATTATAATAGAAACACCAACACATACTGTTACAACAAGGATAGCTACTATGATTAAGGTTTTATATTCTTTCATTTTTTTCTCCTTTCCCTAGTTCCTCCCTTTTCCCCACTGGTTCCGGGTTTCCTTGGGGAAATGGTAGAATTTGAAGAAATTTAAGGTATTTTAGTTTTTGTTACTGGCTTAAGTATTTTCAAAAAATTCAGTTTTACTATATTCTTCTGGTTTTAATCCTAGTCTTGTTTTCATGTAAGCTACTAAGCCTAACACTGTAATTAATAGGATAATACCAACTAAGATAATGCTATTGGTTGTATTGGTGATTCGTAATAAATAAGCCCCTAAAAATCCAATGGTTGCTCTTAGTATATTTTGAGTGATAGCATTTACCGCATAAATTTGTGTTAATATTTTCTCACTGGCAAAATTCCTTAAATATCTTTTGATTAAAACTAAACTAACGCCTTTTACAAAATTGATTAAGGTAAATCCTAAAATGGCAATTGTTAGAGTAATTCCATAAGAGAGATGCATCTTACTTGTTATTCCTATCATCAAAACAGAAAATGTTATGGTAAAAAGAATTGTTGATAAAGATTTATTTCCAAAGTATTGATTAAATTGTAGTTGTTTTTTTGACCCTATCGATGAAGAAATACTCAGTACCGCTGCTATTATAGTAATGACTTGTTCTGGCGTTCCAATATCTACTAATAAACTAGCACGATAAGTACTCAATAAACAAAGTACGCCCCAAGCAATTCCTGAATAAAGAAATAAACTTCTTAGTCTTTGTGATTTAGCAATAAATTTTATTCCTAGCCATAATTCATCTATATATTTCTCTACTGTTTGTTTTTCTCTCTCTTCTTCTATCTCTTGAAATCCTAAAGACATAAAAGTGGCAAGTATGGTAAAACATAAGGTTCCTATCATTGGAATATAAGGATTTATGACATACAAAAATCCTGCTATAACATAAGTAATAGCGTTGATTAAAAAGTAATCTTTTAGACCCTTTCCTTCTAATTTAGAAAATATTTCTCCTTGCTTTTTGGTTTCTGGAATAGAATATTGAATAAGAGCATTATCTGATATGTCTTTTAAGGAAAAACATATACTACTTATCAATTGAGCAAATATCAGCATCCCTAAATTTTCACATGTCATAATTAAAATAACAAATATCACATTAAAAACGTTAGCTGCAATTGTACATTTTCTAGTTCCGATTTTATCAATTATCACACTAGCAGGAATTTGAAGAATAATCATAAAAATAGCATAAAAAGCACTTCCTAAAACAATGTCTGAACTACTGATATGTTTTACTTGAGTTAGAAATAAAAATTCAATGGCATAATAAAAAATTAAATCGACTGAAATTGCTCGATATAGTGAATATATTTTCATATTTTGTTTTCTTAAATTTGTTGTTTTTTCCATTGGTACCTTTCTCCTTCGTATTTTTGTTATTTCAATATTTCTTAATAAAAGCTATGATTTCTTTGGCTACTATTTCTTCCTTTCCTTCATAGCCATGGTTTGCTCCCTCTATATAAGCAATGTCTTTTCTTGGATTATGAATTGCATTAGAAACCATTTTGACTAATTCATCTGCTTCTTGTACAATCATTTCTTTGACATTTCCCCATCTCATAAATAAAGGAATTGTTATGGTATTTAATTTTTTTAGTTCCTTATCTCTTCCAAAATTTGCAAAGTCAATTTCTTTATTATCACGAGCATATCTAAGAAATGTTTTTACGCAAACAGGATGGATAAATGCTTCTTTTGGCATTAATTCCAATTGTTTTCCCTCTTTTTCCTTCTCTTCTGCTAGTTTTAAATAAGTTTCAAATTTATCTCCTAAATATATTTTTAGCGTAGTCGGAATATCGATTAAAGAAAGCAATATCATCCCCTTTATATGACTCAATATTTCTTTACTTTCCTCTTTTTGTAATTCATGATAGGTATAAACTATTTTCGTACACCCCAAACTATGACCTTGTAAGTAAATATTTTTATAACCTAATTCTTTAAGCTTTAAAATAGCCCCTACAATATCTTCGTATCCCTCTAATACGTCTTCGTAGGAAGTTCCTCCTAGCTTTTTCTCCTCATTACCTTTTTGGATATACTTTACTAATTCACTTCCTCTATTGTTAAAGCAAAAATAGTCAATTCCTTCTTGATTGACTTCCTTAGCAATTATTTCATCTCTTTGTTTAAAGCAATTACTTGTCATGCCATGTACCGCCAAAATGATATCCTCTGTTTTGCTTGGAGTTTCGTAAAGAATTCCATTTAAACGAATTCCATCTGTCGCTAAAAAATTTATCTTTTTCATTGGTTTCACCTCTTTGATAAGAGAATTATATACTTTTTTCTTGCACTTGTCAAAGAACTTTTTTGGGACTTTCTGGGACAGGCACTAAAGTGGCCAAAACAAATAGCCACTTTAGTGCCTGTCCCAGAAAGTCCCAAAAAAGACAAAAAAAGAGAGTAAATCTGTAAGCCGGGTTCTGTCTTTTAAAATAGTCATTTATCTAGGATATATATTGCTATATATCTCAAGCCACGCAAGTTAGAAGGCGCCGAGCAGGCTTAATCTTCTTTTTAGGTGTTGCTTCAGATGGGGTTTACACTGACCCACTATGTCACCATAATGGCGGTGAGCTCTTACCTCACCTTTTCACCCTTACCAAAATTGGCGGTTATTTTCTGTTGCACTTTCCTTAAGGTCACCCTCACTAGACGTTATCTAGCATCTTTGCTCTTTGAAGCCCGGACTTTCCTCTCGTAATTCCTTTCGGATATTTACCAGCGACTATTCAATTTACTCTGATTTTGATTATATCATATTAAGCTTGAAAAGTCCACCAATGAACTAAGCTTTTGTCTAGCACCCCTATTATGATTTGTTCTTTTCTTTCTTATAAATACTTTCACAAGATTTGCAAGTAATTTTCATTTCATAACTAGCCACCTTTTTATCTAAGATAGTAATTAAAGGTTCCTTATCTTTAGGACAGCAAAATCTATTTTTTATTACAACTAATTCATCCTTACTATTTTTTCCTATCTCACTATCTTCAAAGTCTAATCGTGCACTACCTTGACTTCCACAATTACATTGATATTTTAACTCCAATTTATCATAAGTAGAATAACATAAATACCCTATATTTTCATTACACTTGTCACAATACATCCATCCACCATAATTAGTTGCTAATCTTGTATTTAATAATTCTTTGTTTTTTAATGTTCTTGCCATAAGTTTCTCTCCTTTAAATTTGTATTACTTTCTATTTGGTTTTCTCTTTATAAATAGTAATTTCTTCAAATCTCCTATGATTGAATTGTTTGTTATATTAAACATAACCCATTTTCCATCGTGAAACGTTTCGGCAGTATCATAACTCTCTAGTACATTAGGTGAAAGTTCTTTTCTTATTTCTTCAACTTTAGTCCTTTCATCTTTGCCAAAGATAATCATAAATCCCAAGGTATTATCTTTAAAATAAAATGTACATAAAGTTTTTCCACCTTTTCTAAACTTATATTCATACTTCCATTTCTTGCCACCGGTATTCCATATTTGTTCCATATCATAAAGCTTTGTTATTTCTTTAGCAATATCATAAAAAGTATTAACTTTATCTATTCCTATTAATTTTTCAAGTTCTTCTTTTTCAATATTTCCCATAACACACCTCCTACTTTGAGCTTATTAATTCTTGTTATGATTATATACTTATTTGTCTAAATTAAAAAATCTGCCCTACCTATTACTTATACATTTCTATAAATCTATCTAAATTTGTCTTATGATAATCTACATTGATTATTCTTTTTGATACTTTTAAAATGTATTTTGTTTTATCTACTACCATAATTGTTATTTTTTTAAATCCAATTTCTTCATTTTTAATACTAACTTTTACTATATCTTCATTTCTAATAAAAATATAATTATCTAAATCAACTTTGTTTTTAGTCATAGTATCTATTACTATTGGAATAAGGCAAATGCCATTTTCATTTTTATTGAGTAAATATCCCATAACATTTTTGTTTTTCTTTACGGATAACCATCCTCCTAAAGCACCAAACATACTAAGAAATACAGAACTAGGCTTTGTACTACAAATAAAGCAACAATTCTCATTGCCATAACAATTTACTTTTTTAAAATAGTCTTCTAGTTTTTCTAGGGTATCAAAATCTTTCATATTACTCCCTTCAAAATTGTAATTTACACCTTACTGTATTGGTTTTAAGGTATATCTATTTTCGTTATTATATTAATTCTTTCAACTTTAAACATGGCTTTATCCTTAAAAAATTTATTTCCAGAGTTTATATCTTCATAAGGATAAATAACAACTTTATAAGAACTTTCAAAATCAGTCTCGAAATATTTTTCATAAATGATTTTGTTCTCTTTAACAAATATCACTTTTGATTGCAAGTCTAATTCTTTTTTATACTCTACTATTCTCGTAAAATCGATTAATTCTTGTTTTGAAGTAGGTTTTTAATATTATTATTACAGTATCCCTATCAAAATCAGTATAATCTGATAATTTTAATTCAAAAGTATTTTCTTCTTGTTTATTGCAATATTCAATTATTTTTTGGCTCAGCTTAATATATTAATAATCATACTTATACATAAAGCAATTATTGAAATTATAATAATACTTTTTTCATAGCATCCCTCTCCTAAATTGCAATTTATCGATTCCCTGAATAATCAATATTTGCTAATTTTGCTTGTCTGCATAAATCTTTTGTCTGTATTTTATATTGTTTCCCATCTTTGATTGTATAAGTTCCACATTGCCTAAACTCAAAATTAACACTTTTTCTTATACATTGTTCTCTAATATCTAATGCCCAATCATAATTAAATACCCTAGCATTTATAGCAGATTCTCCGCCGACAAACAACTAATTCAATATTATCAAGATACTTTTCAATATTTATTTTCTCTAATAAAGGCTGTGCTGTTATACATTTATGTTTTATTGGTAAATCTTTAAATATCTCTAATTTATAATCTGCATTTTTTTGATTTTCAATGGTACAACATACAACTACATTATCATATCCATCGTTCCAATCATCTGGAATACATTTAATAAATCTATCAATTCTTTTGGTTAAAAACAAAAAAGTACAGTCCTGTCTTTCTTTAATCATTTTCCAACAGTCATTTCTCCACCCATCTGCTTCTTCAATAAGAAAATCCGTAGAAAAACATAAATAAACAATTCCTGCTTTCATTTTATAATTGCCATTTTTTAATTTCTCTATTGGCTTTTCAAAGTCTTTTGTCTTAATGATATCATTAGTATTTACCTCTCTTTTTGAGTCGCCTTTATGAATATAGCAATGTAAACAACCATCACTACATTTTTTACAACCTCGCCACGGATTCCACATTGCCATATTTATACCACCTTAAAATTTTGATTTTTCATAATTGTAAGGAATACTTGTTCCTACAACTACGTCTTCTATCTTTTCAATCATTAACCAATCGTCCATATTTCCTTGATGGTCAAAATCTAATGCTGTAATTTCTT
>CANPIU010000056.1 GCA_947574235.1 uncultured Clostridium sp. | reverse complement strand
AATTTATGGAAATTTTTTCCATACTCTATTTTTTCATAGATTACTTTACACTACCAATTTTCTTGGAGGTTTTGAAACCTCCAAGTGTGCTGTACTTATTGGTTTCAAAAACAATATACTATATTCATTATAACATAAATTGTATAAGAAATCTAGTAGCCCATTACGTAAAGTCCTTCCATTTATTGTTATGACAATAAATGGCAAAAGCGAAACCTTATCATGGTCTCGCTTCTTTTTCTATTCTTCTTCCTTTTTCTTTTCCCTTAAAGCTTTCTCAAAATAAGTAGTAATACCCACTAAAGACAACACATAAGTAGCCAATACCAAAGGAATTGTTAATCTTCCAATTGGAATTCTTACCATTGCCATCACACTCAATAAAGTTGCTTGTGCAATTACTAGTATAGCAATCGCTTTTCCTAGAGTTACTATCATCCCTAACTTATAATAGCGAATTGCCATATAGACTAAGATAATAACAGTTGCAATTGCAAAAGGCATAAGATATGGTCTTACAATATCTCTTCCTCTTGTATGAGGAACCTTGATTACCTCTGTTGTATCGGCTGATAATTCTAACTCATATTTCTCATTTACTTTATTAATGATATTGTTTTTTTGTTCATCTGTTATCTCTTTTGTTAAAATACTAACCGTATCTTCAAACACTTCTACTTTTTGTATCATTACTTTTTGATTTGGTAGCACTTCTTTGGTAATAGCTTCTATATCTGCTATTTCAAAGTTCTTTCCTAGGTACAATTGTATTTTCTTCGCCTCTTGATATCTTAAATCAAAATTCAAACCAACTGTAAAGGTAACAATTATCCCCACTAAAATGACAAGTGCTACGATAAGTGCTATTATTTTTGTTTTTTTGCTCATTTCCTTCATCTTTATTTTTCCTTTCTTGTTCCTATTTTTAATAAATTATTCGTCAAAATCACATTATAAAGTGCTATCAAAGCAATTCCCCAAATCATTGTCATACCAAAACTACTAATTGGTATCCATGGTATAAAGCAAAAAGTAATAACCATAATGATTACAGGTATCATTTTCACAAAGAAATCTTTATATACCATAATTCTTTCCTCTGATTTTTTCATTAATTCGTTCACCAAAATGTAATTTAACACTAATGTCATTAATATTCCTACAAGGCCTTCCATTGCAATGGTAACGTTGGTATAACGAACCACTAGTAGTAACAAAGAAATAAATCCAACATACGAAATCACACCTAAAGTTCCTAACGCTTTATATTTTACGATTAATCCAATTAACGCAAGTGCTACTACGATTGCTACGACATAAATTGCTATTTCCATTTGTTGATTTGTGATATCTGTTAAAATGTATTGATTTTCATCTAAATTGTATTCAATCGGCATACTTCCTGTACTCAATACTGTTGCCATACTAGTTGCTTGGTCAATGTAGCCCTGTAATGCTTTTTTATCCGTTGAAGCTGCACCAATTGATAATTGTAATTTTCCTGTTCTTACTGGCTCTTCAAAACTAGTTGACATGATTTCATTATCATCGATATTCATCGTTATTTTCTTTTCTGTCTTTGTTTCTTTACTAGTTTCTTCTGTCGTTGTTTCATTATTCGTAGTATTTTCTTCTGGCATATCCTCTTCTACTTTTACATATTGACTACTGATTTGCTCTAATTTTTGTCTACCTTCTTTGGTAAACTCGATATCTAAATACACATTAGTGCCACGACTTGTCCCTATACTATTTCCTGAACCATACATAACACGTGCTTGTTTAATATCTTTGTTATCCATTAAAACTTCCTTCGTGTCACTGTCTATAATCTCAAATTTTCCTTTTGTATATAAATTACTAATTACATTATCTGTTCTATCATTTTCTGTCAATTCTATTACAATATCCCCTGTTGTATCGTCTAATTTAATAATATAATTGGTTACCCCTAACTTTTCCAATCTTTTTTCTAGTATCTTTTGTGAAGCTTGGTAATTTTCTACTGTTTTTACTTCTTCACTATTATTTGGCACCTCTTCTTTGGTGTACCCTTTTTCTTTTATTTGTTCATCTGTCAAACTTTCACTATCTTCTACTTCTTTTCCTTCTGCATCTTTAATAATCGTTTTATTTCCTGTGCTTACTTTTAATCTAATGTTTCTGCTTCCTTTCAAATCCATTGCTAAATCATAGTCTTTTACTTGATTTTCCATTCGATTTTGTACTTTTGTGTAAACACCTATAAAGGCTACCATTGTAATTACTGCAACTAGTAATGTTATTGTTAATATTTTTACTTTTTTCATCTTTTTCTCTTTCCTTTCTAACCTACAATAATCTTGTATCATTAATCAATAATTCAAACCAGATATCCAAATATTTTGCGGCATATTTACTCATCATGGTTCTATCCATAAAAATTTCAAAATAATCTAACACTGGCGATATTTCGGTATCAATTGTTAATTTTAGTTCAATCCTTTTATTCTTACTATCAATTGTTAAATCCGCATTCGTTACGGCATAATTCACCTTATCATGAATATCAAAAGTAGATAAATTCGTATTGGTAACTCTATCTCTGTGTACGTCTGATTTATCTGCTAAAATAAGCGCTGCTGAGATATCACTTACCGCCGTTCCCGTTTTTTCATCATGATTTCCAATTGCCATCATAATTTCCGTTCTTTCTTCTACTGGCATCCCCATATCTTTTAAAATCTGATACGCTAAAATAGCTCCACTATGAGCATGGTCTGTACGATTTACACAGTTTCCAATGTCATGTAAATAACCTGCTATTCTAGCCAATTCTATGGTTCTTTCTGGATAGCCTAAAACTTCTAAAATTTTTCCTGCTCTTTTTGAAACAATTGAAATATGACGATGACTATGCTCAGTATATCCAAGACCATCTAACTGTTTTTGTGCTCCTCTAATTAAAGCATCTACCTCTGAATTTTCGATTACGTCTTCCAATGTTATCATATTAAATCTTGCCTCCTATTTTTGTCTTTTACAATTTTATCTTAAAATGGAAAAAATAGCAACTATTTTTCCAATAAATTTGTGCAAATTAATACTATCTTTATTAATTTGCACAAATTTGTTGTAATTGATACACTTTCAATTATTCTCCTATGGCAAAAATCGTAAATTGATATTTTACAATTGTTTGACCATCTTTTGTATCTTGTCTATTTTCTTCCTTTTTCCCTTCGTATTCCCATTTCCAATGTATCGTAATCCTTTTATTTCCTATTAAATCTCCTTGTAAGTTTTCCTCTAAATCTTCCAAATTTTTATATTTTCTATCACTTCCCTTAATTTGAAAATAGAGGTTTTCTGGTTTTTCTTTGGTACTTTTAAATTGTATTCGATAATTAATTTTTTTATTCGACTTTAATAAAATGGTAAAATCCCCTTCTGTTCCAGGTGCTATTTTTTCCTGTCTTACTGTATTTTGTTTTATCGTATCGGTTAGATAAATATCTTTAAAATCAATATTTTGGTAATCTACCTGAAAATCATAGACAGGATTTTCTACTTCCTCTGCTATAAATGTGCTATCTATTTCTTCTTGATGAAAAGAAAAGAGTTTGAAAAAAATAAGTTCTTCTTGACGATTAAAGTTTTGATTTTTTTGCATTTGAAATAAGAAAATAATGATAATTAAAATTACAATTATGATTAAAATTAATTTTTGTTTTTTCATTTTGTTTTAAGTGCCTCCTTTAAACTCTTACTTGTTCTGAATGCACTTTTACTTGTACTTCTTGCTTAATATCTTTGGTTTCTTTTTGTTTGGTTTTGTCATATTTGATTTCTAATTGATAGCAATCTTCTTGTACTTTTCCCTTTTCTAATCTTATGTTTTTCGTTTTGTTATTTTCTAATGGTATTTCTTCTCCCTCTTTATATAGCTTAAAAGAGATGGCTTCTTCTTTAGGTGCCATGATTTCAATACAATATTGCATCGCAATTTGTGTAATTTCTCCTGTTTCTCGATAGTTTTTTACTTTAAAATCATAGTATTCTTCTTGGTTTTTTCCATCTACTTCAAGAGTTGGACTATTTTCTACTACTACAATTGGTTCTGCAATTTTAGCATTGGTATCAATGTTCACACTGCTATGTTCTTTTCCCATACTGTAGCCAGAAAAAAATAATACTAAAACCATAATACTTACTAAAACTAAAGTGATTTCTCTTCTTCTTCCGTTTCCATGGTATTTTTACTTTTCTCATCTATCCCTCCTGTTCTTTTTAGTGGTTGCAAGGACAAGTTTTTTACTAGGCTTGTCCTTACTTCCATTTTGTAAAAATAAATCTTGACAATAATCAATGTAAAATAGAATAAAGGTTGGTCTTTAGTAAATAACAAAATATACCCCGTACATTTTCAAATTTCTTTTTGCTAAACTTATGTATTAGGAACTACTTGTGTACCAGAAACAATAACATTAAAAGTATAGTTGGCAATGTCTTTTGCATTTTGCGTATCAATTCTGTCATTATTGGCAATTTCACTTTCTGTGGTTCCTGTTTCATAGTCCCATTTCCAATCAATGGTTAAGTTTCTTGTTTTGTCTTGGTCATTAGCATTGATAGTTCCTGATAAATTGTCTTGCAATTCTTCAACAGAACTAAATTCTTGCTTGTTGTAAATAAATTTTAGATTGGTAGGTTTGGTAGTTTCGTTTTGAAATTCAATACGATAATCAATTCCAACATCTGAGCCTGTAGCATCTACCATAATATTGAAGCTTCCACTGGTTCCTGGTGCAATCTTGTTGTCTACTAAGGTTTCGTCATTACAAGTTGAACCTAAACTAATGGTTTGTACTTCTTCTTGTTGTCCATTGACTTTAAAGCTCCATGTTGCAACTTCTGCTATTCCATCTCCTCTTACTTCTGCTACATATTTAGAAAAAGTTTGTCCTCCTATGAAAGCTAGTACGATGGTAGATACAATAGCAACTATTATGATTGCTTTTTTCTTTCTACTCAATAAGCACTCCTCCTTTCTTTTTTGATTTTTTCAGTTTTGAAATTTCTTCGATAAATTTTGAACTAAAAATTCTTTGATTGAAATTTTGAAATTTGAAAATGTAATCACATTATAATTCCCCTTTTCGTATTTGTCAAGAACTTTTCATCGCAATATTCGACATTATTCGTGTTTTACTCAAAAAAAGCCGCTAAAATTAAAGGTTCTTAGTTATTAAAATTCAATATTTTTCTTATTATCCTTTGTTTCGTCCTATAACCTACACCAAAAATTTTATGATAATAATTCACATTTTTTTCCAAATCTCTTGACTTTTTCTTTTATGGACTTTATAATACTTTTATATTTTCTATCTTTTATTCTTTCAAACTTCCCCTAAAAATAAATAAAAAAACAATTAAAAGGAGGCATGTATATTGCACAAAAAAACAAAAATTTTAATCATTTTAGGTTTAATCTTTAGTATTCACTTATTTTCTCAAATATGTTTTGCTAAATATGTAATTGAAACTTCAAATCTCGCTGCTAAAATTAACATTGATACCACTAAACCCAAAATCGAACTTGTCGATATTATTTCATCTAATACCAATTATCCCACCTATGCTAATCAAACTCATTTAATTACTGGTCACATTAAAATAATAGAAGAAAATATTTCTCGAAATATTTTTTCATCTAATCATTTAACAATTCTTGTAGATAACTCACCTACTTTAGTCGATTTTAAAAGCTTTTCTTTAATTTCTGAAAATTCTAGTGAAAAAATATATGAATTTTCTTTTACCAATACAACTGGTAATGGAATTTTAAGTCTTGTTATTCCTGAAGGAATTGTAGAAGATATCGCTGGTTTTTGTAATGAAAGTAGAACTTTTTCTACTAATATTATGATTGATAATATTGCACCAGCTGTTAGTTTTCAAGAAATCCCAAGCAGTAATGGTAAATCTTTGGCACAGTTAACTGCTAATGAAGCGATTGCTAACTTAGTTGGTTGGACTTCTTCATCGGATGGCTATGTACTATCTAAAGAATTTTGTAATCCCGTTTCTTATCAATTGCCAATCACAGATTTTGCACAAAATTCTTCTGACTTATTTATTCGTATTGAAAAAGCTACTAATCTTTCTCTTAACTATGGAAGCTTTGATATTACAAGTAGACAAACTTTTGTAAGTAATGGCCAAATCTCAGCACCAAAAACCATTTCTTCTGATTCTATTTGTAAAACCGAAACTATTTTAGTTAATGTATCTGGCGATATTGCGCCAAATAGTCTACAAGGAAGAACCTATATTCATACTTATTGGGGCGAAGGTGCTTCCGCAACTTGTACTTATCATAAACTTACTTATTATCATGGTTACAATCCTAACCCTAGCTCTAATTGGCTCAATATTGGTTCTGATAATATTTATTATTCTGACAACAAACCCTTTTCACAATTTGGTGGAGCTGGTATCAATCGTGCTGGCAATTCCTCTTCTTTATCCAAGCCTCTTCCAAGTGATATTGCTAAGCAATACTTATTTGGTATTTCTGGTATGCAATTTAAACTAAATAATAGCCCTGATTTTTCTATTGTCTATCAAGGCTATGTTAAAGATTTTGGCTGGCTTGCTGCTTCTTGTGATGGAGAGGAAAACTTATTTCAACACGATAAACCATTTTCGTCTATTCGTATGAATTTAGTTCCTAAAACAGAAAAGCAATACCTCATTAATTTTTGGAATTGTGACATTGGCACTCACAATATTTCTTAATTCACTTTTTGTTTACTCCTATAATGCCACCTAATATTCCAAATGCCATACCGACTACTATCATAATAATACTTTGTATTTCTACTCCAAATTTCCAATTTAAAATGCTAGAAGTTGCATAGATAGTAAGCATATAAATTCCACCTATTAAGGCTCCATTGACTAATCCATTTTTCTTAATTTTAATATTTCCAATCGAACTTCCGATTAAGATACTTACAGCTGTTACTATGATAATTACAGGATTTATTATTGTTTCACTCATCTGTGTATAGGTTAATAGTCCTGCAAAAATTAATAATAAAATAAAGGTAGTAAGTAAGGATATTCCTACACCTTTTGCAATTTGGTTAATTGTTTTTTCCATCTTTTTTCTCCTATCTTTTTGTTCTTTGTTTTATTTATATGTATTAAAAAAAGAAATAGAACTTTACAATTGTTCTATTTCTTTTTGCATTAATTTTTCTTGGCTGGGCTGGCTAGATTCGAACTAGCGCATGCCAGAGTCAAAGTCTGGTGCCTTACC
>CANPIU010000055.1 GCA_947574235.1 uncultured Clostridium sp. | reverse complement strand
AAGTAAAGTGCATAAGTTTGGTACCTTTAACTTACACACTTTATTTTACACTATCGCCAAAGAGGGGTTAGGAAAAAAGCAGATTGAATACCAGGGTATTGATAACTCCATTAGAAAATAAGATATCATCTAACCATTTTTTCCCTTCGGAAGTGCCGGTGGTGTAATAATTAATACCACCCTTCTTCCTTAAATACCGCTTTAAACCCTCAAGTTCATGTACTAATTCCACGGTGTATCTCCTCCTTTATGTTTTATAGTATCTATTATTATACCATAATTTTCCATAAAACACAAATTTGACATAAAATTACTTTTTTCGACTTATTCTGTCAAATTATCCTCCATAAAGTCAAACTTTCTTTCATAATCTTTAGTATCTTTATTTGCCATAAAAACCTCACTGCGATTTTTCTGTAAAAACTCGATAATAGGGTAAACGTCAATCCAAATTTCATTGGGACTATCTACTTGTGACTCATCAAAAATCAATTGCATCCCGAAATGCAAATGAGGAACATTGATATTATTCACATTTTCTTTGGTACTATAACCAGTCATACCAAGATAACCAATAACATCTCCAGCTTTCACACTCATACCTTCTTCTAAGCCTTCTGCATAAGGATGGTTTTTTCTTAAATGAGCATAGTAATAATAGCGTTTGGTATCCAAACTTCGAATACCAATACGCCAGCCACCATATTGGTTCCAGCCGATATTTTCAATTACCCCAGATTCAACGGCAATGATGGGGGTTCCAATGCTTCCCATTAAGTCATTTCCCAAATGGGTTCTTTTAAAACCATAAGACCTAGCATTTCCAAAATCATCATAGTGGCTAAAAGAATAATTCTTAGCAATCGGAAGAAAGGCCTTTAAACCATACTTTTCTTGATAAGATTTAGAACCATCTTCATTGGGAACTTCAATCGAATAATTACCAATAAAATTACCTAAAATAGCAGAATAACTTTCAAAATAATAATCATAAAATTTAATATTTTGCGTTAAGTCTTCCATGGTCTGTCCGTTTTTTAATTCTTCGGTTAAAGCAGTTAAATCCTTTGGTTTGAAATTTTTAAAATCTCCTCCATTTTTGCAAGCTAAGTAGGCAAGTAATTCAATCCAATTATAAACAGTTTCTTCGTTCTTATTATGAGAATTAATATCTAATTTAGCAGTCAAGTTTAAAGCCTCGCAAGTAACATTAAAATCTACCCACTTAATAAAATCTTTTTTTTCTTCTTCTTTTTTGTCGTCTTCACTAGCAAAAGAATAGAAAATAAGAATACTAGAGAGCAAGACAATGGTTATAAGAAACAAGATAATTAATTTTTTACTTAATTTAAATGATTTTATGAACAAAAAAATCACCTCATATAATCATATGGGGTGGAAAAAAATAATATGATATCTTTTGCGTTTGTCAAATTTTTAATAAGCCACGAATCGCATCATACAAAAAAGGTTTGTATTCTGCAATTGGCAAAGGATTTTTATATAAAATAGAGTCAAAACAAGTCGAACTAACCAATTCAACAATCATAAACAAAGTTACCTTTGGATT
The DNA here is from genome assembly GCA_947574235.1 of uncultured Clostridium sp. GTDB lineage: Bacteria > Bacillota > Clostridia > TANB77 > CAG-508 > CAG-269. The sequence goes on along the minus strand of CANPIU010000055.1, from coordinate 5,804 downwards.
TTCCAAAGTAAGATGATTTTCTTCTACGCCCTTTAAAAATAAGGCATATAAACCGTCTTCTTTACTTTCTGGTCTATCATAAAGCTTAATAATCGTTTCATTATAAACGCCCCAAGATAAATTTTTAGAGATAAATTTTAGAAGAAGCGGATTTTTAGCTAATTCATCAATGACATAGTTGATGATAAAAATAATTTGTTCTGGAAAATTTGGTATCTTGTTTTTTCTCATTTTCATTAAGGCTTCGGTAAATAATTTTTCAGATTTTTTAGTAATTAGCACATCTCGTATTTCATATTTATCTTTAAAATACAAATAAAAAGTACCTTTTGCGACTTTGGCATTGTCTACAATTTCTTGAATAGAGGTGCTTTTGATACCTTTTTCTGTAAATAATCGGAAGGCAGTTTCTAATAATCTAGTTTCTTTTTCATTTTTTTGTTCCATAATTCCCATACTATCACCATAATTATTATGACATAAAAATGAAAAATTAGCAATAAAAATAGAAAAAGTATTGACCAATGGTCATAAATGTAATATAATATACAAAGTGACCAATAGTCATTTTGAAAAAGAAAGGAGCGTTCGTATGTTTCAACTTAAATTTGGAAGGTTTGTATGCCAGCATAGAAAAGTCATATTGGGTCTTGCTTTGTTATTATTAATACCAGCTGTAATAGGCATGAAGGCTACGAGAATTAATTATGATATTTTAGTGTATTTACCAGAAGATATTGAAACGATACAAGGAGAAAAAATCTTATCCGAAGATTTCAATATGGGAGCCTTTTCTATGATAGTAGTAGAAGATATGAGTACAAAAGAGATTCAAAAATTAGAAGAAAGAATAAGAGGAATTGATAATGTAGAAAAAGTAATGGGAATAGCAGACGTAGTAGGAACGAGTATTCCGATTGAAATGGTACCAGAGGAAATAAAGAATAAAATTTACAAAGAAGGAAACACCGTTTTAATGGTTACGTTTAAAGATAGTATTTCCTCCGATACTACGATGGAAACCATTGAAACATTAAGAGAAATAACCAATGAACAATGTAAAATCAGTGGGATGTCTGCTACGATAGTAGATACAAGAGATTTATCGAATTCAGAAATTGCTATCTATGTCATCATAGCGGTTGTTCTCTGTATTATTGTTTTACAAATAGCGTTAGATTCATATGTAGCCCCCCTATTTTTATTATTAAACATTGGAATTGCTATTTTGTATAATATGGGAAGTAACGTATTTTTAGGGCAAATTTCCTATATTACGAAAGCGATTAGTAGTGTGCTTCAATTAGGGGTAACGATGGATTTTGCGATATTCTTATACCATAGTTATCATGCGGAGCAAAAAAATAATTCCGATAAAAAAGAAGCGATGGCTCATGCAATTGCTAAAACAATGGGGTCGGTAGTAGGTAGTTCTTTAACTACGATGGCAGGATTTTTAGCTTTGTGTAGTATGGATTTAAGCTTAGGGAAAGACATTGGAATTGTAATGGCAAAAGGGGTTTTATTAGGGGTTATTTGTGTCATAACCATACTGCCAGCTATGTTATTAAATTTTGATGATTGGATTGAAAAAACAAAACATAGAGAAATTATGCCGAAATTTACTGGTGTTCAAAGCTTTATCATGAAACACTACAAAGCAATTATTATTGTATTTTTACTTATTTTACCAATTGCGTTTTATGGATATCGTCATACAGAAGTTTATTATAACTTAGACAAATCTTTGCCAGAAACCTTAAAGAGTGTAGAGGCCAACCAAACACTTAAAAGCAAGTTCAATGTGGTTTCAGCAGAAGTTTTATTGGTAAATAGGGAAATACCAAACTATCAACTAAAAGAAATGTTAGAAAAAATTGAGGAAATAGAGGGAATTGAGTGGACGTTAGGCTATCCTAAAGTAGCAGAAGCAGTGCCAGATAGTATGTTACCAGAGGAGATTAAAAGTGTATTTGAAAATGAGGATTATCAAATGATAATTATCAATTCAAGTTATGAAATGGCAACCGATGAATTAAATGAACAAATTACAAAAGTAAACGAAATTGTTAAAACCTATGATGAAAAAGCAATTTTAGCAGGAGAAGGGCCATTGATGAAGGACTTAGTAGAAATTAGTGACCATGATTTTAACAGTGTTAATGTGGTTTCCATTGGTGTTATTTTTGTGATAATGATAGTAGTGTTAAAGTCTATTTCACTACCACTGATTTTAATGATAGTAATTGAATTTGCTATTTTTATCAATATGGGAATACCGTTTTATACCAATACAACATTGCCATTTGTGGCATCGATTGTGATAGGAACGATACAACTAGGGGCTACCATTGATTACGCGATTTTAATTACGACGAAATATAAGCAATATAAAGCGGAAGGAAAAGAGAAGAAGGAAGCTATAGGAGAAGCTTTAAAAGAGTCAATTGGTTCGATTATTGTGAGTGGCTTATGTTTTTTCGGAGCAACTTTTGGCGTAGGGGCTTATTCGAAAATAGAGATGATAGGTTCTTTATGTAGTTTGATGGCAAGAGGGGCTATTGTTAGTATGGTTGTAGTAATTGGTGTGTTACCATCATTTTTAATGGTATTCGATAGAAAGGAAGGGAAAAATCATGAAGGTTAAAGGAAAAAGAAAGATAATTTCAGGGGCGTTATTGTGTACAATGTGTGCCTATACAATGCCAGTTATGGCTTTTACGAAGGAAGAAACGGTGTATTCAAAACTTACGAAGGAAGGAGAAAATTATTCCACTCTTGTAAGTACGCATTTAGAAAATGAAGAAGAAGCAGACGTGTTAAAGGATATGACGGATTTGCTAAACATTGAGAACACAAAAGGAGAAGAAGAATTTAGCCAAGAAGGAAATTCTTTGGTTTGGAAAGCTGATAAAAAGGATATTTACTATCAAGGAGAAAGTCAAAAAGAGTTGCCAATTGCGTGTCATGTGAAGTATGAATTGGATGGAAAGGAATTATCGGCAGAAGAAATCGTAGGAAAGACTGGCCGTGTAACAGTGACGATACATTATACCAATAAGGAAGAGCATAGTGTTATTGTCAATGGAAAAGAAGAAAAAATGTATACACCATTTGTAGTGGTAGCAGGTACGGTAATACCAAATGATAAGAATAAGAAGATAGAGATTTCAAATGGAAAGGTTGTAAATGATGGAAGTAAATCTTTGGTTATGGGGATAGCTATGCCTGGTTTGCAAGAGAGCCTAAAGGTTAGTAAAGAAGAGGTAGAAATACCTGAGGAAATTCAAATAACGATGGAGGCAACCGACTTTGCATTAGGAAATATTATTACTTTTGTGACACCTAAAGTTTTAGAAGAGGAGGATTTTAAGTTTTTAGATAAATTAGAAGAAGTCTATCAACAAGTCGATACAGTAGAGGCAGCAAGCAACCAAATTGAAGAGGGAAGTACCGCATTAGCAGAAGGAAGTGGTAAGTTAGCGTTAGGAAGTAAAAAGTTAAACGAGGGAAGCACAGTAGCTTATCAAGGTGCTAAACAAATGAAGGAAGAAGTAGAGAAAGCTACGAAGCAATTGAAAAATGATAAAAAGGAAGTGTTAGATGAGGCTATTTTAAATCAAATTGGAGAGCAAGCGAAACAAAGTGCTATTTTAAATCAAACACAAAAAGAAGCGATAGGAAATGGAGCCAAAACACAGGCAATACAGATGATGCAAGCACAAAAGGAAGAGATTGGAAAGAAAGCAGAAAGCCAAGTAAGTTCTTTAAGCTTAAGCCTGCAGCAAAAACAACAAATAGAGGCAAGTGTAAAGGCGGGCTTAGAAGCCAATAGTAATTATCAGGCTTTGCCAGTAGCACAGCAAGAGATGATTTTACAATTTTCTAAAGCTTCTGCTATAACAGCAGCAGAGGAAACAGCAAGGGAAGCGGCTAAACAAGTGGCTAATAAAACGGCCCAGACGGTAGCCGTAGAGGTGGCTGGAAGTGTTGCTAATCAGACTGCACAAACCGTGGCAGGGGAGGTTACAACACAAGTGGCACAAACAACAGCAAAGACAACTGCTAAACAAGTAGCCAATCAAGTGAAAGCACAAGCGCAAAATCAAGTGATATCTCAAATGAATACTTTGGGAGATGGCTTAAGTCAATTGACAAACGGATTAGGCGATTTGAAAAATGGTACGAATTCATTACAAAAGGGAGCAAGTGAGTTACAAGTAGGTGCGAATACTTTGGAAGAAGGGGTTAAGCAATTTAATGAGGAAGCGATTGAAAAGATTTGTAATTTAATCAATAATGACGTAAAGGATGGTCACGAGAGAGTAGAAAAATTGATAGAATTGTCAGAAGAATATAATCATTTTACTATGCTAAATGGCGAGTGCAAAGGCGAGGTTAAATTTGTTATGATTATGGATGCGATAAAAAAAGAACAAGAGGAAGAGAAGAATAAGGAAGAGGCTATTATGCAAAGTGAAGATAAGGAAAAATAACCCACCAAATAGTGTGGGGCTTTTGGGTAAATTAATGGTGCGAACAACGTAGATATCTACAACTTTTTTCACACCTTTAACGATTGATACAAATATCAATCAATTTATTAAAGTATATCATACTTTTTATAAATTGCAACAAATTTACAAAAAAATTTAATATAAATCACAAACAAGGAGATAGTGCCTCCTTGCTCGTGTGCTATTCAATTTTTGCCATTTCTCAGTTACGGATTAATAGAGAATTATCTCTTTTTTCGAGGCTTCCATCCCTGCCTTAATCAAAGCGAAATTTGCTCCACTGAGGAAACCGATAAGTCCTGTACCGATTGAGATTGATGCCACAGGTTCATCTCCAGGAATTGCATCAAAGCATTCCTTAATGACTTCCTGCTGATTGTTCCAGCCTTTCTTCGAGGAATAACAGCAGAGAGCAAAGAACTCAATGTCATCAACCTTTTTAGTTAATACTGTACCCAACTTGGTTTCTCCAATATAGGCCAGTTCAGGCCAAAATCTGCTGGAAATCATTCCCGCGAAGCCTGCGCCATTCGCTCCTTCGATGTTGACAGCAAAAGCTATCCGTTTTTCATTGCCTTTAAGAATGTCGCCATTTTTGGTCTTGATAATCATAATGTATTTCCTCCTAACTGAATTTTTATTGAATGAATATCATTACATAATATATTATACCATATTATGTTGATTTTGTAAAACATAACTGCATTTTTCGAAGAACGAAAGAAAAATGAAATGGTAAAAATGTATATAAAACAAAATAGTGAAGAAGAACTAAAAAAATTGATAGCCGAAAGTGATAAATATTTTAATAAAATAATAAAATTAAGAATTCAAGATATTAGAACAGAAGAATTATTGGTGGGATAAAAAAGCACTGTAAAGTAGTGCATTTGGTGCGTCTGGAGGGATTTGAACCCCCGATCTCCGAGTTCGTAGCCCGGTATTCTATCCAGCTAAACTACAGACGCATTATTAAAATTATTATAATGTAAAATTAAATAATTTACAAGTATGATTTTTATCATTTAGGGGAACTTTTGGAGAACACATACAAACTCAATCCCTGAAAGTCCTTATTATAAAGGTAAATCACACTACTAATGGTTCGGTTCGTAGCCTGCCATTCTATCCAGCTAAACTACGGGCACATGATTAATCTTATATTATTATAACTGCTAATAATTGATTTTTCAAGTGAAAATGAAAAAAAGTTGAAAAATTTTTGAAAAAATCTGTCAATCATTTTTGAAAATGTCCCAAAAATTTTTAAACATTAGCACTAATTAA
>CANPIU010000054.1 GCA_947574235.1 uncultured Clostridium sp. | reverse complement strand
TATTTACAATTTCTAAATCCCCCCCAAACCCCAAAAATTGTCCAAACGGAAACGTCCCCATTGCACCATTTCGCTATTTCAATTCTTTTCTACTTGTTTGTATTGTTTTAATGGTATCTTCTAAAGATAACTGCATTAAATGCAATGCCTCTGACATATTGCTTTCTAATTTTTCCAAGGTGTTGTTTAACACTTCTTCGGTATTTAGCAATAAGGTATCTGCATATTCTTTAGTTCCTTTTGAAATTTCTCTTGACATTTCGTTTGCGGTTTCTATGATTTCTGTTTTTTGGTCATAGGCTTTTCTAGTAATTTCGTGCTCGTCCACCATTGCTATAATTCTATTTTCGGCTTCTTTAACAATGCCATCTGCTTCTTTTTGGGCTTCTACTAAAATACGTTGTCTTTCTTCTTTTACCCATTTGGCTTGTTTCAACTCATCTGGAAGTTTGATTCTGATTTCTTTGATTAAATCTAACATTTCCTCCTTATCAACGACACTTTTTGAAGAAAATGGTAGATTTCTACTCGTTTCTAATAATTCTTCTAATGTTTCTAATATTGTGAATATTTCCATGGTTTACCCCTTTCTATTGGCTTTCAAGAAGATAAGATGTGCTCTTCCGTATTTTCTTTCATCTATGATTTCTATTTCTAGTTCTTCTATTTGTTCTTTCACTTTTTGTTTTTGGTCAGTTTCAATTATTATGATACTATCTTTTCCTATCAATTTATTTTCCAAGAGTATGCTTATGGCTTTATAAACATATTCTGTTTGTTGATAGGGTGCATCTAGGAAAACAAGGTCTAGTTTTTCTTTTATTTTGGTTTTTAAAACCATCTCATAATTCATCTGGTATAATTCAATTTGTTCTTTGGTATGGGTTTTTTCAATATTTTTTCGGATGATTTCTATGGCTGGTCTGGCATTATCGCAAAGAATTGCTTTTTTAGCCCCTCTACTTACTGCTTCTATGCCACAAGCCCCACTTCCGGCAAACAAGTCTAAAAAAATACTGTCTTGCACTTCCTGTTGAAGAATATTGAACAAAGCTTCTCTTACTCGGTCTTGTGTTGGTCTTGTGTTTTTTCCTGCTAACGTATATAATTTGGTTCCCCTTGCTCTTCCACCTATTATTCTCATATCTTGCCTTTCTTTGATACTATTATTTTATTCTTTTTTTGGATATTGTCAATAGTATTTACTGAAATGTAACATACATTTAACAGTTCTGTAATATACTTCCTAAATTGTAACATTTTTCTTGTTTTTGCCCTAAAAACACAAAAAACCATCTATTTTGAATAGATAGTTTGTCTTTTGTATATTATGCAATTTAGACGTCTTCTTTATTAATGTCTTTTAATAATTCTAATTGAGAAATTAATAAAGCTTCCATTTTTGCTTTATAAATATCGAATTGTTTTTTTACGTCTTCTAATTCTTTTTTCTTTCCTATGATTTCGTTGTCTAAGTCTCCTACTTGTTTTTGAGCCGTTGATTTTGCTTCATTGATGATTTGGTCTGCTTGTTGCTGTGCGATTTTTTTTACGTCGTCTGCCGTTGTTTGAGCCATTACCAAAGTATTTTGCAACGTTTCTTCAATGGTTTTATAATGTTCTAAACTTTTGGTTAATTCTTCTACTTTTGCTTTTAATTCAGTTGCTTCTTTATAGCTTTTTGAATAATCTGCTGTTAAATCATCTAAAAAATCGTCTACTTCTTCTACACTATATCCGTTCATCATTTGTTTTGAAAATTTCTTATTTTCAATATCTAATGGTGTTATCATATTTTCCTCCTTGGCTAAACTTAATTAGTTAATTCCGTTGTTTTTAAGCCATGAAACAGAAAGTTTACTTTTCATTTCTTCTCTTGCCATTTCATTGGTTATTTCATAATTAGATGGTGCCACTAAAAAGATAGAATTAGATACTTTTTGAATATAACCATCTAAAGCATAAACGCCACCACTAATAAAGTCTACAATTCTTCTAGCGACGTCTTTATTAACATATTCTAAATTTAAAACAATTGATTTTTTTTCTTTTAATAAACTACAAATTTCGTCTGCTTGTTCAAAAGTTGTTGGTTGTGATATGACCATTTGAATGGCATTAGCATTTGCGTGTGGCATAGCTACTACTTTATTTTTTCTTCCAAATAATTTTCTATCTTCTACTTCTTCAACTTCATCCTCATCTTCATAATCATATACGTCTTCCTCGTCGTATTCTTCTCCTTCTACGGCATCCATCCCGAATAATCCCCATACTTTGTCCATTAATGCTCCTGACATAAAAAAACCTCCTAAAATTACTTCCTTTGTTTATTTTTATTTAGTATCTACTTTTTTCGCAAAAATGTCAATACCTTTTGCTAATGTTATTGTTTTTTAATGTTTTTGTAATATTTTTGTAATAATTAGTCTAATTGACTTACTTCTGGATTTAGTAAAATTTCATCATAAATTGCAATTTTTTTGTATTTGGCAATTTCTTCATTAGAAAAACCTAGTTCTTTTAATTCTTCTGTTGAATAAGCTTCTACGATAGAATATTTTTCGCCCTGTTTTTTTATTTTTACTAACATTTTGCTTAAATACCCTGCTCTGTTTCTTACGACATAATCTAAATCGTCCACCTTTACAATCGCTTGATTGGGAACCTTTAGACCAGAAGCATCCCACCAAATTAAGTCAAAAGAAATTTTTCGATAATTAATTAATTCTTCAATTTGTTTTTCTATTTTTAATATTAGAACGATTTCTTCGTTTTCTTCTTTAATCACATTGGTAATTTCTGCTGGTATTTCTGTATTATTGGATAACCTAATTTTTATTTTCTTTCCCACTTCTGCACTTTTTGCTTCTTCTGAGGAAGAAACGGTTACAATGTAACAAGAAAAATTGTCAATCACTTTTCCGCTTTCTTCATTGGTTGCTACTAATTTTCCTGTTTTTAAATCCAAACTTTCTAAATAGGATTTACTTAAGGCACTAAAGTTGTCTGGTGTTAGGGTTTCTTCTAACCCATCTACTTTGTAGGATACTATGCCACTCATTGGTGCTTTGACATATTCGGCACCAGAATTTAGTTGACTTTCATACGTTTTTCTCTCTTCAATTAATTGGTTTAAATACGAACCTTTTGGACTTAAATCTCCTGCAATTTGTGCTTTTTTGGTTACTAAATCGCCTATCGTTTTTTTGTATTCTGCTAATTTTGTACTATCTTGAATTTGATTGATATCGGCTACTTTTTCATCAATTTGGTTTTCTAACAATTTCATATCTGAATTAAATAGGCCTGTGTCACTCAGCATCACTTCTTGTATTTTGTTGTCTAAATCGGCTATCTTTTGTTTTAGTGTTTCTTCGTTGGTGCTATAATAACGAAAGATATTTTCATCTTTGGCTGCTCTTTCGCCTTCTGTTTTAATTTGCATCATACCGTTTTTATAATTCTGCCCTTTGACTACGGTTTCTTTTCGGATGACATAGCCAATATCGGTTTCTTCTTGGTATAGTTTTCCGTCTTCAATGGTAAAAATGTTGGTTGGTTGCTTGACTAACAGATAGATAGCATAGGCAACATATATCATAATGGCAACTAAGGTAATAGACACCACAATTCGTTTTCTTTGTGATGCTATTTTTTTTGCTTGCTTTGTTTTTTTCTTTTGGTTTTCTTTTTCCAACATTTCTTGCCTTCCTTTCTTATTCTCTTTCTAAATGGTTTACTATGATTTCAATATTATCCTCTACTTTTGCATCTCCTGCTAGCCATATGGTTTGTTTATTCTTTCGAAACCACGTCATTTGTCTTTTGGCATATCTTCTGGTTTCCATCTTTAATTTTTCTATCATTTCTTCTTTGGTAGTTTTTCCTTCTAAAAATTCTACCACTTCTTTATAGCCTAAGCCTTGCATAGCGGTTGGAAAATGGTCATATTTCTTCCAAATTTCTTCTACTTCTTTAATTAAGCCTTGTTCTAGCATAATGTCGACTCTTTTATTAATTCTTTCATATAGAAGTTCCCTATCCCATTTTAAAGCATACACTTGATAGTCATAAGGAACTGGATTTACTCTTGATAGCTTTTCTTGCTCTGTTTTGTTTTTCCCTGTTGCATGATAAATCTCCAAAATGCGAAGAATTCTTTTTTCGTCATTTTGGCTTATCTTTTCGATGGCTAATGGGTCTATTTGGGCTGCTTCTTGATACAAGGCTTCTAATCCTTCTTGCTCTACTCTTTTTTCTAACAGCTTTCGATATTCTTCATCAAACTCAATGTTGGGATATTCAATTTCATATATCAAGCTATCTACGTAAAGCCCTGTTCCTCCTACTATAATTGGAATCTTTCCTTTTTCTAAAATTTCCTCTATTGCTTTTTTAGCATCTCTTTTATAATCTGCTACACTATACCTTTCTTCTGGCGAAACAAAGTCCAAAAGATAATGCTTAATGCCTTGTTTTTCTTCCTTACTTGGCTTCGCTGTTCCAATATCCATTTCTTTGTATATTTGCATTGAATCTGCTGATATGATTTCGCCCTCTATTTTTTTAGCTAGTTCTATGGATAAACTGGTTTTTCCGGATGCGGTTGGTCCACATATTACAATTACTTTTTGCATTTCTTTCCTTTCTTTTCCCCCTCAGTCCCCACTTACTTCCGGGTTTCTTTGGGGATATTTGTTAGTCTTGTTGTTTGCTTGCTTCATACATTTTCAAAATTCCTCTTTGTGTATCCTTCATGTATCCTGTTTCAAAAACAAGACAAACCATAAATATTGTTAATATAAGAATTGCCCTTTTCTTGATTTCCTCTTTTTTGATTTCATCCTCATTTAGTTTGTCGAGTAACTTTCCTATTTGTGGCATTACTATCATACCATTGATAGCTGTAAAAATCGGAACTATCACATTTTGTACGCTTTTTTGTATTTCTATCTTTTCATAAGCAATTCCAGCTTTAGCTATTTGAAAAATTGCTAAGGTTATCACATAGATAACTAAGGTCAATGCCAAAATAATTCCTATTTTTTTAGGCTTTTCGATAAAGCCTAAACTATGCCATGTCCAAGCAAATAGAAGTAGGTAAATGGCAATCGTTATTACTATAATTAATGTCATTTTCTTGCAAATTTCCTTTCAATATCATATTGGGTCATCTTAATTACGGTTGGTCTTCCGTGCGGACAAGTAAATGGATTTGGCAACTCTAATAGTTTGTCCATTAAACTTTCTACTTCTTTTCGGTCTAGTGCCATATTGGCTTTTACTGCTGCTTTGCAGGCTACAGTTGCTATGAATTTTTCTTCTTTTTCTTGTTTTGCGGTTCTTGCAACGGTATTTATTTCATCTAGCGTTTCTAAAAATAATTCTTTCGTATTTAGGTCAATGCAAACCGTTGGCACGCCATTTAGTTTTATGGTGTTTTCTCCAAATTCTTCTAAGCTAAATCCTGCTTGCTCAAACATTGCCATATTTTCTTTTGCGATATCCATTTCTTTATGGGATAGTGTTATGATATCTGGCAATAATAATAATTGTGAGTCTTTGTTTTGTTCACTGTAATAATTTTTCTTGACTTTTTCATACATAATTCTCTCATGGGCTGCATGTTGGTCTAATATATACATTTCTTTATCAATTTCTAATATGATATACGTTTTAAATACAACACCTACAAATTGATACGCTGGTTTTTCAAATTGCTTTACTTCTTCAAATACAGAAATATTATCTTTGAGTAAATCAACTGCACTCGTTTTTTGTTTTTCTTCTTTTTCCTTTTCTTCGATTTGGCGTTGTGTTTCGATTGGTAATCTACCAAACATTTTAGCATACATTTCGTTAAAGTCTTTGGAGACTACTTGTGGGTTGTCGTTTAAGTCTTGCATTTTCTGTTTAATTTCTTCAAATTCTTTTTGAACTTCTGGGTCTTCTATTTGTTCGATTATTTCTTCTGCTTTTTCTGACTCCTCTTTTTCTTCTGTTGTTTCTACTGTTTCTTTTGTGTTAGGTGTTTCTATTTCGTTTTCTTCTTTTGGTAATTCTTCTTGACTTTCTTTGACTTCTTCTGTCTGTTCTTCGATTGGGGTTTCGGCATTATTTTCTTGTTGTTCTGGTAGTTGTGGCTCAAGCTCACTTTCTATTTTTTCTTCTATGCTATCTTCTTCTGGTATTTTACTGACTTCTAAACGATATTCTGCTCCTACGTCTTTTACACCATCATTTACTTGTAAATTGTCTTTTTGCTCTAATTCTTTTGTTATCTTTTCCTTCATTTCTTTTAATTGTTTTAAAACGTCAGAAGTATCTATTGGGGTTCCGACTTTTGGCATTTCTAGGTTTGTTTCTTCTTTTGGTACTTCTGCTTCTTCTACACGATTTGTTTTAATGGTGCTTTCTTCTTCTGTGTATTTTTCAATTTTCTTTTCATTTTGTTTTCGAAAACCAAATAGCCCATTGCTTGTGTTTTCCTTTTTAGCTTCTCTGATATTTTTTAGTCTTTCTTCAAAACTCAATTCTCTAGAACTTGAAGTGTTTACTACTAGTTCATTTTTCAATAAGGTATCTTTTATGGCATGATAAATTGCTTGGAAGATTTTGTTTTCTTCTTCAAAACGAACCTCTAATTTAGCAGGATGAACGTTTACGTCTACTTTGGCTGGGTTCATTTCGATATTTAAAATAACAAAACCAAATTTTCCAATTGGTATCAAGCCTTTATAAGCTTGCTCTGTTGCTGCTGTTAACGTTTTATCTTTAATGTATCTTTTATTGACAAAAAATAGTTGGTTAGAACGGTTTGACCTTGCTATTTCTGGTTTTCCAATAACTCCAGAAACGGTTATGTCTTCGTATTGGTAATTAAGTTCAGCAATACCATTTGCTACGTCTTTTCCATAAATACTGTAAATGACGCTCTTTAACTCTTTGCTTCCATTGGTCTGGATAACGGTTTTTCCCATATTGATTAATTTAATCGAAATTTGTGGATTGACTAAGGCAATTCTTGTGATGGCATCCTCAATATAACCTGATTCTGTATAGTCTTTTTTCAAAAACTTATATCTAACTGGTGTATTGAAAAACAAGTTTTTAACGGTAATAGAGGTTCCTGTTTGGCATCCTATTTCTTCTCTTTCTAGGATATCGCCTCCTTCTACTACGATACGATAACCAGTTTCTTGTTCTTGTGTTTTGGATACCATTTCAACATTGCTAATAGCTGCAATACTAGCCAAAGCTTCTCCTCTAAACCCCATAGAAGTTACGGTATCTAAATCGTCTGCTGACCTAATTTTGCTAGTCGCATGTCTTTCAAAGGCAATTTCTAAGTCGTCTTGAGCAATTCCCTTTCCATTATCCGTTACTTTTATGTATGAAATTCCTCCGTTTTTGATTTCTACGGTTATGTTGGTTGCTCCTGCATCAATAGAGTTTTCTACCATTTCTTTTATGACAGAGGCTGGTCTTTCGATTACTTCTCCTGCTGCTATTTTGTTGATTGTTAATTCGTCTAATAATACTATATTTCCCATAATTATTAATTTTTTCCCTTCTTTTTTGTTTGTCTTTGGCTTTTATTATATCATTAGTTTTTTTATTTTTGTATAGTTTTTTTAAATTTTTTCCTATATTTTTAACATAAAAGCTAGTATTAAACTTTAACACTAGCTTTTTTATTCTATATTTGTAATTTATCTTTCTAATTTCATATATAAAATTTGATAAGCATTTCCTTGTTCATCTAATTCTGTTCTTTTATAAGTTTTAAATCCCATATACTCATAAAATCCTTTGCTATTTAGATTTTGTTCATTTACTGTTAGTTTATTAACATTATAATTTTCTATACCATAATTTAATAATTGTTTTCCCAGTCCTTTTCCTCTCTCACTATTTTTAATAAATAACATTTCAAGTTTCGTATCTTCTATTCCCATAAAAGCAATAGATTGATGGCTTTCATTTTCTATAATTACTAAATGTGATACTTCAAAAATAGCTTGTGGTACATATTTTTTATTGTAGGTATATCAGTATTAGTTTCTCTTTCCATATTACAACAACCAAAGTAGAAAACAAATTTTTACTACTTTGGTTGTTATTTAGATTACAAAAAGATTACTACAAATATTTCTTTTTAAAGATATCTGACCTTCCACCTTTATTAATTGGCTTAAAAGGACTTTTATTTTCCAAATCTAATTTGTATTGTTCCCTTAATTTTTCCAATTCCTGTTCTGTAGCTATTTCTCTTGTTACGTCTAAAGTTTCATAATCTTTCCAATCCATAATTTACCTCTCTAGAATTTTCTGGTAGTGTAAACTAATTTTAAAATCAATCTGTCTACACGCCTTGTCTTTTAAGG
>CANPIU010000053.1 GCA_947574235.1 uncultured Clostridium sp. | reverse complement strand
TATATTAAATAAAAAAAAATAACAAAAAACACCAACACCACCCCCCCCCCCCGTCAAAAAAAAAGACCTGTCCCCAATCAAACCCGGAACCAATGGGGAACGATTGGGAAAATCTTAAATTTACCGTTGCAAAATATTTTAAAGTGTAGTAAAATAGGGATAGTTAATTTAAAGAGGTAAATTAGATGAAACAAGATATTAAAGAATTATCGGAGCAAGTGGAAAAAGAGATAGAGCCAAACTTTAAAAAAGTAGATGCTATTTGTGAGAAAAATAGTCAAAAAGTATTAGAAGCTTTTCATAAAAGTAGATTACAAGAAGCCCATCTAAATTCTTCTACTGGTTATGGAATTGATGAGCCTGGTAGAAATAAAATTGAGGAGATTTATAGTAGAATTTTTAAGGCAGAAGATAGCTTAGTAAGGGCTCAATTGATATCAGGAACCCATGCTTTAGCTATCACATTGTCTGCTTTGTTAAGACCAGGAGATACGATGCTTAGTATAACGGGAGAACCTTATGATACACTTCAAACAGTGATAGGAATTGGGAAAGAGACGAGTAAAAGTTCGTTAAAGGCATTTAATATTTCGTATGAGCAAATTGACTTAGTAGAAGATGATTTCGATATTCCAAAAATTCAAGAAAGACTAAAAAAACAAGATATTAAATTAGTAGAAATCCAAAGGTCAAGAGGCTATTCGACAAGAAAGAGTTTGACCATTGAAAAAATAGAAAAAGTAATATGTGCGATTCGAGAAGTAAACCAAGAAGTTATTGTTATGGTAGATAATTGTTATGGAGAGTTTGTACAAGATAGAGAGCCAATTGAAGTAGGGGCTGATATTGCAGTAGGTTCTTTGATGAAAAATTTAGGAGCAGGAATTGCTAATACAGGAGCCTATATTGTAGGAAAACGAGAACTAATTGCCCTATGTGCAGAAAGATTAACTTCGCCTGGAATTGGAAAAGAAATAGGACCATCTTTAAATCAAAATCCATTTTTTATTAAGGGACTATTTTTTGCACCAAGTGTTGTGGCAAGTAGTGTTAAAACAGCCATTTTTGCAAGTGCTATGTTAGAGAAACTAGGCTACTTAGTAGAACCTAAATTTGAGGAGGAAAGAGCCGATATTGTGCAAACGATTCATTTGGGAAATGAAGAGGATTTAGTGAAGTTTTGCCAAGGAATTCAAATGGGTTCGCCAATTGATTCCGATGTAATTCCCTATCCAGGAGATATGGGTGGTTATGAAGATAAAGTTATTATGGCAGCAGGAACTTTTACACAAGGTTCAACCATAGAACTTAGTTGCGACGGGCCAATAAGAGAACCTTATATAGCCTATCTGCAAGGAGGACTTACCTATGAATATGGAAAATGGGGGATATTAAAAGCGATTGAACAGATGAGAAAGTAAAAGGAAGGGAGAAGAAAAATGTTAGTAGTGAGCATTTTATCAATTTTAATTATAGTAATTATTGCGATATTAATTTTAGGAGGAACTGCTGGAAGTCGAGATAATAGAAGAAGAGAGAAGGAAAGAAAAGAAGCGGTTAAAATTGCTAAAAAGGAAATGAAGACAAAGAAAAAAGAAAAAAGAAGAGAGAAAAATCAATATGTAGACCTTTTGAATCAAACAGAAGAGGAAGTGCCTGAAGAGATAGAAGAACAAGAAGAGGCTAGCGATGTTTTTGTAAATGATTTAGAAGAAATCCAAGAGGAAGAACCAGAAATAGAAGAATTAGACTTAAATCCTTATGCCGATTTAAAACCGGAGATGGAAGAAGAGCAAGAGTCATTTAATTCTGACGCTGATATTGAGTTTTTATTTGATGAGCAAGAAGAAAAACAAGAGGAAAGTAAGGATGAAA
The DNA here is from genome assembly GCA_947574235.1 of uncultured Clostridium sp. Taxonomy (GTDB): domain Bacteria; phylum Bacillota; class Clostridia; order TANB77; family CAG-508; genus CAG-269. Next base: position 6,814 of record CANPIU010000053.1, on the reverse strand, counting down.
TAGAAGACCTTTTCAGTCAAGCAGAAGAAGAAACAGAAGAAGAGGATGAATTAGAAGATTTAGACCCTTATGCAGACTTAAAACCAGTTATGGAAGAGTTAGAAGAAAGTAATGCGGATACTATAGAGAAAGAGTCAGATATCGAGTTTATTGATGATACCTTAGAACATTATATTCAAGAAGCAAAAGCAGAAGATATAGGCTACTTAAATGGAGACCCTATAGAAAATGAGGAAGAAGAGGATAAAGACCCATTGCAATTATTGGTTGAGTTAGAGGATAAGAAAGAAGAAACAAAGAAAACAAAAACAACCGCAAAAAAGACACCTGCTAAAAAAACAACCACGAAGAAAACAGGAACGAAGTCAACAACGAAAAAAACAACAGGCAAAGCATCTACGACAAAGAAATCAACAGGAAGTAAAAAAACGACAACTAAGAAATCAACCACTAAAAAGAAGGAAGATAAATAAATGAAAGTAATTGTAATTGGCGGGGGACCAGCCGGGATGATGGCAGCTATTTCTGCGAGAGAAAGTGGTCATCAAGTGATTTTGTTAGAGAAGATGAAATCTTTAGGAAGAAAATTATTAATAACAGGAAAAGGAAGATGTAATATTACATCTTCTTTAGGTATGGAGGAGTTTATTAAAAATACGCCTGGAAATGGGAAATTTTTATATAGTTGTTATCAGAATTATACCAATGAAGATATTGTACAATTTTTAAAAAAACAGGGGCTAGAGGTAAAAGAAGAAAGAGGAAATCGTATATTTCCCATAACAGATAAGTCTCAAGACGTTTTAACATGTTTTACCAAAAGGTTAAAAGAATTAAAGGTAGAAATTAGACAAGAAACACAAGTAACAGAAATTCTAGTAGAAAAAGAGGGGGAAACTGCTAAAGTAATAGGCATAAAAACGAATAAAGGAGAGATGAAAGCAGATAGAATTATTTTAGCAACAGGAGGAAAGAGCTATCCTTTAACAGGCTCTACAGGGGATGGATATCGACTAGCTCAGGAACTAGGTCATACCATAACAGAAATCAAACCATCCCTAGTTCCATTAGAAGTTTATGATAAGGCAGTTTGCCAGCAATTACAAGGACTTAGTTTAAGAAATGTGGAAATTAAATTATTCGATATAGAAACCAAAAAAGAAATTTACCAAGATTTTGGGGAAATGTTATTTGCTCATTTTGGAGTTTCTGGACCTATTATATTAAGTGCATCAGCACATTTAGTTCGCTATCAAGGAATAGAAGACAAAATGAAAAGACAAGCTATTAAGTTACAAATTGATTTAAAACCAGCATTAACAGAAGAAAAGCTAGAAGAAAGAGTTTTAAGAGATTTTCAGGCTGTTTTGAATAAACAGTTTAAAAATGGATTAGATAAATTATTACCACAAAAATTAATACCTGTAATGATAGAAAAAAGTGGTATTCCTTCTGATAAATTAATTAACAGTATTACGAAGGAAGAAAGAAAAAGTTTGGTAAAGTTGTTAAAAGGTTTTACTTTAGGAATCAAGAGTTTTCGACCAATTGAGGAGGCCATTATTACAAGTGGGGGAATTAGTATCAAGGAAATTAATCCTAAAACTATGCAGTCTAAAAAGGTGAAAGGTTTGTATTTAGCAGGGGAGATTATCGATGTAGATAGTTATACAGGAGGATTTAATCTACAAATTGCTTATTCGACAGGTTACACTGCTGGATTATTAGAAGAATAAAGGGAGAAGAAAATGGAATTTGTGACAATTCAAAAGGAAATACAGGCAGAAATAGTAGAAAAGAAGTCGAAGTTTATTGCTAATTTGTTTCCTGTACAAAGTGTTAAGGAAGCAGAAGAATTAATAAAGACTGTTAAGAAAAAATACTATGATGCTAGGCATAATTGTATGGCGTATCGAATTTTAGAGGATAATAAAATAGTAGAGAAGTCAAGTGATGATGGGGAACCATCAGGTACGGCGGGAGCACCTATGCTAAATATTTTGGAGAAAAATGATTTGGCTAATGTAGTAATTGTTGTTACTCGCTATTTTGGGGGGATTTTGTTAGGTACTGGCGGATTGGTTCGAGCTTATTCTGATAGTTTATTAAAGGCGATAGAGAATAGTGAAAAAATAGTCAAATGCCAAGGAGCAGAATTGCAGGTGCTGTTAGAGTATAGCGAATTGGCTCGTTTTCAATATTATTGTAAAAAACAAGATATTTTGCTAGCTAGTGTAGAATATGGTGAATTGATTTGTTGTAAAATTGAGCTAGAAGATGATAAAAAAGAGAAATTATGGGAGGATTTTGAAACAAAATCAATATTTTTAAAGGATATTCGTGAAATTACTAAAAAATATATCACGAAAAGTATATTAAAAAGATAGTTTCATAAACTTTTGGAAAATATTTCCAGAATTCTATTGCTTTTCCCCGAATAAGCAATTATAATAAGAATTGTAAAAAATATTACCAATTAGGAGGGGAAAAATGAAAGAGAAGCTTAGTATTTTAATTGCAGATGATAATCAAGAATTTAGCTATACACTATCTTCTTATATTAACAGTCAAGAGGATATGGAGGTTGTAGCGATTGCAAAGGATGGAAATGAAGCAGTAGATATGATAACCAATGTTGTACCAGATGTTGCCATACTAGATGTTATTATGCCGCATTTAGATGGTTTAGGAGTATTAGAGAAAATAAATGTAGCAAAAATAGATAAAAAACCAGTTTGCATTATGCTATCAGCAGTAGGGCAAGACAAAATAACGCAAAAAGCAATTGTAGCAGGTGCTGATTACTACATAGTAAAGCCATTTGATATCGAAGTTCTAATTCAAAGAATTAGAGAAATTAAATTTTATAAGCCAAACCAGACGGGAAGTGCTTTTATTACGAGAGAGCCAAAACAGAAGTATATTGAATTGTCAGAAAATGATAGTAAAAAAGAGGAGAATTTAGAGGCTTTGGTTACTAACATTATTCATGAGGTAGGAGTACCAGCTCATATTAAGGGATATCAATATCTAAGAGAGGCGATTATGATGGTGGTTAATGATATTGACGTGATTAATCAGATTACGAAAAGTTTGTATCCTAAGATTGCTTTTAAATATGAGACTACTCCAAGTAGGGTAGAACGTGCGATTCGCCATGCGATTGAAGTAGCATGGGGACGTGGACAGCAAGAAGCGGTAGAGAGTATTTTTGGCTATACGATTTCAGCTGCAAAAGGAAAGCCAACGAATTCGGAGTTTATTGCGATGATTGCTGATAAGTTGAGATTGGAACTTAAGAGTGCGTAAAGTCAAGAGAAGTAATTTGTATGGATTGCAATAAATTATCGTTGGATAATACAAGGAATTGAGAAATTAATTGACTAAAAGACCTTAGATATTTGTTTGAAAGAGTAACAAATGTTTGAGGTTTTATTATTTTGTATAGGAAAATAAAAATTTTTCTAAAGATATATTTTTTATTTCAGAATATGGAAAATATTTTATTTTTTTAATAGAATAAATTAAACTTTAAAGTAGAGGAGGAACTTGTATGTTCGAAAATATTAAATGGCTCTTTTTCGATATTGGGTCAATATTAATAGATGAACCTATTGCATTTGAACACCGATTTTGAAAAAAATTAATTTGTTAGTTGATTTTTATTGCTAAATGTTGTATAGTAGGTAAAGTAGAAAATGAGAATAAGCGGATGTGTGTTGCCACCTTTTACATAGCCACAACTTAGGTTGTGAGATTGATTTATGGAGGTGGTGCTTATGGTAGAATCAGCAATGCTAGTAACAATTAAACTACTATTCTTTGGATTAGTAGGAGTAACTATCATAAATGTTGCCTTGGTAATTGCGTTAGCAATTGTAGTAAGTAAGCAACAATAAAAAACGACACATTTGCTTGACAGAGCGAGTGTCGTTTTTCAAAACAATTTTTGCAACCGCATTTCTGTGGTTTCTCATTTTCTATTTTTATTATACAGGGATTTTTTCTGTTTGTCAAATAGGATTTTTAAAAATTTACTACAAAGTGTAATTAATTTGAATTTGTTACTATTGATATGCTTAGATATTGTACTACAATTAATGCAATAAACATATTGAGGCAAATACAACAGATATTTATTGCAATAGACCAATTTTTACAAACATGAATTTAGTGTAAATAATACTACTCTAAGTAGGACAGAACCTACAATTTAGCATGTGATTGAAGTAGCATGGGGTCATGGACAGCAAGAAGAGTAGTGGAAAATATTTTTGGCTATACGATTTCAGCTGCGAAAGGAAAGCCAACGAATTCTGAATTTATTATGATGATACAAATGAGCTAAGATTAGAATTAAAGAGTACTAGAGTATTGTGAGAGCATGTAGGCAGAAAATCAAAGTTTTTGCTCATTGTAACAAATAGTTTTAGAAAATAATGATAAATTAAAAAAATTATGGATTGATAAAAACCTTATTTATTTTTTAATATGGTAAGGATTTTATGTGTAAAATCTATAACAAATTTTAAAAATTATGTTAGAATATAGTTATGAAAATAGATATGTTTATTAGGAGGAAAAATGTTTAATGGTTTTTTTAATAATATAGATTACACAGAAGATATAGAAGAGTTTTTAAAAAGTGGACAACAAACATTAGTAGATGAAAAGATTGCTAAGGTAGCAAATAATATACAAGGGGAGAATTCTTCAACAATAGTGATAAATAGAATTTTGTATTGGATGCAAAATAATTTGAAATATGAAAATAATAATAACGTAAAATTTACAAGAACTGCTTCACAAATTATGAATAGTGGAACATATACTGGCTGTAGTGATTTTGCCTTATTATTTGAAACTATAGCTAGAGAAAAAGGAATTCCAACTATTCATTTACAAACTGTTAGAAAAAGGTTTGTAGAAGACATGCAAAATAATATTCAGACGCCTACAAAAGGACATCATTTTTGTGAATCTTTTATCGATAATCAATGGATTTTAGTAGACCCGTTAGGAAATAAAATATTCAAAGCCTATAATAATCAGGATTTTAATTTAGGCGAATATTATGTTTTTTCGAAAAGCACAGACATATTTGAAACAGGGATAAAGTCTGTAAAAGAAAATAATAGTGTTATTAAGGATTTGTTTTTAGGATACGATATTAAAAACTTTCATTGTGCAAATGTAACTACAGAAATTATTAGGGAGTAAATTTGAATAGTAATGTAAGCGAAGAATTTTTTAATTTTAATTTATTTGTTGATTTTTATTATAAAGTATAATATAATACTAATGATAGAAAATGGGAATAAGCAGCATGGGTGCTACCACTTTACATACACAGCTTTTGCTGTGAGAATGGAGGTGGTGCTTATGGTAGAATCAGCAATGCTAGTAACAATTAAACTACTATTCTTTGGATTAGTAGGAGTAACTATCATAAATGTTGCCTTGATAATTGTGTTAGCAATTGTAATAAGTAAGCAATAATAAAAAACGACACGTTCTGCTTTGACTACTGGAATTACTAGACAAATAAGTAAAAGTATAATATACTAAGCAATATAGAAAATAAAAACACAAAATTTATGATATATATATTTTTATTAGCGAGAATACACGCTTATTAGTATAAAAGTCGAATAGTTATTTTTAGAAATTGGTATTATATTGAAGATTAAAAAGTATAAATGAAATAAAATCATATTTTCTATTTAATAACATATATTAATATAGGTGATAAAATATTGGAAAAAGATAATTATTATATGTATTGTAGAGTAGCAAATAAAAATCAAATAGAAGAGGAAAAAAGAAATGAAGAACGAGATGATAGAAAAGTATGTAGAAGGAATATTAAACAATATATTAAAAAGTTTTTCAATACCTGATAATATTATTCAAGAAGTAAAAGATAGTATTAGAGAAAATATTTACTCTATAATCTTTCATTGGAATGATATCGAGTTTAGAAAAGCTGTGTTAATTACAGGAATGGAGGAAGCTAAATTTTATGAGCCAGAAGCTGAAATAGATATAAAGTGTGTTTTGTAGTAGTGGCTATTAGAAATAGTTATTTAGAGCAAATATTTAGTGATGATTGTGTTAAAATTGGGATGGACAAGCCAGTTGACGAAGAAAAAATATTGTTAGTAACAAAAGAGGCAGTAGAATATTTTAAAAATATGGATTTGGGTAATTTGACTAGAAAAATACAATTGACAGAAGAAAATGATAAATATTTAAGGATTGCAAAACAATATCCTATGGCATGGAATGCTCTAATTCAGTTAGGAAAGTGTAATTGTAAAAAGATGATTTATGATAAAGTAAAAATAAGAGAAAAAATAAAATTAGGAGAGCATAATCTAAAAGAAAAAATTGTAGAAAAAAAGTTAAAGGAAATAGAATCTGGAATAACAAAAGAATTATCACAAGAATTAATATATATTCTAAAAGATATAATAGAAGATCAAAAAGGTATATTTTATGTAGATTGTTTTAAAATGTTAACAAGAAATTTTGAAAAGTTACTTAAAGTAATAGAAGTATTATTAGAAAATGAAGCTTACTTTTTAACAAGTAATTATATGATTGGTAACACTTATATTGGAAAAAGAGAAAACATTTATAAAGCAGCACATACAGCGAAAGAAGCACGTGAAAAAATAAAAGAGGATAGATTTTTAAATGATTTATCTAAAACACATAGAACTATTTTAAAAAGATGTATTAAATATTTTTAGAGTATGACTTTGTCAAGTAAAGTGTGTAATTTCTTTTGAAAATTTAATTTTTATGAAAT
>CANPIU010000052.1 GCA_947574235.1 uncultured Clostridium sp. | reverse complement strand
CAATGAAATTATTTGCAGAAAAAGGATATGATGCTACTAGTATTGAGGAAATAACCGCGACCGTAGGGGTTGCGAAGGGAACCTTATATTATCATTTTTCTAGTAAAGAAGAGATTTTTAACTTTTTAGTAGAAGAAGGAATCAAACTTTTACAAAATAGTGTCGACATTAAAACTGCCAAATTTTCTAATTACATAGATAAAATAAAAGCGATTGTATTAATTCAAATAAAGATAGTAGTCAAATACGAAAACTTGATTACGATTTTATTAAGCCAATTTTGGGGAAATGAGGCAAGACACCAAAAATGTAGAAAACACATTTTAGAATATATTAAACAAATAGAAAATATAGTAAAAGAAGGGATGGAAGTAGGACAAATTAAAAAAGGAAATCCACAAGCTATTAGTTCAGAAATTTATGCGTTAATTTGTTCTAGTTTAGTCTATAAAACAAGAAGTGAAGAATTAGACACGATGAAATTATTTAAAGAATTTGAAAATACAGTAATAGAAGGGTTGAAGGTAAAATGAGAGAGCCAATTCACAATATGCCAAAATATGAAAATTTAAAAGAAATGCTTGAAAAGTCAGGAAAAATGTATGCAGACAAGCCAGCTTATATCTTTAAAACAGAAGAAGCAGGTAAATTTAGAGAAATTACGCACAAAGAATTCAGAGAAGAAATCAATCAGTTAGGAACCGCTTTAATTGATATGGGGCTAAAAAACAAAAGAATTGCCGTGATATCAGAAAATCGATATGAGTGGGGGATGGCATATTTTGCGATAGTTGCAGGAACAGGCATAGTAGTTCCGTTAGATAAAGCGTTGCCTGATAATGAAATTGAAAGCTTAATTCTACGCTCAGAAGTAGAAGCTATTTTTTATTCTAATAAATATGACCACGTAATGAAAGAGATAAAAGAAAAAGGAAATTCTAAGATTAAGTTTTTCATCTCTATGGATTTAGAAGAAGGAACCGATGGCATTTATGCCCAAAAAGAATTAGTGAGCAAAGGAAAGAAATTAATCGAAGAAGGAAATAAAGAATTTTTAGAAGCAAAAATAAATAACGAAGCAATGGGGATTATGCTATTTACTTCAGGAACTACTGCTATGTCAAAGGCAGTAGCCTTATCTCACAAAAATATATGTGCTAATTTATTTGACATTAGCTCAACCATTAAAGTAGATGAAAATGACGTATTTTTATCTTTTCTACCATTGCATCATACTTTTGAGTGTACAACAGGTTTTATTTACCCTGTTTCAAAAGGTTCTAGTATTGCTTTTTGCGAAGGCATTAGACATATAGCAGATAATATTAAAGAATATAGAATAACGGTTATGGTGTCAGTCCCAATTCTTTTTGAAAGTATGTACAAAAAAGTAATGAAAAATATTGAAAAAAAGGGAAAATTAGAAACCGTAAAAAAAGGAATTAAAATCAGTCAATTTTTATTGAAAATAGGAATTGATATTCGAAGAAAATTATTCCATGAAATCCATGATAATTTAGGAGGAAGACTTCGACTATTTGTAGCTGGTGGAGCGGCTTTAGACCCAGAAACGGAAAAAGGATTTAATGAATTAGGGGTAGCCACTTATCAAGGCTATGGATTAACTGAAAGTTCTCCTGTCATTAGTGCAGAAGATGATAAATATAGAAGATTAGGTTCGATTGGAAAAGCGTTTCCAAGTTTAGACGTAAAAATTGTAGAACCAAATGAAGAAGGAATTGGAGAATTAGTAGCCAAAGGCCCATCCATTATGATTGGCTATTATAACAACGAAGAAGCAACCAAAGAGACAATTGACGAAGAAGGATGGCTACATACGGGTGATTTAGCAAGAATAGACAAAGATGGCTATATCTTTATTTCTGGAAGAAAGAAATTTGTAATTGTCTTAAAAAATGGAAAAAATATTTATCCAGAAGAATTAGAAACTTTGCTGAATAAAATCGAAGGAATAAAAGAAAGCTTTGTCTATGGAAAACCAGAAGAGGATGGGGATTATAAGATTTGTAGTAAAATTGTGTATGATGAAGAAATTGTCAAAGAGGTATTTGGAACTACGGAGGAAGAAAAACTAAAGGAATTAATTTGGCAAGAAGTGAAAAAAGTAAATAAAACGATGCCGGCGTATAAATACATTAGAGAAATTTCCATTACCAAAAATGATTTAATTAAAACAACGACACAAAAAATAAAACGTTTTGAAGAAATTAAAACAGTAGTAAACTAAGCAAGTGCTAGGGGTTAAAAGAATAAGAATTGTCGAAATAAAAAAGATTTTGTAACAATCTTGTAATATTTGTGTAACAAAAAATTAAAATAAAATTGGAGAAAAATACTTGTAGTTTTTTTATTGTTACGATATAATAATAAAAGAAAGAGATAAAAAGCAAGCATGCGTAAGATAAAAGGAGGTACTTTTGCAATGTCAAAATCAGGCATAGTAAATGTGAGAATGGTTATCACAGAAGAAAAAATGTTATCTAATATTGATAAAATACAAAAATTAATTAATCCAAAAAGTAAAAAGCAAATTGTTCAATTAGAAGATGACTCTTACTTTAAAGATTTAATTGAATCAATTAAAGCTTATTTAATAGAATATCCAAAGAAAAAGAATTTTCCACCAAGCGTATATAAAGCAGCTTATGGTTTGGTAGAATTTGCTACCAATCAATTTGAGGAAAATACAAAAAGAATTGAAGAATTAATTAGACAAAGAGAACAAAACATTGCACAAGCAGGACAATTAAAAGATTTATTAGAAGCAGCAGAAGTAGAAACAAGACAAAAAGATTGGAAGGATAGAGTTAAAAAAGCAGAGGCTGTTTTCTCAGAAGATATGATTGAAACATTAACAATTGTAGGAAAAGCAAAATGTGCAGAAGAGGAAGATTATCAAGATGCGGTTAAATTATTAAATGCTAGAATTAATAATTTAGAAACGAACTTACATATTGAAATTGATATGGAAAGAATTGAAGACAGGTCAAAAGCTTTAAGTTATATTGGAATTGAGATAGCAGATGCCTTAAAATCAATTCCTACACCAATCGAAGAACCAGTAACTAATGTAGTTACAGAAGAAACACAAGAAGGAGCAAATATAGCAGAAGCAATTGAGCAACAACAAGTACAATATACAGAGGAAACTACTTTTGAAGCAAAACCAAGTTTATGGGAAAGAATTAAGAATAGTAAGTTTGTAAGAGCTGTTAAGGCTATCACTAAAATTAGAATTGTATTGGATTATTCAGATGCTCTTCCAGAAGGTAGAGGAGAAAATAATTAGAAAACGAAAGAGGAAATTGACTTTATAAGTCAATTTCTTTTGCGTAATATTAGAAGAAAGTGATGAAGAGGTAGGATATGGAATATATAGATATATTAGATGAACAAGGCAATTTAACAGGAAAGACGGGAACTAGAGAAGAAGTACATAAAAAAGGTTATTGGCATAGAGCGATTAATGTTTTTATGATTAATAAAGATAATCAATTATTAATCCAAAAGAGAGCCGCTAGTAAGAAAAAGCATCCTAATTTGTGGGATTATTCTTGTGCAGGTCATTTAAGTGCAGGAGACAGTAGTATTTCTGGAGCAATGAGAGAAATAGAAGAAGAATTGGGCATAAAGGTAGAAGAAAAAAATATGAAGCTAATCGATACGCTACTAAAATCATATAGTCCAAAGCCAGATTTTTTTGAAAATGAATTTCAAGATATTTATTTATGTTTGCAAGATATCGCAGCAGAAGAAATTACCTTACAGTTAGAAGAAGTGGCAGAGGCTAAATATATACCTTTTAAGGAGTACAAACAAAGAATTCTAGAAGAAGATAAGGAGTTTGTAAATCGAAAGAAAACGCATGTACAGGTTTTAGAAAAGATAGAAGAAATAATTAAGGAAAGAAATAATTATTCCCCTATTAGAAAGTAGTTTCTAGTAGGGGTTTTTAGAATTCGAAATTTGACTTTTTAAGATATTTATAGTATAATGAGAAACAGTGATTAGCAATTACCACACAGTTGCTAAAGGATGAGATTTTATTATTAAGTAAAAAATGTATGAAGAGAAAAAAATAAGGTAAGAATAATAGAAGAGCGGGATTATTAAAAATACTATGCTAAAAAAGAGAGAAAAGCATAGAAAATACAAAAAACGCGTCATATTGTTAGGATATGAGGTGCTGTTTATTTTGTTATTTATTAATAAAATCAAAGGAAAAAAGAGAAAGGAAGGACCTAGAAATATGGCAGAAGAAAAAATAGAAAACAAGCCAAAAAGGACGTATGAAAGAAGAGAAAGAACCACAAGAACACCAAGAAGAAATAATCAAGAAGGAGGAAAAACAACAACAAGACCCTATCACAAAAGGACTAATGTGGCAGGAAATACAAGAACAAGTAGAGAAGAAAACAAATCTACAAAAAGAGTAGAAACTGTGGAAAAAACCATAACAAAACCAACCCAAAGAAAAAGAAGAACACAGACAAGTAAAAATAATTCCATTTTCAAAACCTCTAAATTAAAAATTATTCCATTAGGAGGTTTGCATGAAGTAGGGAAAAATATTACGGTTTTTGAATATGAAAATGAAATGATAGTAGTAGATTGTGGCTTATCATTTCCAGAAGATGATATGTTAGGAATTGACTTAGTAATACCAGATATCACATACTTAGAAAAAAATGTAGACAAAATCAAAGGATTAATTATCACGCATGGTCATGAGGACCATATTGGAAGTGTACCATATTTGTTGAAAAAAATTAATATCCCAATTTATGCACCACGTTTAGCTTGTGGGTTAATTCGAAATAAATTAGAAGAACACAAATTATTACGAAGTACTAAATTAACAGAAGTAATGCAAGGGCAAACCATTAGTTTAGGGAGAAACTTTAAGGTAGAATTTATCAGAAGTTCTCATAGTATTCCAGATTCTGTTATGTTAGCTATTACCACACCAGCAGGGAATATATTGCATACAGGGGATTTTAAAGTAGACTATACCCCGATTGATGGAAAAATAATGGACTTTGGAAGAATTGCAGAATTGGGAAACGAAGGAATATTAGCCTTAATGTCAGATAGTACCAATGCCGAGAGAAAAGGTTTTACTATGTCAGAAAGTTCGATTGGAGAGGTATTTGATAAATTATTCTTAAATTGTACGAAAAGAATTGTGGTAGCAACCTTTGCTTCTAATGTGCATAGAGTGCAACAAATTGTGAATTCAGCAGTGAAATATCATAGGAAAATTGCTGTTTGTGGTAGAAGTATGATAAATATGATAGAAACAGCCAAAGAATTAGGTTATATCGAATGCCCAGATAATATATTTATTGATATCGATATGATTAACAAATATACGGATGAACAATTAGTTATCATTACAACGGGAAGTCAAGGAGAGCCAATGTCAGCCTTAACAAGGATGGCAGCAGGTGACCATCGAAAAGTAAAAATAACACAAAATGACTTAGTTATTATTTCAGCAACACCAATACCAGGAAACGAAAAATTTGTATCCAAAGTAATTGACGACTTAATGCAAATTGGAGCAGAAGTAGTATATAGTTCATTAGAAACCATACACGTTTCAGGACATGCTTGTCAAGAAGAACAAAAATTGATATTGGCGTTGGCAAGACCCCAATATTTTATTCCAGTGCATGGAGAATATAGGCAATTAATTGCCCATAGTGAAACAGCACAAAGTATGGGAATTGATAAAGATAATATTATTATGCTGTCAAATGGTAGAGTGCTAGAAATAAACAAGGAAGGAGCAGAACTTACAACCTCAGTTCCAAGTGGTAGAGTTTTAGTTGATGGATTGGGTGTTGGAGACGTAGGAAGTATTGTTTTAAGAGATAGACAACATTTATCACAAGATGGTTTGATTGTTATTGTTTTAACAATGGATTCTTCAACAGGAGAGGTAGTAGCTGGACCAGACGTTATTTCAAGAGGTTTTGTGTATGTTAGAGAGTCAGAGAATTTAATGGATGACGTAAAATCAGTGGTAAGACATGAAATTAAGAAATGCGAAGAAAGAGGAATTACCGATTGGGCAACGATTAAGTCTGCGACAAGAGAGAATTTGAGGGATTATATTTTTATGAAAACGAAAAGAAATCCGATGATTATCCCGATTATTATGGAAGTATAGAAAAATGCAGTAATATCAAGACTTTGTGCTTGGTGTTACTGCATTTGTTGATAACTCAATAAGCTTTTTCGGGTTTTGATAGGTTTCAATATTAGAATATCACAATTGCTTTAGTTTTCATAAAGAAGAAAAATAGCCTTGTAAACTTATTAAAAATTTGATATAATAAGCCAATAAAGAAAAAGGAGAGTGAGCCCATATGATGTATCCATTTTGTAAGTATGAGGATGAAACAGAGGTTGTATTTTCAAGTATAAGAAAAAATGAAAAAGGAGAAGAAACTTTATATATTCATTTTGAAAGACCAACACAGGATGGTTTCGATAGTATTAGATTTGAACTTCCAACGTATAATATAGTCTATCAAGAGGGGAATTATACCGAAGAAGAAATTGAAATGTTTAGAAAAATTGTGGAACAGGGAGCTCCTTATTTTTATAAATGGTCAAGAGAAGGAGGAATAAAAATTGCCTAGTATCTTTGAAGTTTTCGGATATAAGATATATTTTTGGTCTAATGAGAATAATGAACCTATTCATGTGCATATTTCTAAAGGAAAACCTTCTCAAAATGCAACGAAGGTATGGCTTACTAAAAGAGGTGGTTGCGTATTGGCCAATAATAACAGTAGAATTTCCAATAAAGATTTAAATGCTTTAATGGAGGTTGTAACTTCAAATTATTTTTTAATCATATCCCGATGGAAAGTATTTAATCAGACAGAAGAAATAAAATATTATTGTTAAAAAGAAAAAGGAGAGAAAAAACAATGGATTATAAAGAATTAGCCAACCTAATATTTCCAGAAGCAAAGGAAATAGCTTATTATGAAGAAAAATATCCAGAAAGAAAGTTAAAAGAGGGAGCTATCGTTACCAGATTTGCACCAAGTCCAACAGGATTTGTACATATAGGAGGATTATATCAGTCTCTAATTGCTAGAAAAATAACCGAGCAAACAGAAGGTGTATTTTTCTTAAGAATTGAAGATACAGACCAAAAAAGAGAAGTGGAAAATGGGATTACAGGAATTGTAAATGCCTTAAAAGATTTTGTTATCACACCAGATGAAGGGATGCTATCTGAAACCGAAGAAAAAGGAAACTATGGATCTTATAAACAATCCTTACGAAAAGAAATCTATCAAGCCTATGCTAAATATTTAATCGAACAAGGAAAAGCCTATCCATGTTTTTGTACCCCAGAAGAAGTAGAAGAAATAAGAGAAAAGCAAGAGGCTGCTAAAATAAGACCAGGTTATTATGGGGTATGGGCTAAATGCAGAAATTATACTGTAGAAGAAATGGCAGAAAAAATTAAAAAGGGCGAGAGTTATATTATTCGTTTTAAATCACCTGGAAGAGAAGATAGAAAAATCAAGCATCATGATTTAATAAAAGGAAATGTAGATTTTCCAGAAAATGACCAAGATATCGTAATTATTAAAGCAGATGGTTTGCCAACTTATCATTTTGCACATGCAATTGATGACCATTTGATGAGAACAACTCATGTTATTCGTGGAGATGAGTGGTTATCTTCTGTTCCATTGCATTTACAGTTGTTCCACGAATTAGGTTTTAAAGCACCTAAATATGCACATATTGCACCAATTATGAAAAATGATGAAGGAAATAAGAGGAAATTAAGTAAAAGAAAAGATGCTGAAGCAGCCGTAAGTTATTACGAAGAGGAAGGAATACCAGAAGAAGCAGTAAAAGAATACTTACTTAATATTGCCAATTCTAATTTTGAAAATTGGAGAAGAGCAAATCCAGATAAACCAATGGAGGAATTTGAACTTCAAATAAATAAGATGAGTGTTAGTGGAGCTCTATTTGATATGGTAAAATTATTAGACGTTGGAAAAACCGTTATCTCAAGGATGACTGCTGAGGAAGTGTATGAAAAAGCATTTGATTGGGCGAAACGACATGATGAAGAATTAGAAAAAATGCTAGAAGATAAAGAATATGCTTTAAAAGTATTTGGTATTGAAAGAGGTAACAAAAAGCCAAGAAAAGATATTTCAAAATGGTCAGAAGTAAAAGAAAATATAGTTTATATGTATGATGATAAATTTTTAGAGAACTTGCAAGATTATCCATACCAAGTAATAAAGGATAAACAGGAAATTGAAAAAATAGTAACATTGTATCTTGAAAAATATTATCAACCATCTGATGATAAGCAAATGTGGTTTGATAAAATCAAAGAATTAGCAGGAGAAATGGGCTATGCCAAAGAAGTAAAAGAATTTAAGGCAAACCCAGACCAATATAAAGCACATGTTGGCGACGTAAGTACAGTTTTAAGAGTGGCATTAACAGGAAGAACCAATACACCAGATATGTATGAGATTATGCAAGTTATGGGAAAAGATAGAATAACGAAAAGATTTGAAAAGGCAATAGCAGAAATGAGGTAAATAATGGATTACATGAAGGGGGATATCGTAAGAACGAAAAAGCAGCATCCTTGTGGTAGTAAATTATGGGAACTTACTAGAGTAGGTGTGGATTTTAAATTGAAGTGCCAAGGCTGTGGACATACTGTGATGCTACCAAGAGAGAAGGCTTTGAAAGCGATTACGAAGAAAATAGAAAAAGGGGAGGTGTAGGATGAACTCTACCCCTTAAAGTAGACACTAATAAAAAAGAGGTGTATACTTTAAG
>CANPIU010000051.1 GCA_947574235.1 uncultured Clostridium sp. | reverse complement strand
GAGAGGAAGAAAATACTATTTTAAAACAATATGAGGAATTATTGGGAATCGAAGGAAATAGTGAATTACCAGATAATACAGAAACAACAGAGGCAGGAACCATCGTAAAACTACCAAATAATTGGCTAACAACTGTGCCAGATGAAGTATCAACAGATAATGGTAGTATTGTGATACCAAGTAAAAAGATAGCCAATGTCTATGCTGTATCAGATGGAGTAGGAAATACTGTGCCAGTGCCATATGGGTTTTATTATGTAGGAGGAACCGTAAATAGTGGAGTGGTAATATCAGATGCAGTAGCAGACAAAAATAAATTCAAAGGACAAGAAGACGTGCCAGCAGGGGCAAGTTATAATAGTGATGGAACAGTCAATATAGAAAATAGTGAATTAAAGGGTAATCAATTTGTGTGGATACCATGTGAGGCCAAAGATTATGTAAAAATTGATTTTGGGATGCAAAATTCAACGATATGGGATACTTCGACTAATACAGGAGAGAAAGTATCAATCTTAAAGTATGCTGGATTTTATGTGGGAAGATATGAGGCTGGAACGAGCGAAGTAACCTTAGCAGGAAATGTAAAATGGGAAAATGCGTCAACAGGAAGTACAAATTCTCAAGGATGGATATGGCAAAATGGAAACTTTGTATCCAGTAAAGTAACAGGAGGAAAGATAAGTAGTAAGGCAGGAGAAATTCCCTATTATCATGCTGATTATATAACAGCCATGGAAATGTCAGAAAACATGATAAATACAGAATATGTGCAAAGTGGACTAGTTACAGGAACTATGTGGGATGCTATGATGAAATTTATGGCAACTGATAAAAGTAGCTATTCAGATTTAAAAAGTTCTAATTGGGGAAATTATAACAATAATACAGCAGTAACTTATACAGCAGGAAGAGGAAGATATTTAGCTGTCAATTCAAGTGATGGTTCTACTTCAAATGCAGTTGTGGCAGATAATAGTTATCATTATGGAATTCGAACAACAGCCTCATCAGAAGGAGTAAAAAGAAAGAATTTATATGACGTAGCAGGAAACCAATGGGAGTGGACCCAAGAGTCTGCTTATATAACTAATGACTCAAACTTAATTTATAACCTTCGCGGCGGGAGCTTCTACCACGTCTGCACTGACAACCCAGTCTGCTACCGTGGCTACAATTATGCGGCTGGCACTGTCACGCGCTTTGGGTTCCGCCCTGCACTTTTCCTTAAATAGTGTATAGTGGGAATTACAAAATACAATCAATATATGACTGAAATATAAGAATAAAAAACAACAAATGTAAAACCTAAAGAAAATGGGAGGAAAAGAGATGAAGAAACAAAGAGGAATTACACTAATTGCCTTAGTAATTATAATTATCGTGTTGTTAATATTAGCAGGAGTGAGTATTGCTAGCCTAACAGGAGAAAATGGAATATTGAAAAAAGCACATTTAGCTAAAGAAATAACAGAGCAAAAACGAGAGGAAGAAAATACTATTTTAAAACAATATGAGGAATTATTGGGAATCGAAGGGAATACTGAATTGCCAGATAACACAGAAACAACTGAGGCAGGAACCATCGTAAAACTACCCAATAATTGGCTAACTAATGTGCCAGATGAAGTATCAACAGATAATGGTAGTATTGTAATACCAAGTAAAAAAATAGCCAATGTCTATGCTGTATCAGACGGAGCAGGAAATACTATACCAGTGCCATATGGATTTTACTATGTAGGTGGAGCTGTAAATAGTGGAGTAGTAATATCAGATGAAGCAATAGACAAAAATAAATTTAAAGGACAAGAAGACGTACCAGCAGGAGCAAGTTACAATAGTGATGGAACAGTCAATAAAGAAAACAGTGAATTAAAGGGAAATCAGTTTGTATGGATACCATGTGAGGCCAAAGATTATTCAAAGATTAATTTTGGGATGCAACGTGCAACAGGATGGGATACAACTACCAATACGGCAGAATTACTGCCTGTTGAAAAGTATAGTGGATTTTATGTAGGAAGATATGAAGCAGGAACAAGTCAAGTAATCTTGTCAGAAGGAGTAAAATGGGAAGAGGCTTCAACAGGAACTACCAATTTACAGGGATGGGGATGGAGCAGTGAAAATTTTGTTTCAAGTAAAGTAACAGGAGGAAAGATAACTAGCAAGGCAGGAGAAATACCATATTATCATGCCGATTATACAACAGCGATTGAAATGTCAAAAAATATGATAAGTACAGAATATGTTAGAAGTGGACTAATTACAGGAACTATGTGGGATAATATGATAAAGTTTATAGCGACAGATAAAAGTAATTATTCAGACTTAAAGAGTTCAAATTGGGGAAATTACAATAATAATACGAATGTGAAATATACAGCTGGAAGATATTTAGAAGTAAATATAAGCAATGGGTCTACTTCAAATGCAACTGTATCAGATAATAATTATCATTATGGAATCAGAACAACAGCATCGAGCGAAGCTGTAAAACAAAAAAATATATATGATATAGCAGGAAATATGTGGGAATGGACACAAGAAACAGCTTATGCAACTGGTAGTACAAACTTTATATACACAGCTCGTGGAGGAAGCTTTCTTGACACATATACCGGTTGTCCAGTTTGCTATCGAGAAGCTCCTCCTGGGGCAGATACTCACACAAGTCGTGGCTTTCGTCCAGCACTATTTATTAAATAGTTATTAATAGAAAAAAGTAATGAAGAAAAATGAATTAAAAACCGGATATTATATCTGGTTTTTAGGATTTACAAACAAAGTCTTATGATTACCATAAATAACCATACCAGGTTTTGCACCTTTTGGTTTCTTCACAAATCGAACCTCGCAAATATCTACTGGCACATTAGAAGAATTCTTTGCTTTGCTATGGAAAGCCACAATTTCAGCACAACGAACTAAGATACTGTCATCAGGTACTTGATTTTGAGATAATTGCAAAATCGCATGGCTTCCATGAATATCTTTGGTATGTAACCACAAATCAGATTTTTTAGCATATTTTAAAGAAAGATAATCATTTTCTTTATTGTTTCTTCCAACTAATAAAGTATAACCATCAAGCGTATATTTTAAAGGATTAAAAGAAACGGTTTTATTTTTAGTAAGAGAAGATTTTTTCACTTTTGCTTTTTTTGGATTCTTGGTTTTTTCCGTTCTTTCTTTAAAAATCACATTTTCTGAAATTTCTTCAAAAATTTCATGGACTTCTTCTAGGCAAGAACAATTTTCTAACTCGTAGACAATACTTTCAATATAATTTAATTCTTGCAAGGTTTCTTCTTTTTGCACACTTACGATTGCTAAGGTATTTTTCAACTTATGATATTTTTTGAAAAATCGTTTGGCATTAGTAGCAGGGGAATATCTATCATCAAGTGGAATTATAATTTTTTGACCATTATAATAATTGTCTAAGGTAATTTCTTTTAAGTTTTTATTTGGAATATGATACAAGTTAGCAGTTAGTAATTCACCATATAATTGGTATTTTTCCATATCCTCACATGAATTTAGTTTTTCATTAATATTAAGAAGACGTTTTTTGTATTTTTTTAGACTTTCCAAAATCATTTTTAAAATGCTATCACGATAAGCTTTAAATTCTTCTGCACTTTCTTTTGTATAATAAAAATCATCGATAAAGAAGTTTAATGAAAAAGGGCTAGTATCATGATTAGAGGAAGGAACTAAAAAGAAGTCTGTTTTTTTATCTTCTATTGTTTCAAAGGCTAGTAAGCCACTATCTATTCTATAAATAATGTTCTGTAAATAATCATATAGTTTTTCTAAATTAGCCATAGTAAAGGTATCCACTGCAAGCTTTTTTAACGTTGCTTCGATAAAGCTTTTACTAATACCATTATAGACATTGTAAATGTCATCGAAACTAGAGATTTTTTTAGAAAAATCATGAAAACTGGTGCAAGTTAAGAAGTTTTCTTTCGAAGTGGTAGGATAGGTATATTTAACGTGTGGAACAATCACTCTGTTACTTTCTTCCTTATGAATATGACGTAAACTATCAATAATATCATTTTGTTCATCAAGCAAAATGATATTACAATGTTTTCCCATTAATTCAATGATTAATCTTTTGGAGATAATATCATCTGCATCATCAAAACCTTCAAAGTCAATGATTACTAAGCGTTCTAAATTATTGGTAATGACATTTTTTATGTGTAGACCTAATAAATGTTTACGAAGTACCATACAAAAATTAGGAGCAACTTTTGGGTTTGGTTTAGGATGAGTGGTTAGATGAATTCGGTAATGAGAGGAGTCAATACAAATATTTAATAAGTAATTGGTTCCCTCTTTATAAAAACCTAATAAAATGTTGTTTTTGTTAGGTTGAAATATTTTATCAATTCTTGCTGTAGCAAGTTGCTGTAGTTCCGAACTAATAGCTTTGGTTACAATTCCATCAAATGCCATGATTTCACTTCCTTTTCAAAAGGAATTATATCACATTTAAAGAAAAGAGGAAAGACCCTCTAAGGGGTCTTGTAGCGTTCCTCCAGATAGGCAATCGCATCGGCAATTGCCTATCTGTCAAGGGGGTCTGGAAAAGTGCAAACGGGACGGATGGCGTCAAAGTTAATGTCCAGCCTTCCTGTAATGTTCCCTGAATACCCAATAAGTTTAGTAAGAAAATTACCTTCTTTTGTTAAGATGAATAAATTTTCTTCCTCACTATCCATATCATAGGTGATGGAAAAAGTGTAACTACCTCTCTTAAACTTTTTGTTGATATTCATGATACTCATACTGTTACCTCCTCGCCGTACACGGCATCTGTCTATTAATATTGCTACACAAGGCCAAAAGCCTATGTGATTATTATACCATTATTTACATAAAAAAGCAAATAGAAAAATCACTTGCTTAAAAAAAAGAAAAAGTATATAATGTAGAAGAAAAGAAAGGGGAAAAAATGAGAAAAATAATAATTAATCTAATCTTATGGATGGTAGCTATATGGATAGTAAGCAATCCCGTACAAGCATCTTCAACGAGTGACCTATTCTTAAATCACTTAGACTTCCAAGCACAAATTAAGAAAGATGGAAGTATGAAAGTAACCGAAAAATGGAACATAGAAATAGAGGATACCAATACTTTATATAAAACTTTTACAATAGATAAAAGTAGGTATACAAGCATAAGTAATGTAGAAATAACAGACATTACCAATGGTATGGAGCAAAAATTAAAAAAGCAAGATGAGTGGGAGTATCATCTACCAAAAGGAAATTATTTTGGTGGAAAGAATCAAAAGAATCAATTTGAAATTGCGTGGGGCGTAGGACTAGAAGATGCATCTGCAACGAAAGTATATGAAATTTCGTATGAAGTAAAAGATGCCATTGCAAAATATAATGACTATGCAGAATTATATTGGCAATTTGTAGGACAAGACTTTGAAATGGATGCCAAAAACATAACAGGAACTATATATTTACCAAGTTCTGTAGCAAACAAAGAAGAAATTAAAGTTTGGGGACATACCGAAGATTTAAACGGAGAAATCTATGCAACCGATACCAATAAAATAGAATTTAAGGTAAATCAATTTCGAGCAGGGAGATATGTAGAAATAAGAACCTTATTTCCGACTCAAATGATAAGTACGTCAAACAGAGGAGAAAACAAAGAAAGATTAGAAGAAGTTATCCAAGAAGAAACCAAATGGGCCAATGAGGCAAATCTAAGAAGAGAAATGAAAGAAACAACGAAAAAGATAATCAGTATAGCCGTAAATATATTAGCCATTGTATTAAGTATTTTTGGAATAAAATCTATCTTTAAAAATAGTAAAAAAATTAAAACAAGGAAAAAATTAAAGCCTACCCAAGAGATAGTATACTATCGAGAAATACCAAGAGAAGATACCACGCCAGCAGAAGCCGTATCTTTATTAGAAAAACAAGTAGGAGGACTTAGCAATAGTATCCAAATTGGAAGAATATTCTCAGCAACCTTATTGGATTTAAGCGTAAAAAAGATAATTGACTTTGAAGGAAATGACAAAGAAATAACGATTAAAATGTTAGAAGAAAATCCACAAAATTTAGTCGATAGTGAGAAAGATGTTTTTGCGTTTATAAAGAAAGCTTGTCAAAAAACAGGAGGAGAAATTACCACCAAAGAATTAGAAAAATACATAAAGAAATCTTCTACTAAAATTTTAACATTGAGCGATAAAATGGATAAAGCCACAAAACAAGCTTTATACCAAAAAGAATTAGCCGATGAAAAAGAAAAAGAAGAAAGTGAAACCATAACTGTCTGTATCGTTTTTTCTGCAATTGCTTTTGTGTTTTTAATTGTTATCTTTGTTTTACTAATGGCTACAGAAATGAAACCATTTGGATTAATACCATTAGCCATTACAACACTAATACAATTAATTGTATTTTCCGTATTATTGGGAAAAATTAATGTACTAACCCAAAAAGGAATAGATGAAAACGTTAAATGGAAAGGTTTAAAAAAATATATGCAAGACTTTTCTATGCTAGACAAAAGAGAAATACCAGAAGTCGTAATCTGGGAGAAATTTTTAGTCTATGCTACTGCTTTTGGCATAGCAGATAAAGTGTTAAAACAATTAAAAGTAGTGTATCCTAATATAGAACAAGAATTTAGTAGTAGTTATTATGGCTATATGTATTTAATGCTACACACTGATTTTTCAAACAGTTTTTCCCAAGCCATTACTACTTCTATGTCAAGTGCTTATTCATCAGCCACAGGGGGAGGAGGAGGCTTCTCTGGTGGTGGCGGAGGCCGGACGGAGGACGGCGGAGGAGGCGGTGGAAGATAAACGCTTCCTTAAAAAGAAAAACAAAAGATAGGAGAGAGGAACATGGACCAAGATAAATTATATGAATTGATTGACAATATACCAGTAACGCAAGAAAACGCTGGCTTACTGGAAGAAATAAAAGAGGATATTGCAACCAAAAATTATACAGCAGCTTTGGAGAAAATAGAAAAATTGGGAACGAAAAGAACAAAGCAAATCGTAAGTGAGCCAGAAGAACAAGAGGAATTAGACGAGGAAGAGGATGAATACGAAGAAGATGAGGAAAATGAAGATGAGGACGAAGAAACTTATGCAGAACAAGTAGTAGAAGGTATTTACCCAAAAGAATTAAGTGCACCGTCTTTAGAAAGACAATATATGGGGCTATTATTAACAGACCCAAGACTAATCAAAAAATATTATTTTCTATATGAAGAATGCTATTTTGAAAATCCAGAATTACTCAATATTTACAAAAGTGTTATTTTTACAGAAGGAGCTAGTTATAGCACAGAAGCAGCCAAAAGAGGATTTAATTTTGCCCGTGATGATGAAAAATCATACCAATTAAAAAGTGCCTTAAAAAAAGAAGTAAGAGATGAAGAATACAACATGGAGAACTTATACATTGACTTAAAGAAACTATTTGTCCTAAGAAGAAATTATTTAGCCATACCCATCCAGCATATCCAAGAAAAAGTAATAGAAATAAAAGACTACCAACTATATGACAAAATGTCAGTAGAGGAAGTAGAAAATGCAGTTATTCAAGTAAATGATACTGAAAAATTTAAAAGAGCAGTATTAAATGAAGGCTTAACTAGCTTTTTACAGTTAGGGGAAAATAACCTAACCAATGGGATTCCTTTGCCATTTCCTATTTTAACGAAAGTATTTAAGGGAATTCGAAAAGGAGAAACCATGGCATTTGCGATGCCATCCAATGCCGGAAAAAGTAGATTTACCATAGACATTGCAGCCCATACTGCTTTGGTGCATCAGAAGAAAGTGTTAATCATCTCTAACGAAATGTCAGAAGAAAAAATGAGACTATGCTTAATTACAACGATTTTAAATAACAAAGCGATTCAAGCAATGCATGGAATTGAACTTTCTAAAACAGAAGGAGAATTGCTAGAATTCAAATTTAGACCAGATGACGTAAAAAAAGTTAAAGTAGATGAAGAAGGCTTTGTGCTAAAAGAAGAAAAGGAAAGACAAAAAGATTTTGCGAAAAGATTATTAGAGGTATCACAAGAATTTAGAGACGTCATCGGTGTTACTAATTGGGTCAATAAGCAAATAAAAAATTCTATCTACTTTATCAATATTACAGACCATACCAATGACGAATTGAAAAAAGTAATTATGAACTATTATTATAAGGAAAAAATAGAATATGTATTTTACGATACATTAAAAACAGATACAGCCAACATAGGAATTGGGGAAGAATTAAAGAAAACAGCAACGATTTTATCCAATATCGCACAAAACTTTGGGATTTATATTTGTTCTACTTTGCAGTTAGCGGAAAGTGACACTTTACCAGTCAACTTAACAGTTAATGATTTAGCGGTAAGTAGAACGGTAAAAGAAGTATTAGACACCTTAGGACTTATTAAACAGATTAATCGTGATAATTTACAAAACTACGAATATTCGTTAAACGAGGTAGATACCAAATTTTTCGACCTAAAAAAATACGATGATCCAGACGTTAGATATTATGCTTGTGTGGTTGATAAAAACAGAGCTGGTGCAAAGCCAACCTTACTATTTAGACTAAATTTAGCTTACAATGTTTGGGAAGAACTTGGCTATTTACGATTAAAACAAGCAAAATAGGGATTTTAGGAAATTCTTTAAAAAAATTTTCTTGTCAAAAACTGTAACAAAGATAGAAGAAAAAAGGAATAATAGAAGGAAGAAACAACACAAAAGGATGAAAAAAATGAAAAAGAAAAGAAAATTTAATGTTATAACTTTTATTAAGAATTGGATACCTATTTTAATTGTAGTATTTATTATTATGATATGGTCTCAGAAAAAGGAAGATACGGTAGAGGGGAAAACTACGAAGACTTCAGTAGCAGAAAATGTGTTAATAGTTGAATTACAAAATCCAGAAATCGATAGCAAAGTGGAAGATTGGAACTTAAGGCTAGTCAACAAAGAAAATGAAATACCCCAAGAGTATCATTTCGATTTACAAGAAATAGAAGGAAACCATAAAGTAGATAGTAGGGTGGTAGAACCTTTAAAACAAATGCTAACAGATGCTAGAAAACAAGGACTAAAACCAATAATTTGCTCGAGTTACCGAAGCACGAGGATACAAACCTCTCTTTTTGAACAAAAAGTAAGACAATATCGTAATTTAGGATATGAAAGCTTAGAAGCAAAAGAAAAAGCTAGTTATTGGGTAACCCCACCTAAAACAAGTGAACATGAAATTGGAATAGCCGTTGATATTGTGTCAGTTAATTATCAAAATTTAGATGAAAGGCAAGAAAAAACAGCTGTACAAAAATGGTTAATGCAAAATTGTAATCAGTATGGTTTTATTTTGCGATATCCCACCCATAAAAAAGAGATAACGAAAATTAATTATGAGCCTTGGCATTATCGCTATGTAGGAATAGAAAATGCTAAATTTATAACAGAAAAAGGACTCTGTTTAGAGGAATACATAGATTATTTGAAGAAAAGTTAGAGACCCTGTAGGGTCTTTTGTAATTTCAATAGGATAGGCAAAGTTTTAGAAATGTAGCAAAATGTCGAAACTTGCGATGAAAAGTGAAGAAAAGGCCTTGAAAAAATTGAAAAGTTGTGATATTAATAATAGGAAATTTGAATTCAGAA
>CANPIU010000050.1 GCA_947574235.1 uncultured Clostridium sp. | reverse complement strand
TTTTCCATTTTGTCTTGCTTCTTTTGAATTTCTTCTACTGTCTTTTCCATTTTGTTTTGTTTTTCTTGAATTTCTTCTACTGTTTTTTCCGTTTTGAGTTGTCTCTTTTGCATTTCATCCAGTATTTCTAGCATTTTTTCTTGTATACTAGAGATTTCTGTTACTTTGTCTACTAACAATTTGATTGATTGTTCCATTTTTGTCCCTCCTTTCTTTGACAATTTTAACAATTTATTGACTGCTAATGATAAAATTATAAATGCATTTGTAAAATTTGTCAAGAAAATTTCATCGACTTTTTTCTACAAAAAAAGAAGTACCCTACTCTCTCTTTGCATAGATACTTCTTTTTTACATTAAACATATTTTTCAACTACCACAACAGTTCTACCACTCCTAGTCGTTCCATCAAATCCCTTAATTACAAATCGACCTTTTCCTCTAATCGTAATGATATCATTTATCTTGACTTGCTTAGATGCTTTCTTTTCATTTTGTCCGTTTACAAAAACTCTTTCTTGCTCTATAATTTGAACAGCTTTGCTTCTAGAAGTTCTAGCTAAATCTGATACAAAATTGTCCAATCTTAAAGATGGTACAATAATTTTTACCTGTTCTACTTTTACTTCCCTTTTTTTCAAATCTTGTATGTCTTCTACTTGTATCTTACTATTTTCAAATCTTGTTAAATGTGGTAATTCCTGTTTTAAAATATTAGAAAAATCTTCTAAGGTAATGATATCTGCACCTTCTTCCTGTACAAGAATATCTCCTACTTTTTCTCTTTTTAAGCCTAATTTAACAATTCCACCTAAATAATTCCTATGCGAGTATTTTCCTTTTTCTTCTTCTGGCAAAATAACTCTTACAATTTTAAGAATTTTATCATAATTTTTCGCTATCATTTTTTCATCATATTTTTCTGGATACACGAGAAGAACTTTTCTTTCTGCCTCTTCATAACCTCCATATAATTGATACGTCTTAAAATTTATCTTTCTTAAAAAGTTTTCTACCAAAGATACTTGATACATATCTAAAAAATCTGTATATTCTATTTTTTCTCTTGTTTTTGAAAATTCTATTTTGTCTAACACTTGTGATAAACAAATTTTATCTTCTTGCTTTTTGTAATCCTTCAATACTTGTTGTTTGTCCATTTTGTCCCCTCTCTATGCTTTCTGCATTTAAGCGATAAATTTTTTCTAATTCTTCTACACTTCCATGTTCAATATACTTATCTGGATAAGCATAATGTTTTACTTTTATTTCTTGTAACTCTTCTTCTAGGATAATTTCTTGCACAGCAGTTGCTAAGCCGTTTAGAATCGTTCCATCTTCAATGGTAATAACTTGCCTCGTTTTTTCCATGGATTTTTTTATCGTCTCTTTGTCAATTGGCTTTAAAAATCTAGTATTAATTACTTCTACGGTTATGTCTTGTTCCTTTTCTATTTTTTCTGCTACCTTCATAGCTCTTGCCACCGTTTTTCCAATGGCTAGGATACTTAAGTCGTTTCCTTCTTTTAAAATTTCGGCTTTTCCTTCTTCTATTTTTTCCTGTTTTTCCATTTTATATTCGTCTTCTCCACCTCTTGGATAACGAATTACCACTGGTTTTCTTAAGTTTACGGCAAAGGATAACATTTCTTCTAGTTCTTTAAAATCTTTGGGTGCCATAATGGTCAAATTAGGAACTAATCGAAAAAATGCCATATCTAAAGTTCCTTGATGGGTTTCTCCATCGGCTCCTACCACGCCTGCTCTATCAACACACATAACGACTGGTAAGTTTTGCATCGCTACATCATGGATGACTTGGTCATAGGCTCTTTGATAAAACGAAGCATAAATGGGAACGACTGGAATAACTCCTTCTTTTGCCATCCCTGCAGCCACCCCAATGGCGTGTTGTTCTGCAATTCCAACGTCAAAAAATCGGTCTGGAAATTGTTTAGCAAATTCTGTTAAACCTGTTCCATCTTTCATAGATGCAGTAATCGCTACTATTTTGTCATTATGTTTGGCTAATTCTACTAATTTTTCTCCAAACACTTTTGAATAGTCTTTTTTCTTCTCCTTTTTACTTTTTCCTGTTTCTAAATCAAAAGGACCTGTTGCATGAAATTTGTCTGGATTTTCTTCGGCTATTTGATAGCCTTTTCCTTTTTTGGTTAAAACATGAATTAATACTGGTCCTTCTAATTGTTTACTAATTTTTAACATTCGTTCTAACTCTTCTATATCGTGACCATCCACTGGTCCTAAATAACGAAAGCCAATATCTTCGAAAAACATTTTAGGAATAATTAATTGCTTGATACTTCTTTTAATTCTTCTAACTATCTTTACCACTGGCTTTCCAATGGCAGGTACTTTTAAAATGGCTTTTTTTACTACGTCACTTGATTTGCTATATGTCTTTTTGGTTCTTAGTTTGCTAAGTAACATACTAATGCCACCAATGTTTTTGGAAATGCTCATTTCGTTATCATTTAGAATAACGGTCATCCTCGTTTGGCTCCAACCTGCATCATTTAAAGCTTCTAATGCCATCCCTCCTGTTAAGGCTCCATCACCAATGATAGCCAATACAGAATTGTTTTCTTTTTTTAAATCTCTTGCTCTTGCCATCCCCAAGGCTGCCGATATGGAAGTACTGCTATGCCCTGTGTTGAAGCTATCTGCCTCTGACTCTTTACTTTTTGGAAATCCTGCTATTCCATTTAATTGCCTTAAAGTTTTTAGTTGTTCTCTTCTTCCTGTTATGATTTTATGTACATAAGTTTGATGCCCTACGTCCCACACAATTTTATCTTTTGGCACGTCAAATACACTATGCAAGGCTAGGGTTAACTCTACTACTCCTAAGTTAGAGGCTAAATGCCCCCCATTTTCGGATACGACTTCTAAGATATAGCTTCTGATTTCTTCTGCTAGTTTCTTTTTTTCTTCGGTGTTTAGTTTTTTTAAGTCCTCTGGATTATTGATTGTTTCTAACATTTTTATCACCTTTATTTTTGTTTTGCAAGCCTATTATATCACGTTTTCTGAGTTTTGCCAACAAGAATACAATCAGTATTGACAATTAACATAAAATTATCTATAATATCTTTGTAACACGGCAACAAAACAAATCAAACTTTAATTAAAGGAGGTCCTTTTATGGAATGGAATTTAGAAAAGTGCAACGATGGTGGATACCTGTTAAAAACTGAAACTTTTTATGATACGGTTATATCAGGTCAAAACTTCATTATTGCCCATGATGAGAAACGGGAGGAGCTTATTTTCTATGACAAAAATTTAAATCTAATAAAAAGATATGATTCTATAAAAACGGTAAAAGAATATCGTTTTAACGAGGCTGTTTTTGCCTTACTGAACAATCATATCTTGTTGGCTTTAGACGGTGAGAACTTTACTACTTCAGAAATAGTAGACAACTTTAGCGAGCCAGTAAACTGTTGTGAAATATTATGCATTTCTTCTACAAAATATTTAGTGATTGCGGAATTCAAACCAGAAAATATAGAATATTATCGGTTCGAATTTTATATCATTGATTTAAGCGAAGAAAAACCAGATGCTCGCTACATAACAAGATGTTCACATAGTTATCATCTTATGGGAAATTACCGATTTCTTGAATGCGATAATCTTCGTTTATATGACTTGTTTACAGAAAGAAATTTAGAGTTACCAAAAGGTAAAGACTTATCCTTTTTAGTCTCTAAAGCAAATTTAGATATTCTCTACTCTAGCGAGGGTTTCTTTGTTATTACTTTCGATAATTTATTTAAGCTAAAATTAAATGATAACGAGAACCCCTATGCCTTTTCTTCCACAGTAAACTATTGCTTATATATTAATGGAAAACTTGTATCTATTTTGGAAGGTGAAGAATATGAAGAAATTTTACCCAGATTACAGGAACTTAGCGAATCAACTTGCCGCTTCAAAACTTTGGTCATAAAAGATCAATTATGGATATGGACTGCAGACAATGTACCAGAAGCTATCCCCATCTTTTCATTCCTGAAAACAAAATAACTTGTTGTAACAGTTAACACAAAGAAACAGATGAGAATTCCTCCCATCTGTTTCTTTCTCTTTATAAAACATTAAACAATTTCAATTTTCTCATCTTTTACTCCAATTTTTGTCAACTTATTCTTCTTCAAATTTCCTTCCAAAATCTCCTCTGCTAATTTATCCTCTAGTACACTTTGGATTGTTCTTCTAAGAGGTCTCGCACCAAAATTCTTATCAATACCTTTATTTGCAATCAATTCTTTCACTTCTGGCTCTAATTCGATCTTAATTTTTTGCATAGCTAATCTTTTCGTTACCTCAGATAGCATAATATCAATAATTTGGTTAATTTCTTCATTAGTTAGCTTATGGAATACAATAATTTCATCAATACGATTAATAAATTCTGGTCTAAGTTCTCTTTTTAAAGTTTCCATTACTTCTTTCTTAGTTTCTTCGTATTCCTTTTTGCTATTTTCTTCCTCTGTTTGGGCCTTACTAAATCCTAAAGATTTCTTATCCGTAATTAATCTTGCTCCAATGTTAGAAGTCATAATCACAACCGTATTTTTAAAATTCACCGTTCTTCCTTGACTATCTGTCAAGCGGCCATCTTCTAAGATTTGTAACAGCATATTCATAACGTCTCCGATGCGCTTTTTCAATTTCATCAAACAGAATAACAGAATAAGGTTTTCTTCTTATTTTTTCTGTTAATTGTCCTCCTTCATCAAACCCTACATAGCCTGGAGGGGAACCAATTAATTTAGAAACAGAGTGTGGCTCCATAAATTCAGACATATCCACTCTTATCATCGCATTTTCGTCACCAAATAGGCTTTCTGCTAAAGCTTTTGATAATTCGGTTTTTCCTACACCGGTTGGACCTAAGAATAGAAACGAACCAATTGGTCTTTTAGGGTCTTTTAATCCTACTCTTCCTCTTCGAATAGCTTTGGCTACGGCTTCTACCGCCTCATTTTGTCCAATTACCCTTTCATGAAGATTGTTTTCTAAATTCTTTAATTTGATATTTTCATCTTCCGTAATTTTACTAGCTGGAATTCCTGTCCAATTACTAATAACCTCTGCAATATTTTCTTCTGCAATGTTAGTTACTTGTTTTGTGTTTTTATTTTTCCATTTCTTTTGCTCTTTTTCATATTTTTCTTTTAACTCTTTTTCTTTATCTCTCAAAGCTGCCGCTTTTTCAAATTTTTGGGTTCTAACGGCTTCTTCTTTATCTTTTTTCATCTCTTCTATTTGTTCTTCTAATTCCTTTAAATTGTCTGGCTCTGTATAGGTTTTTAATTTTGCTCTCGAAGCTGCCTCATCAATTAAATCGATGGCTTTGTCTGGCAAAAACCTATCATTAATATAACGAACTGACATAGTTACCGCTGCTTCAATTGCCTCATCTGTAATCTTGACACCATGATGAGCCTCATATTTATCACGAATTCCTTTTAAGATTTTTATGGTATCTTTTTCACTTGGTTCATTAACATTAACTGGACTAAACCTCCTTTCTAAGGCTGAATCTTTTTCAATGTATTTTCGATATTCATTTAACGTGGTAGCCCCTACTAATTGGATTTCTCCTCTTGCTAGTAATGGCTTTAAAATGTTTGCAGCATCAATGGCTCCTTCTGCTGCTCCTGCCCCAACAATCGTGTGAATTTCATCAATAAACAGAATAATATCTCCTGCTTTTTTCACTTCTGTTAAGGCTTTTTTAATTCTTTCTTCAAAATCTCCTCTATATTTTGCACCTGCTACCATACCAGAAATGTCCATGGATACGACTCTTTTATCCTTTAATATTTCTGGCACGTCTCCTGCTACTATTTTTTGGGCTAACCCTTCTACAACTGCTGTTTTTCCAACACCAGGTTCTCCCATTAAACAAGGATTATTTTTAGTTCTTCTCGATAAAATTTGGATAACTCTTTCAATTTCTTCTTTTCTTCCAATAATTGGGTCTAATTTGCCTTCTTCCGCCTTCTTCGTTAAATCTTCTCCAAATTGATTTAAGGTCGTTGTTTGATTATAACTTCCCCCTCTTCTTTCTTTTTGACTCGTCTTTTCTTCTCCTTGTAAGTCTTCTCCTTCGTTGATTACTTTTACAATTTCATTATATAATCTTGGAATATTAACATTTAATTCTAATAAAATTCTAGCGGCAATACAGTCTCCTTCCCTTAGAATTCCTATCAATAAATGCTCGGTTCCTATATAATTATAACCTAACTTTCGTGCTTCGATAAAAGCATTTTCAAAAACACGCTTGGTTCGTGGGGTAAATCCTAAGGTTTCTACAATTGGCTCCTCTTGTCCAATTAATTCTATCATTTGGTCTAAGACACTATCTGGTGTTACCTCTTGATTACTTAAAACTTTAGAAGCAACTCCATTTCCTTCTTTTACTAATCCATATAAAACATGCTCGGTTCCAAT
The DNA here is from genome assembly GCA_947574235.1 of uncultured Clostridium sp. Lineage (GTDB taxonomy): Bacteria > Bacillota > Clostridia > TANB77 > CAG-508 > CAG-269. The sequence continues at coordinate 3,321 of CANPIU010000050.1, read as the reverse complement.
GTAGTTATGACCCAATTCAAGGGCTGCTTCATTGGCTATTTCGATTGCCTTTTTGGCTCTGTTTGTAAATTTATAGGTCATTTTTAAATCACTCTCCTTCAAATTTGATTTTTTATGTTGATTATAGTATAATCTAAGTATAGCTTATTGGCTATGTGTAACTTATTCATAAGGGAAGCTTTATCCTTTTTCATCGGGAGGCACTAACTATGAAAAAAAAATTATTAGCTTCTATTATTATGGGAATCGTTTTGTTTTTGATATTGCGCTGGGTTGATTCGTTCAATCCCCTTTTATCAGACATGATTTCTATCCTTATCGCTTTTTTGGCTGTCATAATAGCCATGAACAAGCAACAAAACAATTAACAGTGAACCTCCCCGTGAGGTTCTTTTATTTTTCCTCCAAAATTTGTTTCACTAACTCTGCTCTCTTAATATCCCTTTCTATCGCCTCATATTGCTCACCAAAAAACTTTTGTAAACTAGCAGGCTTGGTGTACAAATACAATTTTTGTACCTTTAAATCTGTCAACTCTTTAATAATTCCCATATCCGTTCCTAGCTTAATATTAGACAATAAACCTCTCATTTCCTCTGAAGAAATTTTCTTGCCATACTTCAGAATTCCATAACTTCTATAAATTAAATCCTCAAAAGCAATATCGTCTTTCGCTAAAATCTTTCTTGCTTCTCTTTCTTGCTTCATGATTTTTTCTACAATTACCTTTAGATTTTGTATCACTTCCTTTTCCGTAATACCTAACGTTTGTTGGTTTGAAATCTGATACATATCTCCTGTACTTTCTGTATTTTCGCCATAAACACCGCGAATATTAATCCCAAAATTATGAATTGCCATTAACACTTTTTTCGTATTTTTTGTTTTAGCCAATGCTGGTAAATGTACCATGACAGAAGCCCTTAAACCTGTTCCTACCTTATTAGGGCATGCCGTTAAATAACCATACTTCTTACTAATTTCATACCCTAAAGCCTCCTCTATTTTTTGGTCTAACTCGATGGCTAAATTTAAGGTATTTTCTAAATCAAGTCCACAACTAAAAACTTGTATTTCTAGATGGTCTTCGTTTCCTATCATAATGCAAATATTCTCTTCTTCATTAATTAACATGCTACCTGTCTCGTTCTTATTTAACACAAATTCTGGACTAAGCAAATTTTTCTCCACTAAACTCATTTTCGTAATATCGTCCATATCTCTTAATTTGAAAAATTTTAGTCCATAACCAATAGCATACAAATTATCCTTTATCTTTTTTTCTAACGCTTCTATCTCTTCTTTTTGACTTAAATGAAAGCGAAAACCATGTATATTTCTTGCCAATCGAATTCTTGTACTTTTGGCCACGTCTGAATTCTCTCTACTTTGCAAATACCAATTCATATTACCCCTCCTTATTTTCCTCATCGTCCCCATTGGTTCCGGGTTTGTTTGGGGAAATTGGGGGAACTTGAGATATTTTCTTGATTTCGTCTCTTATTTTTGCTGCCTCTTCATATTCTTCTTTTTTAATAGCTTGTTTCAATTTTTCTTGTAATTCCTCTAATTGACTTCCCTTTTTACTCTCTTCTCGACCCTGTTGTTTTTGGCTTAATTTTTGTTCTATTTTACTATCTAAGATTTTTCCTACTCTTCCTACATGGCGATTATCCCCTTGAATTCTCCTTATAATTGGGTCTAATCTATCCTCAAATACTTCATAACAATTTCCACAACCTAGTTTTCCGCTATTAGCTATATCTTCAAAAGTATAGCCACAATTCTCACACTTTAGGGTCTTTATTTCATTAACTATTGGCATAGTTATCAATTCTGGTGCTACTAAGCCTTCCATAAACTCTCCAAAAAAGCTTGAAAAGTCAATTGGCATATTAAAATCCATTGGCTCAATTCCTAGCTTTTTACTACACTCCTCACATAAATTTAATTCTTTTTTTCTTCCATTGATATTTTCTGAATATCTTACGTTTGCTTCCCTTTTTCCACAATTATCACACAACATTTTTACTTCCTCCTTATTTTTATTCATTTAAATTTAGTAGCATATTTTTAAAAATTCTTGCTCGCACTTTATCTTTTTCTGCTTTATCTAGTTGCAAAACATTATCACTCGTTGCTACCTTTAACAATTTTGCCTCTTTTGGCTCTATTATGTCATAGGTTAAAAAATCACTGATTAATATGTCCACTTCTTGAGAAGTAATTTCTCCTCCTATATTATTTATGATATGCAGATAATAATCTGATTTTGTATTATTTACTTTTTTGATGGTAATGTGACCTCCTCCACCTCTTCTGCTTTCTACATAATAGCCTTGTGATGGTTTAAACCTAGTAGCTATGACATAATTAATTTGTGATGGTACACAATTAAATTGCTCTGCTAGTTCATTTCTTTGTATTTCTATGCTATCTTCTTCGTCAAATAGTTCTTTGATGAATTCTTCTATGATATCTGACATCCTCAAACTTCTCATCTCCCTTCTTTCGTTTCTACTATTCTATGTTTATTATTTGTCTTTGACTTTCTTTGACCTATAATCTATTATACTTTGTTTTTTATTTTTTTCAAAGTCATTTTTTGACCTTCTTTGACTTTTATTTCTCTTTCTCTTTTATTTTTCTAATCTTTTCTTACTTTTTCTCTCTTTTTCTTTGTATTTTTTTATTTTGATTTGTTTTCTTCTCTTCTGTTATTTCTTCTAACTCCTCTACCTTTTCTTTTTGTTCTGGTAGGGATATCCAAGCAAAGTAAGATGAGATAAACTCTCCATATTTTGTAGCATCTTCCCCTACCTCTGCTATTCCATACTCTACTTGTTTTTCCTTTTCTTCTTTTTTATTTTTTTCCATTAAAAAATGCACGCTCCTTTTTAGTGTTATGTGCATTTTTTTTAATTTTATTCAAGCAATTGACAATTTCAAAAGTATTTACTATACTAAAACTATCAATAACTATTGAAGGGGTGAAATAATTGGATGAAAATAGCATAGAAAAAAGCGAAAAAATTGGTGGTAAATCCATTGCCTCCTTTGTATTAGGCTTAGTTGGCATTATTGCTTGGATTTTACCTTTAATTGGTTATCCTGTTACCATTACAGGATTAATCTTAGGTTGTATCGCTAGAAAACATGAAAAAAATGCCTTTTCTTTAACAGGCATTATCTTATCTTCTATTACCTTAGGTATCACACTTATTAATTCTATCATGGGTGTTATCATGGCTCTTAGCCTATACTATTAGGGATGAGACAAGAAGGACAGGTCTTTTGAGACAGGAGGGACAGGTCTGAAAT
>CANPIU010000049.1 GCA_947574235.1 uncultured Clostridium sp. | reverse complement strand
GAAAAGAAAAAGAAGAACTAATCGAACAAATTAATAAAATAGACTTCCATCAAATAATGGAACTTTATGACACTACAAAAAAAGAATTAGAAATCAAAGAAAATAAAATAGAAAATATAAGTTATTTAGATAAAGCAAAATTATCGAAAGACCAAAAAGAGGAATTAGATACCTTAGGAGAAATGGCAATTAGAAGAGGAGAATATGCAGTAGTTACGATGGCAGGAGGACAAGGAACAAGACTTCGGACACAATGGGCCAAAAGGAACCTTTCGATTAGACGTTTATGGAAAAGGAAAATACTTATTTGAAATTTTAGCAGAAAACTTAAAAGAAGCCAATCAAGCTTACGATATAGTTATTCCATGGTATATCATGACAAGCAAAGAAAATCATGAAGAAACCGTTTCTTTTTTAGAAAAGAATAATTATTTTGGTTATGACAAAAAAAGTGTAGTCATTTTTACACAAAGTGAATTACCCTTAATTGATACAGAAGGAAAGCTTTTAATTAGTAAAGATAAGAAAATCAAAGAAGCTTCAGACGGAAACGGTGGGACTTATGCATCACTTAGAAAAAGTGGTTGCTTAGCTGATATGAAAGAAAAAGGTATTAAATGGGTTTTTATTGGAAGTGTTGACAATGCTCTTTTAAAAATGGTAGATATTACTCTGCTAGGGATGGCGATTAAACAGCAAGTTCAAATTGCCTCTAAATCCGTAGTAAAAGTAAGCCCAAAAGAAAGAGTAGGAGTATTTTGCAAAATGAACGGACATCCAAAGGTAATAGAATATACAGAATTACCAGAAAAAATGGCAGAAGAAGTAGACGAGGAAGGCGAATTAAAATATGGAGAATCTCATATTATGTGTAACCTATTTACCATTGAAGCCATTGAAAAAGTAAGCAAAGAGCATTTAATGTACCACAGTGCCTTTAAGAAAAATACATACCTAGACGAAAATGGAAAAGAAGTCATACCAGAAAAAGAAAATTCTTATAAATTCGAGTCCTTTATTTTTGATGCCTTTGAATTTTTTGATGACATTGCTATTTTGCGAGGAAAAAGAGAAGACGATTTTGCACCAGTCAAAAATAAAGATGGTGTCGATAGCCCTAAAACAGCCAAAGAATTGTATGAAAAATATTGGAAGTAATGTTCATTTGGGACGTTTCCTTTTGCACATTTTTGTGCATTTGGGACACTTCTTCAATTCTAGTTAAGGTAAAGTTATTTTGGTAAAAGTTATAAATTTTCAAAAATGCTCGTTCAAGCTGATTTTTCACAGGAATTCTAATTCAAATCACTTTCAATGCGCTTTTTTCAATTTATAATTTTTACCAAAACAAATTGCCAATACAAATAAGAGAAGTGTCCCAAATGCACAAAAATGTGCAAAAGGAAACGTCCCAAATGCACATAGGAAAGGAAAGAGATATGGAAGAGTGCAGAGTTTGTAATTTATTCAATTTAGAAGAGACGATGGCAAAGGAATTGTTAGAAAAAGTAGAGTATCCTTGGGAGGCATTAGCACAAATTAATGACTATATTATGGCCTTAGGAGAGAAATTAAGTCCTGAAAAGTACGACAAAATAGGCGATAATGTATGGATAGCCAAAACAGCTAAGGTAATGCCAACTGCTTATATTCAAGGACCAGCTATTATTGGCGAAAATGCAGAAATAAGGCATTGTGCTTTTATTCGTGGCAAGGCAATTGTAGGAGAAGGCGCAGTGGTTGGAAATTCTACGGAACTCAAAAATGTAATCCTTTTTAATAAAGTACAAGTACCACATTATAATTATGTAGGAGACTCAATTTTGGGCTATAAAGCTCATATGGGAGCAGGTTCCATTACTTCTAATGTAAAATCAGATAAAAAGTTAGTGGTTGTGAAAAATGGAAAAGAACAAATAGAAACAGGAATTAAAAAATTTGGTGCGATGCTTGGCGATGAAGTAGAAGTTGGTTGTGGAAGTGTACTAAATCCAGGAACGGTGGTTGGTAAAAATTCGAATATTTATCCGCTATCTTCTGTTAGAGGTGTCGTTCCAAAGAAAAGTATTTACAAAAATAAAAATGAAATAGTAGAAAAACATTAAGAATACAAAGTATAGGTGGTAAAAATGGAAAAAACAACATACAAAAAAATGGAGATAAAGGATATAGAAAGCTTTTCCTATTTAGATAAATTGCTAGAGCCAGTTAAAGACTATGTAGAAGAAAAAAAGAAAAACGAAATGTATGATGATTATAATGAATATACGAATACTATGGTATGGATGGAAAAAAGAAAAAATACTATTTTAAGTGGAGAAGATGCCTTAACAGCGTATTATATAGAAAATAATCAAAAAGAAGTAATTGGTATTCTATTTTCATTGACAGGAGAAGTTAGTATTCCTGAATTTTTAGGAAAGCATAATTTAGAGGCACAAAACCATAATCCTTGTCAGTTAGTATGTTTTCATATCCATAAAAATTATAGAGGGATTGGGAAAATCTTTCTTAGAAATTACGTATTAAGAGATTTAAAAGAAAAAGGAATTGATACCGTTTTTATTAAATCAAGTCATAATAGAGCTTTGTCGTTATATAATAAGCTAGGAGAAAAAGTTGGAAATTATATCGGTTTAAGTGAAAATCAATTATACCAAAGATATGGCTATATTTATAAAGTGGTTTTATCATAAAAAATAAGAATAAAAAAAGAACCAAACAACAATAAGTACAAATAAGTACATTGTTTGGCTCTTTTTTAATTACTACATAGTCTGATTTCCAGGGATGAAGTAATCAACCACACCATAGATTAAAGCACCAATAATGGCAGCCATCCAAGAAATAGAATATCCTGCTACGAAAAATTGAGTTACATATAATACAATAGCCGCTAATGCGAAACCTACAAAACCTTTACCAAAAGGGCTGGCATGTAAACCAGTAAATTTGATAACTAAATAATCAATAACTGTTAGGACGACAGCAGCAATTGCTAAAGTCCAAAAACTATTTATGGTAAATCCAGGTGTAAAAAATGCAGTAATGGCTAATACAACAGCGGATGCTACTAATCTACCAACGATTTGCCATGCTGTAGAAGCGCCACTTCTTGCTTGATTTCCTTGAGCTTCTGACATAAGTCTAACCTCCTTAGAATTAAAATTCATTTTGTCTTTTTTTCAAAGGTTCTAAAATTATTATTCGCAAAATCAAAAAAATTATTCAAAAAAATACGTATAAAATAGTTAAAATTTGTAAAAAATAAGAAAAAGAATATTTTAAGTAGGTGTTTTAAAGTGCTAATTACATTTTTTAGAGCCATTATATTGTATATTATTGTTTTAATTGTGATGAGATTGATGGGAAAAAGAGAAATTGGTCAATTACAGCCTTTTGAATTAGCCATTTCCATTATGATAGCAGATTTGGCATCCATTCCTATGACAGAAATAGGAATTCCTATATCCAATGGAATTATTCCCATATTAGGTTTGCTAGTTATGCATTTAACAATTTCTATCATTAATATCAAGAGCATTAAAGGAAGACAAGTGATATGTGGAAAACCTAGAATTTTAATTTATAGAGGAAAGATTGATGAGCAAGCCTTGCGAAAAGAAAGATTTACCATCAATGAATTAGAAGAAAGACTAAGGGGAAATAATGTAGTCAATTTAGGTGACGTAGAATATGCGATTTTAGAAACAAGTGGCCAAGTAACCGTGATACAAAAACCAGAAAAAAGAACGACAATTCCAGAGGACTTTGGGATACAACCAGAATATGAGGGAATACCTTATGATTTAGTCATTGACGGAAAAATAATGGAGAAAAATTTACAGGCATTAGGGAAAAATTATACTTGGCTAAAAAAACAAGTTGAGAAATTCAAAATGAAGCCTGAAGAAGCCTTAGTAGTAACCATAGACGGAAAAGGCCAAATATTCTGCCAGAAAAAAGGAGCATAATTTTAATTTCCTCTGTCTCCACTGGTTTCGGGTTTCATTGGGGACGAACGGAGAATAGGAAAAGTTTAAGTTTAGTAAGGAGTTTTCTATGTTAAAAGAAAGCATTATATGTATTATAATTGTCATTGCTATTATCTTTGGAAATAATACCACACAAGATTATACCAAAGAGTCAATTAGTGAATTATCCAGTGGATTATTGACCTTAAGAGGAAACGTAAATCAAGAAAATATGGAAGATGAGAACATACAAAAAGAAGCACAAGAGATTTATGAGCATTGGGAAAAGAGGCATGAAAAATTGGCATATTTTATTGAACATGATGAGTTAGAAAAAGTAGAAACAGAATTGATAGCCATTAAAAGTGAAGTGGAAACTGGTAATTATGAAGAACTAATAAGTGCTATTGATAAGAGTGTTTTCATTTTGAAACATATTGAAGATAAGTATGCTTTTAATTTACAAAATGTGTTTTAGAAAAAATTTAAAAGAAGGTTCATATAGGACTTTCTTTTTTAGTTTATCTATGGTAAAATCAATAAAAAATAAAAGGAGAAGCAAATGAGATTAAAGGTTTTAGTAGATAATAATACATTTATTGATGAATACTATTTAGGAGAGCCAGCAGTTAGTTATTATATAGAAGATGAAGATACCAAAATATTATTTGATACAGGATATTCTAATGCTTTTATTAAAAATGCAAAAAAGATGGAAATTGATTTAAACAAAATAGATAAGATTGCTATTTCACATGGTCACAATGACCATACAGGAGGAATAAAAGCTTTGTTTGAAGAAGTTAAAAATCCAAGAATTCAATTAGTCGCACATACGGGATGCTTTGAAAAGAAAGAGTGTGACCAAGAATTTATCGGAAGTTCTATGAGTAAAGAAGAATTAGAAAAAGTTTGTCAGTTAAAATTGACCAATGTACCTGTTAAACTAAGTAAAAATATTACGTTTTTAGGGGAAATTCCCGAAAGTAATAATTTTGAAGAAAGAAGGGCCATTGGAAAATGTTATGAAAAGGGCAAAATGATAGAGGATATGGTTAAGGATGATACAGTGATAGTGTATAAGAGTGAAAAAGGACTGTTTATTGTAACTGGTTGTTCACATAGTGGGATTTGTAATATAATTGAGTATGCTAAGACTGTATGCCAAGAAGAAAGAATATGTGGCGTGATAGGTGGATTTCACTTATTTGAGGTGGATGAACAATTAGAAAAGACAATTCAGTATTTTAAAGAAAATGCGATTGAATTATTGTATCCTTGTCATTGTGTTTCTTTGAAGGCAAAGATAGAGATGGGAAAAAATTTGCCTATTCAAGAGGTGGGAGTAGGACTGGAAATTAAGATATAGAAAGAAGCCATTTAGGCTTCTTTAATCTTTCTTGCTAATTTCAGCGTATTTTTTTAACTTTTCATAAACTAAATAGTTAATCGTACCAGCTGGGAAATGACCTTCTTTATCTTTCTTACCAGCAGGAACACCAGTTAACACTTCAATTCCTTCTTCAATGGTAGAAATAGAATAAATATGAAATTGTTTATTCTTTACAGCTTCAATAATATCATCCGATAATTGTAAATTATCTACATTTTGCACGGGTATCATAACACCGTGAGAACCATCCAAACCTCTCATTTTACAAATTTGGAAAAATCCTTCAATCTTTTCATTTACACCACCAATGGGTTGGATTTGCCCCTTTTGATTCACAGAACCAGTAACAGCAATTGATTGATTAATTGGTATGCCAGACAAACTAGAAAGCAAACCATATAACTCTGTACTAGAAGCACTGTCGCCATCGACCCCATTGTATAATTGCTCAAAACAAATACTTGCCGTTAGGCATAAAGGAATATCTTGTGCAAACATTTCTCCTAAATAACCAGTTAAAATTAAGACACCTTTTGAGTGAGATGGTCCAGAAATTTCAACTTCTCTTTCGATATTAATAATACCATTTTTCCCAGTATAAGTATTAACCGTAATCTTAGCAGGCTTTCCGAAAGTATAATCTCCAATCGACATAACCGTTAAGCCATTTAATTCACCGATTTCAAAACCAGAAGTATTAATTAAAAGTGCATTTTGCTTAATCATCTCTAAATACTTACTATCATATTTTTTAACTCGTTCAATTCGTTCTGTTAAAGCCTTATCGATAAACTCAGCCGTCACTACTTTGGACTTAGAAAGTTTAGCCCAAGTAGCAGCTTCTCCTACCACCTGTGTCAAAGCATCGAAACGGGTGGAAAGTTTCGTATGACTGCCTGCTAATTTAGAGGCATATTCCACTAAACGAGCCATACCAGATTTATCAAGATGAGGCAATTCTTCATGTTCACAAAAACCATGCACAATTTGTGCTAACTTTTGTAAATTCTCTGGATTGATTAAGGCATCATCTTCAAACTCTACTTTAATTTTAAACAATTTCTTAAAGTCAGAATCCATCGTTAAAAGGGTCTGGTAAATGTTAGCACTTCCAATTAAGATGACCTTTAAATCTAACGGAATTGGCTCCGGTTTTAAAGAAATCAAAGCCATAGAAGAACGCTGTTCAGCAGCATTTTCAATGCTTAATTCTTTCACACGCAAAGCCTTTTTTAAGGCTTCGTAGCAAATACCATTTGCTAATAAATCCTTTGCTTGAAAAATAATATAACCACCATTTGCTTTTTGCATAAGCCCTGGTTTTAACATAGTATGGTCAGTCTTTAATGCACCATAATAATTTTCATATTCTAAAGAACCAAAAATATTATGATAAGAATAATTAGAGTCCATAATAACAGGGGCACCTTCACGATTGGAATTATCAATGAATAAATTAACACGATAGTTTAGGCATGGGTCAGGTTTTTTACTATTTGGTCCTTGTGGTGCTGGTGGTTGTTGCTTATTATCATCCTCTTCTAAGAAGTAGGAAATATTTTTCAAAATGTCTTGTTTAATGTCTGTTAAAAATTTATTAATCTTTTTATTTCTTTTATATTTTGACTTCAAATAATTTATGTGAACATTAACAGTAAGTAAGGCTACATTAGATTGCCACTCAGAAATCTTTTTATCAGATTGACGTTCAATTTCTTTAATTTGACCAATTGCCTCCATAATTTGTTCTTGTACAAAAGCTGAGTTTTGCTCATAAACTTGTTTAACAGAAGCATCTAATTTTTCAAACTCATCTTCTTCGATGGCTTTTCCGTCTACTACTGGCATCATATAAATACCATTTTGTGCCGCTTTTACTTGAAAATTATATTTAGAAGCATCTTGATTTAATTTTTCTAATAAAGTAGACCTTTTGACTTCAAATTCTTGCTTGATTAAAGCTTTTTCTTTTTCGAAATCATCATTATTGAAAGTTTTTTTAATATCTTTTCGAATTTCCTTAATAAAACCATCCATGGCTTCTTGAAATTCTTTTCCTTGACCAGCTGTTAATTCAACAGCAATTGGCTCATTGGGATTTTCGAAATTATAGATATAACACCAATCCGAAGGTGTTTTTTTCTTAGGTGCTATTTTTTCTAAGTAATTTTTGGTGTACATAGTTTTACCTACGCCACTTGGTCCTTCTAAATATAGGTTATATCCTTTTACATCGACTTGCAAACCAAATTCTAAAGCTTTGATGCCACGGTCTTGACCAATTCCAGATTGGATTGGTTCTAAGTCGGCTGTCGTGTCAAACTTGAATAAATTGGTATGACAAGTCATTTTTAAGTCATTGTAATTTAATTCGTTTTTGCTTTTCATTTGTTTCCTCCATATTTTTTCTTGATTAGTATATCCAATTTAACGTTATTTTATATTACTTATTAAAAAAAGTAAAGAGAAATTCCAGAAAAAACACAAAATTTTGACAAAGAGAAAAACTCGAAAAATGTCTAAAATTGCGACGAAAACTTAAAAATGAGTCTAGTAAAAACGGAAAAATTGTGTTATAATCAAACAAGATTTAAAGTAAATTAAAAAAGCTTTATTAATTTAAAATTCTAAGAATTATTTCAAAATAATTGTTTCTAAAAACAAACCCAAAACAAAAAAAGATAAATTTTACCTAAGGGGTTGCTTTTGCGATGCCTTTTTGGTAAAATGGAAAGGAATTAACATGACAAAAACAAAACTACCAATTACAAATGATTATATATTTAAAAGAATTTTTGCGAAAAAAGGAAACGAAAGTATTTTAAAAGATTTTCTCATTGCTGTATTAGAAATACCAATTGAGAAAGTAGAGGTACAAGCAGAGGTCACCTTAGAAAAACAACTTGAGCAAAACAAACTAGGAAGATTAGATATTTTAGCTATTTTAAATGACAATACCATTGTTAATATAGAAATACAAGTATTAAATCCTTGTGACTTTATTGAAAGAAGTCTATATTATTGGTCAGGAAATTACTATAATGATTTAAAAGCAGGAAGAGATTATACCGAAGTAAAAAAGACAATTGCGATTAATATTTTAGACTATGAGCAATTTGAAGAAGGACCATTTCACGAAATTGCTAGATTAAGAAGGGATTACAAAAATAGGATTTTGACAGATAAATTAGAAATTCACTTTATTCAGATACCAAAGTTTAAAAAAGAAGAAAAAGAAATCGAAACAAAACTACAACAATGGATGCAGTTTATGAGTCAAGCCAATCCAAAGGGGGTAGAATTAGCCATGAAGGAAAACAAAGAAATCAGAAAGGCTAATGAAGAATACGAATATTTGACGGGAGAAGAGGCAGAAAGAAGAATTGCTTTTTTAAGAGATAAAGCAATTCGAGATGAAAACAATGTAAGAAAAAGAGCAATAGAAAAAGGTAGAGAAGAAGGCGAAAGAAAAAAGCAAATTGAAATTGCAAGAGAACTATTAAAACTAGGACTAAAAACAGAAGATATTGAAAAAGCAACGAAACTAACCAAAGAAGAAATAGAAAAACTATAAATAGAATTTAGCCACAAAAAGGAAGTGGCTTTTTTGTTTAAAAATGAGACAAGAGGGAAGGTGAGACAGGAGGGACAGGTCTTAAATGTCTCATTTTAAATATACCTATTCTTGTATGAGCCTTTACACAAAATGAGACATTTAAGACCTGTCCCTCCTGTCTCACCTTCCCTCTTGTCTCATTTTGACGACTTGTTCGAAAACAAGAAAAAGTATTGCAAAAAAAAAAAATAAACGATATAATGAAGGCGGTTATAAACTAGAAAAACATAAAGAGGAAGGATGTTAAAAATATGAACAAAACCAAAAGGAAGATATTTGAAACATCAATGAAATTATTTGCAGAAAAAGGATATGATGCTACTAGTATTGAGGAAATAACAGCAACCGTAGGAGTTGCGAAAGGAACACTATACTATCATTTCTCTAGTAAAGAAGAAATTTTTAATTTTTTAGTAGAAGAAGGCATCAAACTTTTGCAAAATAGTATTGATATTAAAACGGCAAAGTTTGCTAATTATATTGATAAAATAAAAGCCATTGTCTTAATTCAAATCAAAATAGTAGTAAAATATGAAGATTTAATTACTATTTTATTAAGTCAATTTTGGGGAAATGAAGCAAGACATCAAAAATGTAGAAAACATATTTTAGAATATATTAAACAAATAGAAAATATAGTAGAAGAAGGAATGGAAATAGGACAAATTAAAAAGGGAAATGCACAAGCTATAGCATCTGAAATCTATGCTTTAATTTGTTCCAGTTTAGTATATAAAACAAGAAGTGAAGAAAATATAGACACGATGAAATTGTTTAAAGAATTTGAAAATACAGTAATAGAAGGGTTGAAAGTGAAATGAGAGAACCAATTCATAAAATGCCAAAATATGAGAATTTAAAAGAAATGCTTGAAAAATCAGGAGAAATGTATGGAGAACGTCCA
>CANPIU010000048.1 GCA_947574235.1 uncultured Clostridium sp. | reverse complement strand
GGGTAGAAGGATTCGAACCCTCACAGGCGGTTTTGGAGACCGATGTGCTACCATTGACACTATACCCCTATTAATAAATACATTTATTATCTTAGCATAAAAAATAAATTTTAGCAAGATTTTTTTAAAAAAATCTTGACTTTTTTGAATAACGATAATATAATATATGAAATTAAATCAATTACGGTGAAGAAGAAAAAGTATGTGAAAGTTCATTTTAAAGAGAGTTAGTGATGGTGGGATGCTAGCAATGAATACATATGGGGAGCTTTGGAGTAATCTTAAATTAAGGTGCTTAAAATTTTAGATTTTAAGAATTAGGGTGGAAACGCGGAAAATAACTTTCGTCCCTAGCAATAGAATGATAATTGCTAGGTGCCGAAAGTTTTTTTGTTTAAATAAATTAAAATCAGCATCTTGCACATTTTTGTTAGTTAATTCAAACTTCGACGTACTTAAGTACGACTTCAGCTTGAAGTAACTAACGAAAATGCACAATATACTAATTTTAATTCATTTAAAGGATAAAACAAAATTAAGCAACTTAGCAGAAAAAAGGAGGAATTTTTATGGTAAAATCAATGGACACATTAGTAGCACTTTGTAAAAACAGAGGATATGTGTATCCAGGTTCAGAAATCTATGGAGGATTAGCAAACACATGGGATTATGGGCCTTTGGGAGTAGAATTGAAAAACAATGTAAAAGAAGCATGGAGAAGGAAATTTATTAGAGAAAATGCTTATAATGTAGGCTTAGATGCTGCTATTTTAATGAACCCAACGACATGGGTAGCATCTGGTCACGTAGGAGGCTTTTCTGACCCATTAATCGATTGTAAAGAGTGTAAAACAAGGCATAGAGCCGATAAAATGATAGAGGAGTGGATGCATGAAAATAACTGTGAAGAAATTGTAGATGGTTGGGAAGACAAAAAAATGATAGCCTATATGGACGAACATGGCATCAACTGTCCAAATTGTGGGGCTCACAATTTTACAGATATTAGAAAATTTAATTTAATGTTTAAAACTTTCCAAGGTGTTACCGAAGATGCGAAAGCAGAAATCTACTTAAGACCAGAAACAGCACAAGGAATTTTTGTCAATTTCAAAAATGTAATGAGAACCACTAGAAAAAAACTACCAATGGGAATTGCTCAAATTGGTAAAGCTTTTAGAAATGAAATTACACCAGGAAACTTTACTTTTAGAACAAGAGAATTTGAACAAATGGAATTAGAATTTTTCTGCAAACCAGGAACTGATATCGAGTGGCAAAATTATTGGAAAGAATTTTGTAAGCAATGGTTATTGAATTTAGGTATGACAGAAGAAAATATCAGACTAAGAGACCATACACCAGAAGAATTATCACACTATAGTAATGGAACTACGGATATTGAATATGCTTTCCCATTTGGATGGGGAGAATTATGGGGAATTGCTGATAGAACCGATTATGACTTAAGTAGTCATATGAAAGTATCAAAAGAAGACTTTAATTATACAGACCCAGAAACAGGCGAGAAATTTATTCCTTATTGTATTGAGCCATCTGTTGGAGCCGATAGAGTAACCTTAGCTTTTTTATGTGATAGTTATGAAGAAGAACAATTAGAAGATGGAGACTCAAGAGTGGTATTGCATTTGCATCCAGCCTTAGCACCATTTAAAGTAGCGGTATTACCACTATCTAAAAAATTATCCGAAAAAGCAGAAGAAGTGCACCAAAAACTTTCAAAGAAATTTATGTGTGATTATGATGAAGCAGGAAGTATTGGTAAACGTTATAGAAGAGAAGACGAAATTGGAACACCATATTGTATCACAGTTGATTTCGATACCTTAGAAGACGAAACCGTAACCGTAAGAGATAGAGATACCATGGAGCAAATCAGATTAAAAATTGATGAAGTGGCTTCTTGGGTAGAAGAAAAATTATAATTTTAATAAAAATGAGACAGTCGGGACTGGTCTGAATTGTCTCATTTTTTAATATACCCAATTTAATTTAAGTATTTATAGAAAATGAGACATTTCAGACCTGTCCCTACTGTCTCATTTTATGAAATTATAAAGTTCTTTCATATAAATCCTTAATAAAAACATCCTTTTCCTCAAAATTATCAACAAAACCAACTTTAGCAATTTGATTATTTTCATTAATACTTTGAACCCAAACAGGACGTTCATTGTAATAGATATTGAACTTTTCATCATTATTCAAAACACGATATATTTTTTCTAAATTCATAAGCAAACCTCCCTATTCATCTTTAATAAAAGTATATCCATAAAAAATAGAAATATAACAAGTTGACTTATTAAATTTTTTACGATACAATAACCATGATTTTGAAGACGAAGGGAGAAAAATTATGAAGATACAATATCAAGATAAAGTAATAGAAGTACAAGAGAAAATAACGATACAAGAATTATTAAAGAAAGAAATAGAAAATTCAGAATATCCAGTAATAGGTGCGATTTTTAATCATGAATATGTCAATTTAGGATATGAAATTAAAACAGAAGGGGAAATCAAATTAATTGACATTGCTTCTAAAGAAGGGACTAAAATCTATCGAAGAACTATCATATATATGTTAGGAAAAGCCGTAGAGGAAATTTGCCCAGACAAAAAGATAATTGTAAATTATCAATTACCAAATTCTATGTTTTGTGAAATTGAAAACACAGAAATCACGGAAGAATTAGCCCAAAAATTAAATGACCAGATGCATCAAATTGCGCAAAAAGATTTACCAATTAGGCAAGTCATTATGACACGAAAGCAAGCCGAAGAATTCTACCAAAAAAATGACGTATCGAAGGGAAGATTACAATTAGACTTAGCAGATAATCAAGAAATTTATATGTATTATTGTGAAGATTATTATAATTATTGCTATGGAACCATTGCCAATCGAACAGGGGTAACCAAGATTTTTGAAATTATTAAATACGAAGATGGATTTTTAGTGAGATATCCAAGTTCAGACAAACCAGACGAGTTACCAAAGTTAATTCAAACCAAGAAATTATCATGGGCTTTAAATGAATACGACGATATTCATAAAATATTAAGCGTGAATACGGTTTATAAATTAAATAGGGCCATTGAAGAAGATACCATTAAAGATATCATTATGTTAGACGAAGCTTTGCACGAAAAGAAGATTGCTAACATAGCCGATAAAATAGCTCAAAATAGAAATGTAAAAATGATACTAATTGCAGGTCCATCATCATCAGGAAAGACAACTTTTGCCCAAAGATTAGGAATTCAATTAAGAATTAATCGAATTAAACCAGTGACCATTTCCGTAGACAATTATTTTGTAGAAAGAAAAGACACGCCAAGAGACGAAAAGGGAAATTATGATTTTGAGTGCATTGAAGCCATTGACTTAGAACTTTTCAATAGCCATTTAACTAAATTATTAAATGGAGAAGAAGTTGAGATGCCAGAATTCGATTTTCATGAAGGGACCAAACGATACAATGGCAAAAAACTAAAATTAGAGCCAGACCAAGTTTTAGTAATAGAGGGAATTCACTGTTTAAATGATAAATTGACCAGTAAAATAGCCAAAGACCAAAAGTATAAAATTTATATTAGTGCTTTAACAGTCTTGAATATGGATAGATATAACCGAATATCAACAACCGATACTAGATTAGTAAGACGAATTGTAAGAGATTATCAATTCAGAGGTTATGATGCCAAACATACCATAGCAACTTGGAATAGTGTCAATAATGGAGAGGAAAAGAATATCTTTCCATACCAAGAAGAAGCCAATAGCATTTTCAATACCTCTTTAATCTATGAATTAAGTGTATTGAAGGGTGTGGTGCTACCTTTACTAAGAGAAATCAAACAAGAAGAACCAGAATATGCAGAGGCTCAGAGACTAATTGACATGTTAAAGTATTTTGAAACCATACCAGCAGATTATGTGCCTACCAACTCTTTGTTAAAAGAATTTTTGGGTGGTGGCAATTTTAAATATTAGAGGTGCATTTGGGACGTTTCTTTTTGCACATTTTTGTGCAAAAGGGACATATCTTTAAAAGGCTAATCGTGAGGAGGAAAAATGCAAAACGTTAAAGGAATTATTTTAGACGTTGATGGGGTAATTGTAGGAGAGAAAATAGGATTTAATTCTCCTAATCCGAATATTAAGGTTATTAATAAGTTAAAAGAGTTGAGAAGCAAGGGAATTCCGATTAGTTTATGTACTGCTAAGCCTCATTTTTCAATTGGAAACATTATTAAGGAAGCGGGACTAGATAACTATCATATTACAGATGGTGGTAGTGTTATTATCAATCCTATCAATCACTCTATTGTAAAGCAACATATCTTAGATAAAGAATTGGCAAAACAAGTATTGAAGGTATATATTGAAAATAATGTTTATACAGAATTTTATACAACTCAGCATTATTATATACAAAAAGACCAAGAAAATAAGATAACGCCTCAACATAAACATATTTTACAACAAGATGCTGTTATGGTAAGTGATATTGTTAAGGAGAGCGTAAAGCACGAGATAACTAAGATAATGCCAATAGCACTAGATGAAAATGATAAGGTCAGAGTTGAGAAAATGTTTGAGGAATTAAAGACAGGTTTGACTTTAAGTTGGGGAATACACCCAGTAGCCAATCCGTTAAAGTTTGGAATTATTACTGCACCAGGGATATCCAAGCAAGAAGGCGCAATTGAGATTTCAAAAAATATTGGGATACCTTTAGAGAATATATTAGCAGTTGGCGATAGTACAAGTGATTGGCAATTTATTAAAATGTGTGGATATGGTGCGGCTATGCAAAATGCAAGTGATAAGTTGAAAGAATTGGTGCAAACGAAAGGCGAAAACCATTTTAAAATTAGCCAAAAGAGTGTTGATGAAAATGGTATTATTGAAATTTTGAACTATTTTTGTAAATAATACAGGGAACGAATAGGAGAAAATATGAAATCAAGAAATTTTATCGAACGAGATGAAGAATTTATATGTGAAAACTGTGGAAAAAAAGTTACACCGTTAGGCTATTCTTGTAGAAACCATTGTCCTTATTGTTTGCACTCTAAACATGTCGATAAAAATCCAGGAGATAGAGAGGAAGAGTGTCATGGTGATTTAGAGCCAGTTAGTTTAGAAATCGATGGTAAGAAAGGATATGTGATTGTTTTTCGTTGCAAGAAATGCGGAGCAATTCGAAAGAACAAAGCCGCAAAGGATGACAATATAGATTTAATCATTGATTTGAGTAGTAAACAAATTTAATAAAGAGCAGGGATTTAAAAGGTAGATACCTTACAATCCCTGTTTCTATTTTTCTTCAAAAACTTAAGGGAGATTTTAAGTGATATAGATGTGTCCCAAATGCACAAAAATGTGCAAAAAGAAACGTCCCTTTTGCACATTTTGCACATTTTATTAAATTTCACGATTTAGATTTCCATTTGTATATTCTTTTCCTTCTAAGCGTTTACCAGCTTTAACAGTATCAACTATGTGATTGATTTGGAAAATGGTTTCATCTAAAATATCAATTCTAGCAAAATTAATGGCAAAATCTTGAGGGGAAATGGAGGTTATTTTGCTATTGAATAGAGTGGTAACGGTTTGAATATTATCGGGAAGTATTGGAAAATTCATATTTAAGCGGTCTTTTAAATAATAGGTATGTTCATTTTGACAGCGAGCTTTGCAGTCAGGATAACATTTATCGGTTTCGCCAAGTAGGCAATAATTCATGTTAATTAAAGGAATTCTTCCATAAACAATCATTTCTTTTTCTAAGTAATGGTAGTCACATAGAGATTGTATGGTCTTTTTTTCTAGTTCAGGAGAAATCGTAAAACGACTAATACCAAGCTTTTTTAAGGTTAAGACCGTGTGGGAATTGAATACATTAAAAGTATAATTTGTGACTAATTTAAAGTATTTATCTAAATCTGTGAACAACTCATTTAAAAGTCGAATATTACAGATATTGGATATGATGAACCCTTTAATGTCATAATTTTTAACCGAAGTTTCAGCATTAGCAAAAAATAAGTTTTTATAGTTTCCTTTAATAATGGTTGGCATATAGATATAAGTATTAAATTTTTTACTTAAGAGCTTTAAAATGGCTTCATACTTTTTGCTAGTAAAAAATTTTAAAGGAATATAGATATTGTCAATAGCATCATTTAAAGAAGCGTAATCAAAGGCAGGGTTTAAGTTATTTAGTAAAACAGATATCTTAGGAGACTGTATTTTAGCTAAGTTTGTATTGTTTTTAACAACAGTTCTCATATCAGAAAGCACATTTTCTTTTAGTGTGTAAGAAGCTTGCTGTTGGGAAGAAGTTAATATTTTTTTAGCTAAGCGAGAACATTGTGAAATAGCATAATTTTCGACTTGCTCTAAAGCGGTTCTTCTAAGTTCGTTTAAAATACTAACTTTAGGAACAAATACATTATCCTCTAAAATAACCGTTATATTTTTAAACTGATAAGGGGTAGAAGCAGTTTTTGCCATTTGACGGATAACAGTTTCTTTGTCTAATGGTTTATTTTTAGCTTCTACTGGCATTTCACTTAATTCATAATGAAGCTTTAAATCTTTGTATAAAGCACTATTCGAATTAGCTGGGGTAATTTGAATCGAAATAGGACTATTTTTTTGAATTGTCACTTTAGCATTTAAAGGAATTTGTCTTGTTTCTTTTCGGTAACTTTCTTTTGCAAAGGTAGATAAAGCTTTAGAAGACATTTTATAAATTTTATCAAGGCAAGAGATATTTCCTTTCATCCTTCCTAAAGTAACAGTTTGGCCTACTTTAGTTTCAGCAATATTTTTGTGATTTTCCATGACTTCAGAAACAGTATAAACACCAGTTTCATGTTCTAAGGAAATAGTATCACCAATTTGAATAGGTTCCTTTAACTTTACGGTAATTAGACCTTTATTTTTGTTGAAATTTTGAACCGTTCCTAATAAAAGTCCCATATTATTTGGCTTTTCCTTAAACACTAAATTCTTATTCGGTTCATCATCTAAATGACCAGAAGACGACATACCACGATTAAATACTTGCATTAAAAGCTTTCGGTCAGCTTTATCAACCACATAAGGTTCTTTTGATAAAGCTAAATTGATATACTTTTTATAAATTCGAGTAACGATTGCTACATATTCTGGAGACTTCATCCTTCCTTCTATTTTTAAGCTTTTTACACCAGATTGAACAAAGTTAGGAATATAATCTAAACTGCATAAATCACGAGTGCTAAGCAAATGACCTTGATTGATTTTTTTATCATCTTCGAATAAATCAAAAGCAAGTCGGCAAGGCTGGGCACATTTTCCACGATTACCAGAACGACCGCCAAGCATACTAGAAAATAAGCATTGGCCAGAATAAGAAATACATAAAGCACCATGAGCAAAACACTCAATTTCAATTTGAGTATTTTTACAAATATAATCAATTTCATTGACAGAAAGCTCACGAGCTAAAACCACCCTTTTAAAGCCAAGCTCTTGCAATTCTAAAGCACCATTTAAATTATGGACGGTCATTTGTGTGCTAGCATGGATAGGTAAATCAGGGAAAGTTTCCATTAATTTAGTAGCCAAGCCAAAATCTTGTACAATAATAGCATCAATACCAGCCTCATAGGCAAATTTTGCTAATTGTAAAGCTTTTTCAAATTCTTCATCTTTAATTAACGTATTTAAAGTTAAATTGGTTTTAACACCACGGATTTTAGCATAATGGATTGCCTTTTCTAGTTCTTCTGGAGAAAAATTGTGAGCAAAGGCTCTAGCACTAAACGTATCAGAACCAAAATAGACACTATCGGCACCGTTTTGAACGGCAGCTTTTAAACATTCAAAATCACCAACCGGTGAAAGTAATTCTATCATATTAAAACTCCTTTGCGGGGGGATTAGGGGGACGTTCCTTAAAATCCCTCCTCTTTCGTATCTATTGTATCACAAAAAATAAATTTTTTGGGAAAATACGAAAAAAATTAGTTGACGAAAAAAATGACAAATGATAAAATGAGGGAGAAATAAGGAAAACTTAGGAGGAAAATAAAGAGATGAAAAAAATAATGATAACCTTAATAATCAGTCTTTGTATCTTAATGGGGATGATAACAATTCAAAGTGAAGCAGCGAATGAAACGAATGCACGGAAGCAATACGAATATGCAAG
Source organism: uncultured Clostridium sp. (assembly GCA_947574235.1). Taxonomy (GTDB): domain Bacteria; phylum Bacillota; class Clostridia; order TANB77; family CAG-508; genus CAG-269. The sequence continues at coordinate 2,688 of CANPIU010000048.1, read as the reverse complement.
GCAATACCAGTAATACCAATACGGAAGGCAAGCCAGCAGAAAAGTCTAGTAATGCAAATTTAGCAAATTTAGGAATTAGACCACATGATTTTACAGGTTTTAAGTATGGGACGACTTCTTATGAAGTAGAAGTTCCAGAAGATACCGAAAAAATAGAAGTGTATGCAAGTAGTCAAGATGAAAAAGCCAAAGTAACAGGAACAGGAAGTAAAACACTAGAAAAAGGGGAAAATAAATTTGAAGTAGTAGTAACCGCAGAAGATGGAACAACGAAAACTTATACCATAAATGTTATTCGTAAAACACAAGGAGAAAAAGAAGAAGGAACGAAAGAAGAGTTAGGAAATGGATTGGAAAAATTGACAATAGGAAGTCTGAAATTATCACCAGAATTTAAAACCAATGTATATGAATATAGTGTAACGTACATTGGAGATGGTACAAAGCTAGAAGTTCAAGCAATTCCAACGGATGAAAAGTATGAAGTAGAAATCGTAGGAAATGATAATTTACAAGAAGGCGAAAATTTTGTTACTGTTTTAGTTTCAGAAGCTAATGGAAATAATATAGCAACTTACCAAATTAAAGTTCATAAAAGTTTAGTAGATGAAGAAGCAGTTGCAAGAGAGGAAGCAGAAAAGAAGCAAAGACAACAGATGATTACGATAGGAGCAGTTGGAGCAATAGTCACAGTGGCAGTAATTGCTATTGGTGCTATTATCGTTCATAAGAGAAATCAAAGGTTAGAGAGAGAATATGCAGGGGACTTCTATGATAGAGAAAGAGAAGATAAAGAATACGAAGAAGAAAGCGAATTGCCAAAAGCTTTTAGAGAGGATGATTATCAAGATGAGGAAGTGCCAAGAGCAATGAGAGGAAAACGTTTCAAGGAAGAGGACGAAGCATTTACCCAAGTAGAGAAAAAAGAGCCTAGAAAAAGAGAATTTCAAGAAATAGAAAAAGTATTTCAAGAGGAAGAGCCAGAAGAAATCGTAGAAGATTTTGAAAGTATGCCAAAAGACAAAGTGAAAGAAGAATTTTTAAATGGTTATACGTCTAGGGTTAATCTTGATTTTGATTTAGAGGATGGTAATCGTTATCAAAATAACAGAAGGAAGGGAAAACGTAAAGGAAAAAGATTTAAATAGAAAAGAGATTAAGTATGGAATTAAAGGACTTATCAATACAAGAAAAGATAGGGCAAATGCTTATGATTGGGATGGATACCAATTATATGACAGAAAGAATTAAATTAATGATAACCAAATACAAAGTTGGAGGCATTATTCTCTATCGTAAAAATTTTAATACTTATCAGGACATGTTAGCATTAATGAAACAATTAAAAGACCTAAACAAAGAAAATAAAATACCTTTATGGATAGCCATAGACCAAGAAGGCGGAAGAGTAAATCGCATGCCAAAAGAAATCTTAAATTTGCCAGCTGCTAATAAAATAGCCCTAAAAGGTGGAATAGAGGCAGTGGAAAAATCGGCTGAAATCATAGGAAAATTGCTTAAGCAGTCAGGTTATCATATTAACTTTGCACCTGTACTAGATATTAAAAGATTTAAGGATAGTCATGCCATTGGCGATAGATGCTATGGTAAAACAAAGGAAGAGGTAGCAGATTATGGGATAGCTTTTATGAAGAAGTTACAAGAACAGGGGATATTGTCTGTGGTTAAACATTTTCCAGGACATGGAGCAACCAAAAAAGATTCACATTATTTTTTGCCGATGATTAAAGAAAGAATAGAATACATAGAAAAAGAAGATATGTATCCTTTCCAGCAAGCCATTAAAAATGGGGCAGAAGCAATTTTAATTGGTCATCTTTTGCTTCGAAATGTAACAGGTATTTTTCCAGCATCGTTATCAAAGAAGTTTATTACCAAATATTTAAGGAAGAAATATCGATACAACGGATTGATTATAACCGATGATTTAAAGATGAGAGCTATTCGCCTTTGGTATGGAGCGGAATTTGCGGTAAGAAAAGCCTTTGAGGTAGGTAATGACGTGATTGTATTTCGTTTTTCTCAAGAGGAGGAAAGGAAAGCAATTGATACAGTAATGAAACAAGTGAAGGCGGGAAACTTGAAGGAGGCTAGAATAAATCGAAGTGTTAGAAGAATTATTAGGATGAAGGAAAAGTATGGACTTTTTGAAGAAATAGAAGTAAAAGGAATAGACATAGATAAAATCAATGAAGAAATAAGAAGCATGAGAAGATTGTGTGGGCTTGAATAGGAAAAAACGTGTAAGACGAAACTTACACGCTTTTTTAAAGGGCCGCTAAGATTTAATTAGCAACATCCTCCTCTGTTACCACCGCAACAACAACAGATTAATAATATAAGGATTATAATCCAGCAACAATCATCACCAAATCCGAATCCACCGCATCCTCTATTTTCTGGCATAGTCTAGACCCCCTTCCATCTATAGAATATGTTTTAAGTTTATTTTTTTCTTTTGTTGTTTTCCTTTGTATGATATATCATATGAGATTTAAAAAAATGTGTTACAAATTATTCAACTTTTTTTAAAAGCAAGGATAGGAGGGGTAAGACGTAGAATTTGAAAAAAGTGTCGAAATTTGCGATGAAAAGTGCTTGCTATTTTATGGTTTAATAGAAATATGCAATTTGTTTTGGATATTGCATAAAAGAAAATTTTATCTA
>CANPIU010000047.1 GCA_947574235.1 uncultured Clostridium sp. | reverse complement strand
GAGTGGTATTGCAGCCATTTTAAAAAACTGGGGATTTACCATTACTGGTTCCGATTCTTCTGATTCAGAAAATGTCAAGGCTTTATTGCAAAAAGGCTTTAAAGTAACAATTGGTCATAATCTAGAGGACGTTGCCAATGCGGATGCTATTGTTTATTCTGCTGCGGTAAAGCAAGATGACCCTGAAATGTTAGAAGCTAAAAGATTACAAATTCCAACCATTGAAAGAGCTGATTTTCTAGGTGAATTAACTCGTTGTTATCAAGATACCGTTTGTATCTCTGGTACCCATGGAAAAACAACCACCACTTCTATGGTTTCTTTGTGTTTCTTAGAAGCCCTAAAAGACCCTAGTATTCAAGTTGGCGCTTATTTGAAACAATTAAAGGGTAATTATATGGTGGGAAATAGTGAGCATTTTATTATAGAAGCTTGTGAATATGTTGAAAGCTTTTTGAAGTTTAGCCCTAAAGCCGAAATCATTTTGAATATTGATAATGACCATTTAGATTATTTTAAAACTTTTGAAAATATTAAGAACGCTTTTATTAAATATGTAAAACTTTTACCAGATGATGGTATTCTAATTTTAAATGCAGATGATACCAACTGTTTAGATTTAGCAAAATATACTAAAGTAAAACCAATTACTTATGGTCTAGATAATAAAAATGCTGATTTTTATGTTGCTAATATCTCTTTTGATGCAGATGGCTTCCCTACCTTTGACGTTTATCATCAAGGTGAATTTTTTGATCAGATAAAGCTTTCTGTTCCTGGTACACACAATATTTTAAATGCTTTATCTTGTATTGCGCTATGCCATCAATATGGTATTGAAAGAAATACCATCAAGTCTGCTCTTTTAAAATTTACAGGTGCTCATAGACGATTTGAATTTAAGGGAAAAATTGATAATAAAGTGAGTGTTTTTGATGATTATGGTCATCATCCAACTGAGATTATGGCTACTGCTAAATCACTTTGCCACAAGACTTATCATCACTCTTGGGTTGTTTTTCAGCCTCATACTTATAGTAGAACAAAAAATTTGTTAGATGATTTTGCAAAAGCCTTGTTAAATTTTGACCATGTTATTGTTTTAGATATTTATGCAGCAAGAGAAAAAAATACTTATGGTATTAGTTCTAAAGATTTGGTAGATAAATTAATTTCGATTGGAAAGGAAGCACTTTATCTTCCTGATTTTAAGGACTGTGTTTCTTATGTCAAAAATAATGTACAAGAAAATGATATTGTTCTAACTCTTGGTGCTGGTACGGTAACCGAGATTGGACCAATGTTAGTTAAATAAAGATAGTTCCCCAGAAAGAGTTTTCTATTCTGGGGATTTTGTTTTATCTTTTATTGGCTTTAGGCATAAATTCTGCCTTTTTCTTCTCCATTTAATTCAACTACAATTTTGATTTCATTAACAGCTTGGTTTATTTTTTTATTTAGTAAGTTTCCTACTTCTTGAATTTCCTGTGCAATTTCTTTTGTGGTTTGGTCAAATCTTTCATTAACTTCATCACTAAATTTGTACATTTCATCTCTGAATTCATACATTTCATTTTTGAATTCTGCAAACTCTTTTTCGTTTTTGTCAAATCTTTCATTAACCTCGTCTCTGAATTCGCACATTTCATCTTTGAACTCATACATTTCATTTTTGAATTCTGCAAATTCTTTTTCGTTTTTGTCAAACCTTTCATTAACGTCATCCCTGAACTTATACATTTCATCCTTGAATTCATACATTTCTGCTTTAAATTCTGCAAATTCTTTTTCGTTCTTGTCAAACCTTTCATTAACGTCATCTCTGAATTTGTACATTTCCTCTTTGAATTCTGCAAATTCCCTTTCGTTTTTGTCAAATCTTTCATTTACGTCATCTCTGAATTTGTACATTTCGTCTTTGAATTCGTACATTTCTGTTTTAAATTCATGCATCTCCTCTTTAAATTCTGACAAATCTGTTCCTATCTTCTGTACCTGTGTTAAAATTTTATTTAGTATTTCAGTTTCCATCTTTGAAGTACCTCCCTTTCCTATTTTATTTATTGCTTGAATTATATACCAAAGTAAAAAAATATGCAATACTTTTTTGCATATTTTAAATAAAATTTTACAAATATGTTGAATTGTCTCAAATTTCCCCAACTAAACCCGGAACCATTGGGGACATTTAGATGCTTAATTAATTTCTCTGGCTTGTTTTAGCATAATATCGCCAAAAACAGCATAGCCTTCTTGTGGATTGTTAAGCAATACATGCGTTATGGCTCCTACAAATTTTCCATTTTGAAGGATTGGCGAACCTGACATGCCTTGTATAATTCCACCTGTTTTTTCAATTAGTCTTGGGTCAGTTACTTTAATTTGCATACTTTTATTATTATAATTGTTGTCTCGATATATTTTTTCAATCTCGATTTCATATTCCTCTACTTTTTCATTATCTAGACTACACAAAATAGTAGCTTTTCCTAATTTGATTTCTTCTCTTAAGGCCACTTCCATCTCTTTTGATGTATCGATTTTTAGACTTGCTAAATTATCTACTTTTCCATAAATTCCAAATTGGCTATTTTTATAGATTTTTCCAATATTTTGTTGATTATCTACTGTCCCTTGTATTTTTCCGTGGCAAGCCACTTTCTCCTTTGACGATATCTAAAATTCGAGTCGTCACAAATTCTCCAGAAGCAATATGAATTAGCTCTTCTGTGTCAATATCTGTAATTCCATGACCTAGTGCTCCAAATGTTTTGGTATCTGGCTCATAGAAGGTTACCGTTCCAACTCCAGCTGCACTATCTCTTACCCACAAGCCAAGTTTATATTCTTTGCTACTTGTTTTTACAGGTTCAATACTACACTCCTTTGTTTCTTCCTTTTGTCTAAATTGTATTTGAAGTGCTTTTCCTTGTGATTGGTTTACTACTTTCATTAATTCTTCGGTTGAAGAAATAACTTTATGATTTACTTCTGTTATCGTATCTCCCTCTTGAATTCCTGTATTTTCATAAGGTCTATATTTTTTATTATCTACCCCTTCTATTTCTGACATACCAACGACTAGAACTCCACTGGTATATAACTTTACTCCTGCTATTCCTCCTACTGGAATAACTTTGCTTTTAGGTAAAATATCAACATTAACCTCTTTGATTGGTATGTTATTGAATAAACTTACTTCTAAGGTTGTTTTTCCTGATTTTGGACTTATGGTATTCTCCTTATTATTCGATACAGCCTCAAGCGTTTCTCCTTTTGTTTTTATTTGCATACCAAATAAGGTTTTTAGCGCAATATTCTCTCCTTCTATAATTACCATATTATCGGGAATACTATCAAAAGACAAGGTATAAGCATACATTGTCATTAAAAAAAATACTAATAATAGTTTTGTTATTGTTTTTCTCATAAAAATTCCTCACTTTTTCTATTATTAGTATTTACTTTTTCATTTTTTTTATTCAATTCAATTTTTTAAAATGAGACAAAAAGACCTGTCCCTAGTGTCTCATTAAACTTCAATTCCAAATTTATCCTTTAATACTAACGGATTATTATTAGCTTTATACATACCATATCGCTCTCTTCCTAAAGCTGAAAAATAAATTTGTGCTAACTTCCCACCTTTTGCAGCTATATATTGGTAAAAGTTATCTGTTACTTCCACACTAGTTTGGCTTACTATGCTTGAATAACATCCTAAAGCTTTTTTAGGATAAAAATAGTTACTTTTTCCGGTATTATCTATGATTGATTTTCTTTCAAAGTCTAAATTGAATACCCCTTCTCTAATATTACCTGCCACGATATCGGTATCATTGGCTCGATGATATTGATTATCATTTGTTACGATATAAATACTATCTTCTCCTACTACTTCTTGATTTTTATTATTGGTAACAATGGAATAGCCATTATACATTTTCCCACCAATATTAAGTCCTTGTAAAAAGCTTATGATAGAAACATTATTGATAATTTTATCCCACTCATCCTCTTTTAATTTTGGCATTTGAAAATTTGCTTTTACTCCTGAAAAATTATTATAGTTTGCTATTGCTATTGCTAAATTTTTTTCAATTGAATAACGAATTACTTCTAATCGCTGTTGATTAAAATTAGAATTTGGGTCTTCTATATTTTTATTATTGTCAAAAGCAAATATTTTATAGTTTCCCGTTCCACCAACACCATTATTCATTTTATTTCCAGTTTCATCACAAGCATCTCCAGAAGTCAAGTTAGATAATTTATCTCTTACCCATTTCGTAAATGCTGCTGCTTCTTTATAATACTCACTAGCGGGTGATACTGATTTTGGATTAAATTCACCTTGCGAAATTTTTTCTCCATTTATAATAGAAAAACAAGTATTATCATTATTAATATAATATTTTACTCCATTTAATTTAAGATATGGATATTGCTCTGTTTCGTTAATATATTCACTTGACCTATTGTTAGGATTTGTATCAATTGGAATTCCTCTATAAGTACTTCCATTTGCTCCAACAGAATCCAACAAATAGCCATACTCATAGACACCATTTCCATCTATAATTCCTTCTATCGTAATATAGTTGTCTAAGGAATAGGTAATGACAAAATCACTATTGCTATTAGGCTTATATCTACAACTATAATGAATATAAGGTTTTAGTCCTGAAAGTCTTTGTCCTTCTTTATAAGTTGCTTCTGAATTTCCACTATTTAAAATTTCTGCATCACTTTTAAGCTGGGTTTCTCCTGTTGCACTATTGACAATTACTTCATTATTTTCAGTAGTGTCTAAGGTATTATTGTAAGGAGAATAGATATAATAACCATCATACATAGTATAGACTAAAGTAGGTACATAATCGGTTAATATTTCTTGATTGTAGCCTGCCATATTAAAATTACTAGCAATGGAATAAAAGAAACTATTAACAGATGCCTCAATATCGCGCAATTTAGAGTTTGACAAATCTGAGGTATCACTATTTATGGTATTTAATTGAAACGCTTTTAAGGCATCATAAGTAGCATTATCTAATTTAGAATCATACAAGGTTTGCAAGCTTAACGTTTTTACTTGATTTCTTGTATAAGAACTTAAAATCATTGAAATTGGTAATATGATAATAATAAATATAACTGCCATATTTTGTATTTTCATAAGTCATCTTTCCTTTGTATTATTAAATAAGCTTGTAATAAGAATATTATTATTACAAGCCTATGTTTATTTTATTTTCCTGTTCCATTTGCTGTAACAATACCAGCATGTGATGCTGCTATACTATATGTATCATTTCCTGTTACAGAATAAAAGAAATTTTTTAATTGTTGTGATAAAGTTGTATTCGTATTTTTTACATTTGCTGAAAATATATCTCCTTCTTTTAAGGCTAATATTTGGTTACCTGATTTAGCATCTATACTATCTAATATTTGTGAAGTATACATAGAATAATATACATTTTCTCCTATTTTAGTAGCCTCTGCTTGTGTTGTTTTCTTTCCTGGATTTTCATCTAGTACTTTCACTTCCATTTCTACGTCATAACTATTTCCTGTTGAAGCGATATTTTCTACAAATTTACTATATTTATCCATGGATAGTTTTCCGGTTGCTCTAACATCATCTACGAATTCAGTTGTCGCTGTTTCTATTGTTAATTGCGAAACATCATCGGTTCTGTCAGACATTGTCATTAGTGGAAATACGAACATTAGAATTGCTGCTAATGCAATTGCTACTACAGTTATTAGTGTATCACCCATATTTTTACCTCCTTATCACATACGTTTTTATTCTTTAATTATCGGCATATGTGATTACTCTTTTTTTGTTTTTATTCGTATCTGGCGAATTAGACGTCCCTTGCATTTCAAGTTCTTCTTGATAGTAGACACCTAATTTTTCTACAAAAGTATGGTTTCCAGTTTTTATTATACCATAAATTCCTTTATTATGCAAGAATTGTATTCCTAAATTTGTCAAAAATTCTGTTGTTGTATTAGGGTCTGGTCCATATAATAGCGCTTTAATAAACCTTTCTTTCTGAGCGTCACTTCCTAATACTTCTTTTTCCAAATCAATAGAATACACTGGTTGATAGTTTCCTGTTTTATCTTTTTTTAGATACAAACCATTGTTTCCAAATTTTGTTGTGTCAAATACAATTTTATAGTTTTCCTTATAGGCTTTATAAATAGCTGGTACAATTGCTTCTAAGCCAACTTTTCTTTGTGTGGTATTTCCTACAATATAAGTATAGTCATATTCTCTATCTTGATAATCTAACACAATTTGTGCTGACTGTCTTGCCTCTCCAAAAGCGTTGATACTAATGGATAATGCTAGCACAAAGATTAAGACAGCTGCTGCTATTTGCAAAGCCTCTCCTGCATTTTCCATTTTGTATCACTCTCCTTTATTTATTTGTTATCGTTATTTTATGTACTAAAGAATTCGTATAACTAAAAGTTACCTTATAAAATGTTCCTGATGCTAATTTTTTAACAGAAACATTATTTGCTGCTTGTGCAGTTGTAGGTGGCGTAATAGCAACCCCTGCATTTCCGTCAATGGTAATCCCTTTTGTGGTTGTTTCACCATTTTCAAAAGCACTTTGATTATTGGATACAACAGCTTGTACTAATGCATTTACTTGACTTCCTCTTACATTGTCTCCTTGATAAGGTGTAAATTTATTGTTAAATGCTTGTATCTCCTGTTCACTCATATTAACAGAATTTATTGTATCCTGTGCTTGTGAGAATATAAGTATCCCCAATGAAATAATTAAAATTGATAAAAGTATAGCTCCTGCTATAATTAATGCTTTTGATGCATTTTCCATAATTTTTTCCTCCTTAAATTTTACTTTTGTTTATATTGGCTAACTTTTTATTGGTTAGCAAGATTAATAACATGTTTTATTCTGTTACTTGTTCAAATAACAGATATTTCACTTTATTGGTGGCTTTATGATATTGTAAGTCTGTACATTTAAATTTAATATCACTATAATATTGTATAAACTTGTCCATCCCACCATTATATAAGGTTTCCATAGCATATGTCTTATCATTATCTAGCATTTTTATCTCTATTTGTATGGAATTGTTTTCATTATTGATATAGTTTCCTTTATCATCTTTTAGAACTTCATTATTTTTATTATTATCAACGGCTTTATTAATAATCGTCGTTAATTCTGAGCCATAAATTTCCTTTTGGTTGTAACTCTCAAATTGCCTATTCTCTCTTTGTGCTTCATAAAATTTTGCTTTATTATTTAAGTATAAATAGGAAATTCCTACTACAATGATAATGATGATTAAGAAAAAGATTGCTAATTTTTTCATTTTTCCCTCTTTTTACTACTATTTTGGAGTAAACTTTACTAGATAAACTCTTCCTGTTTCTCCACTGATTTTTACTTCACAATTATAACGTGGTAAATCTGAGTTAGTACTATTAATTTTATTGATTTCAGTTGCAATTAAACTATTATAATAATTGGTAATCTGTGTTGCCGTATTATTAAATCCTCTTTCAATTAGATTTCCATTAAATATTACTGAAATATAAGAATCTTTTCCATTGGTTTGACTGTTTCTTTTGTTATATTCATAATATTTATTCGTTTCTGTCGCCAAATTAGCCACTGTAATAACTGAATAAATGGTATTATCGTCTTTTCCCACATAAGAAGTAAATTGACTATTGAACTGGTCTCTTTGTTGCTCCACATTTTCTTTATGCACTTCTGATGAGGTACTAGCAAAGGAAGTAAATAGATAGATTGTTAAGGATAAGATTAATAATCCAATTAATACCCCTGCTGCCATCAACAAAGCTTTGGATGCGTTCTCCATATTTCTTCCCCACTTTCTTTAGTTCAGTTTATTGGTAGCCTTAAATTTTAGTTCTGTAATTCTGCCACTACTCGTATCATATTTTGTCGCACTTGTGTCACAATTAAAATGAAGTCTTTTAAATTGTGAATATTGATAATATTTAGCTGTATCCTTTTTTATTTGAGGATACCCCCCAGGATAAGTATTTATATTTTTAGGTAATATTTTTTGTGCTTCTTCTTGGGAAGTCATCACTTTACTAATATTAGAAGCCAATGCTGTTATATATTTAGCTTGATACCTATCTTCTAATCCTTTTACTATGGTTAACAATTCATTAATATTATCTTGATTATACTGTGTTTTAATAATTTGTTCATCCTGGTCCTTATCATACATTAAAAGATTTCTTACGTCAATTCCTGTAATTTCTATTTTCATTTTTTTAAAGCCTTCTGTATGATTACCTTTTCTCGTGTTATAGTCAACCACTCGGTTCATCAATGATACTATATCACTTCCCCTTACGTCATCTCTTAAGTAAGACGTAAACTGATTGTTAAATTCAATGACTTGTGCCTCCCTTGTATCTTGCTCTCCTATTTTTTGATAACTAGACAAGTTATTAAACATTAAGAGTAAGGCTCCAAGGATTAACAAGGCAATTAAAACACTTCCTGCCATAAGCAAGGCTTTTGATGCATTTTCCATTTAGCAATCCTCCTTATCTATTTTCCTGCTGTCATTGAACTGAAAGATGATGACATACTCGTTAGTCCTATAAATACTAAGGGAATAATTAAGTATCCTACAAACATGCACACCATTGGTGCAAAACCAATTGCTTTCCCAATCATACCTTTTCTTTTAATCAGTCTTTCATTCGACTCTTTTCTCTTTTCTTGATAATAGTCTCTTTCTGAGTCTAACTCATCAAAAGCATCGGTAATTGGTATTTTTTCTACGGCTGCTTGTAAACTTTCTATAATTCGAATAAATTGGGTAAAGCTTACTTCTTCTTTCATCGCTTCTAATGCTTCCCAAGCTCCTGCTTCGTAGTTGTTTACACATTTTGTGATAGGTGCTCGAAAGATATTAGAATATCTTTCTAACCACTCTAGTATAATTTCAACATTAACTCTTTCAATTCTCATTAGCATTAATATGATAGTTTGGAATTGCATAATTTCATCTTCCATCTCAAGTTGTCTCATTTTCACTTGGAAAATTAATAACCAAATTGGTGCCATATACGCAACTACAGCAAATACAAATGCTAGCAATAGTTCAAACCATTGCATATATTCACTATTGATAATCGCTAACTTATCCTCAATTCTTTCTACCACTACGTTTATTTCTTTTTCTTCTGCTTCTTCATAATATTTTAATCTTTCGACAGCTCTTTTTATTTCTGCCGTTGTTGTTTTCGGTTTTCCTCTAAATTGGTCTAATATCTTATTGTCTTGTTCTGTTATTTCCATTGCTTTTTTCTCATCTTTGGCTGACAAACCACCGATGATATTATAATCTGTCGTTGGCTCTGTATAAATATAATTAATCGCAATGACATGGAGTTGTGAAAAGATTACAATCGATGCGATACAAGTAACAATTGCCATCGTAATTCGGTTAATGTAGAGCCACTCCATCTTTAAATGAGAAGCTGCATCTTTTAAATATTGTTGTACTTTTCGATATTCCTTTGAACCCATTTTGGGAATAAATAGGTCAACCACCTTTTTGATTGGCTTTTTCTTATATAATCTAGCTTGCCATGGATTTTCTGTGTTTTTCACTTGTGAAGTAGTAGAACCATTATCTTTTAATTTTCTAACTAGTACATAAGAAGCAAAAGTAATAATCAAAATCAAAATTTGTACAATCATCCCTGGCTTTCCTTCATACCAACTAGCGGTAAAGGTAAAGTTTTGGATCGCCCAATTCTTCAAAGGTTCTAGTAACAAAACTGGCGCAATCGAAATCACAGATAAACTTTGGAATACATAGTTTAATTTATCCCTTTTTAAAATTTCTAATTGCATTTCTTGTGTAATGTTGTTGATATTTTTCAAATAAAGCGAAGCACCATTTACTTTTCTATCCCCAAATTCCTTGGTTAAATACGAAACACCTGCAAATTCTTTTAAAAAGCTATTGGGTGCAATATCATAATATTTTTCTAATTCCATCTCTGGGTCATTGGAAATTAGAATTTCATATATTTTTTCCCCTTGTCTTGATACGCTCATTTCATCATCTTGTGATACTTGATAAATTGCTTCTTCTACCATGTTGAATTCATGATAAGCATGTCTAATTTCTGAGAAAAAGTCAATTTGTTCTTTCAAAATCTTGTTATCCATCTTGTCAACAGACCCATCAATTAAGGTATCTACCATAAATACTTCAAATATCAATAGGATTGCCATTAAAAGATAATTAGAGGCAGTAATCATAATCGTTAAAATGATAATTGGTAGGATAATAACAAGTGCTTTGGTTAAGATTTTAGCCGTTCCTTTTCTCGTATTGTATTCGTCATCTATATTGATAATTTCTAATCGTCTTCTTATTTTTAAGGCATATCTTTTAATAAATGGTATTTTTATGTAAAACAGATATAATTTCTGGAACAGTACTTCTGCAGAAAAATTGTGTCGTTTTGTTCCTTGTTGTAATTGTTGTATTTTTTTATATTCTGATTTTTGCATTTTTTTCGATAAAACCATATAAATCAATACAATAATTACAAATAAGCCTGCTGAACCACCCATTAAGTAAAAAATTATATTGTTATTCACTTGTTACTCACCTCACTTTTTAGCTATCTTCTTCGTCACTTTTTTTAGCTTTTCTTCCACGTTTCTTTGGTTCTTCTATTCCTACTGCTACTGTTTGTTTTGCTCTGGTTCCCCAATGATTTTCTACAAATTGGTCAAATTTTTCTAAGTCAATTTCATCCATGTTAAGTCTCATTTCTTTTAAGTTATTTTCTGAAATTGGATTGGTAATGATATATTCTCCATCTACATATTCTAATATGTTTCGATACGTGTATAATTGTCTATCGGTTATTTTTTCGAAATAACGAGTTGCGTTATCGAAAAATTTGTCAAATTTTCCTTCTAAAGTGCTTTCTTTTCTATGGTCGAAGGTATATTCATTTTTTTCTTCGACTGGAATACACTCTGTAATTCTTTCTACATATCTTTTTCCTTTAAAGTCTTTGGTTAAATGAATATCAAAGTTTAATACTTGCACTACTTGCTCTTCTGCGGTTTTTTCGTTTTTGAATACCCCTGTTCTTAACATTGAGTTTCTAAGTGCTGTTACTAAGTTTGGAAACGTTTTAGCATGGTGGGTAAATAACGTAAACTTAGAAGCAACTTGGGCTGCTTGTATCATCCAAG
>CANPIU010000046.1 GCA_947574235.1 uncultured Clostridium sp. | reverse complement strand
AGCAAGCGGTCGCCAGCTGGGACGTACCTTTTTGGCACAAAAATTAATGATTTTATGATTAATTTTTGTGCCAAAAAGGTCCGTCCCTGCTAGCTCTCTAGTGGTTTTTGTAATACAACTGTCTCTTTATTACAAAAGCTTTACATTTGAATTACCATCCTGTAAAATCCATTGACAAGTAAAAGTCCTAAGAATATAATAAAATCAGTTAATTGAAAAAAGTTGGGAAGGGGAACAAAATGATTAATTTTAAACAAGAAATAGCAAATACAATCGAAAAAGTAATTAACATAGATACCAAAGAATTAGAAAGTTATATTGAAATACCCAAAGACAACAAAAATGGAGACTATGCCTTTCCTTGTTTTCGTCTTGCTAAAGAACTAAAAAAAGCACCTGGACAAATTGCCAGTGAAATAAAAGAGAAATTAAAAATGAATCCTGAAATAATAGAAAAAGTAGAAGTGTTAGGAGGTTACTTGAATTTCTATGTCAATCAACGAACTTTAACCAAAGAAGTCATCGAAAAAATAGAAACCAAACAATATGAAAATCTAAAAATAGGAGAAGGAAAAAATATTGTCATTGATTATTCATCCCCTAATATTGCAAAACCCTTTCATATAGGTCATTTACGCTCTACTGTAATAGGAGGAGCCTTGTATCGTATTTATCAATTTTTAGGCTATCATACAATAGGAGTCAATCATTTAGGAGATTATGGCACGCAATTTGGAAAATTAATTGAAGGTTATAAACTATGGGGAGATGAATATGATATCGAAAAAGACCCTATCAATGAATTAACCAAAATCTATATTCGTATCAACGAAGCCTGTAAAAAAGACGAGGAAATATTAAATCGTTGCAGAGATAATTTTAAAAAATTAGAAGAAAAAGATGCTTATTGTTTAGAAGTTTGGGAAAAATTTAAAACTTTAAGTTTGCAAGAATTTAAGCGTGTATATGACTTATTAGGAAGCCAATTTGACTCTTGGAACGGAGAAGCCTTTTATTCTGACAAGATGGCAGAAGTAATGGAAAAGTTAGAAAAAACAGGAAAATTGCAAGAGTCACAGGGCGCAAAGATTATTGACTTAGAAGAGCAAGGGATTAACACACCATGTATTATTGAAAAATCTAATGGTTCTACTACTTATGCTACCAGAGACTTAGCAGCGATACTTTACCGAGCAAGAACTTATGATTATGATAAATCCTTATATGTTACTTCTTATGAACAAGTTTTACATTTTAAACAAATATTTGAAGTGGCAAAACTATTAAGCTTAGATGAAAAATATACGAAAGGCTTGCATCATATATCTTTTGGTATGGTGTTATTGCCAACTGGTAAAATGTCTACTAGGGAAGGAAATATCATCAAATTAGAAGAATTATTGAAAGAAGCCATTGAAAGAGCTAAGAAAATTGTAGAAGAAAAAAATCCAGACTTAGAAAATAAAGAAGACGTTGCAAAAAAAGTAGGAATTGGTGCTGTTATCTTCAATGATTTAGCCAATAGCCGAATTAAGGATGAGATATTTGATTGGAACCAAATCCTAAATTTCCAAGGAGAAACAGGTCCTTATATTCAATATACCTATGTAAGAACGAAGAGTGTATTAGAAAAAGTAGGAGAAGTGCCAAAAGTAGAAGAAGTAAAGGAAGAATTCTTAGCAGATGAATATTCACAAAATGTTATTAAGCTAATTTATGGTTTTGAGGATATCTTGGTACAAGTAACGAAAAAAGAGGAACCTTCTATCTTAGCAAGATATTTAATTGATTTAGCAAAAGCTTTTAGTAGCTTTTATAATGAAAATAAGATTATAACACAAGAACAGCAAGAACAAGCAGCAAGGGTTTATTTGACTTATAGTGTTGGCGAAATTCTAAAGGTGGGAGCTGGTTTATTGGGAATTGAGATGCCAGATAAAATGTAAGAGGGAAAAGTTATGAAAAAGAGAAAAGGCGTTAAAATATTTGGGATAATCGTTTTAATTTTAATTATTATTTTAGTTGCCATTTTAGGAGGAACGTATTGGTTCATCCAAGATAAATTGAGTAAACTACAACGAATTGACTTAAAAGAAGAAGAACTAGGTGTAACTTCTGAGGTGGAAGCAAATTTAATCGGTTATAGAAATATTGCGATTTTTGGAGTGGATAGCAGAGATAATGATTTAGATAGAGGAAACCGAAGTGATTGTATTATCCTTGCTAGTCTAAACAACAAAACAAAAGAGGTAAAATTGGTATCTGTTTATCGAGATACCTATGTACAAATTGAAGGTCATGGCTTAGATAAAATAACTCATGCTTATTCCTATGGTTCAGCCCCTCTTGCTATTAGTACGCTTAATACCAACTTGGATTTAAACATAAAAGAATTTGTAACGGTAAATTTTGATGCCGTAGCACAAGCAGTGGACAAGCTTGGAGGTGTAACCATTGAGATAGAAAGTGCGGAAGAACTTAAATATTTGAACAATTACATAGATGAAACAGCGAAAGTAACTGGGAAAACAAATGAAAAAGTAGCAACAATTGGAAAACAAACTTTAAATGGTGTACAAGCAGTGGCTTATTCTAGAATTCGTTATACACAAGGGGGAGACTATAAAAGAACAGAAAGGATGAGAACCGTTATAGAAGCGATGGCAGAAAGCTTAAAGACAAAGAATATAAGTGAAATAAATAGTTTTATTGATTTCATTTTGCCAAAAGTGTATACCAATATTACAGCTACGGATATATTTAGTTTATTGCCAAGCGTGACTAGCTTTAAAATTACGGATAGTATAGGATGGCCTTATGAAACAAAGGGGATTACCATGGATAGATGGTATGGGGTGCCAATTACTTTGGAGAGTAATGTGACTGAGTTACATAGACAAGTATTTCAAAAAACAGATTATCAAGTGTCATCAACAGTTAAATCAATCAGTGAGGCTATTATACAAAAAACAGGATACAACAAATAAGAAAAGACATAAAAAGAAAACATAAAACCGAGAAATCGGTTGACATTTTTATGTAAATATGGTAGAATTATAAATGGAAATTATGGAAAAGTATGGAGGATATCATGAGTATTAAAAATAATTTAATCATGCCAACCTTTAGTAGTATCGAAACAGAAATATTTACAGAAAAAATATTAGAAGATAGAAAAAAGTCCCTTTTAAAATTAGAAGCAATTACTAAAAGAGCCCTTGATATTGTAGGAGCAACAATGGGAATTTTGTTATTAATGCCATTAACAGCAATTGTCTATATCATGGAAAGAGTAATTGGAGATAAAGGACCTATTTTCTATACACAAACAAGAATTGGCGAAAATGGTAAATTATTTAAAATGTATAAATATCGTTCTATGGTAGTAGGAGCAGAAAAGAAATTAGAAGAATACATAAACGAAAATGAACAATTAAAGCAAGAATACCAAAAATACAAGAAGTTAGAAAATGACCCAAGGATAACCAAAGTAGGAAGATTTTTAAGAAAGACAAGCTTAGATGAATTTCCACAATTTATAAATGTGCTAAAGGGAGAAATGACTTTAGTAGGACCAAGACCATATCTACCACAAGAAAAAGAAGAAATGAACGGTTATTTTAAATATATTACTTCTTTAAGACCAGGACTTACAGGATTATGGCAAATAAGTGGAAGAAGTGAAATATCTTTTGTCGATAGATTAGAAATGGATATGAAATATTATCATAATCGAGCCTTAAGAAGTGATATGAAAATTATTGGCAAAACAATTGAAAAAGTAATAAAGAAAGAAGGGGCTATTTAGTTTGCCAAGAAAAAAGGGAAAGTAAAAATAGCCTTTTTTCTGTGTATTATTTTTAAAGAAAGGTAGAAATTATGGAAATCAAAACAAAACCAATAAGAATTGCTCACATAATAGGAAAATGGGTTGGTGGCGGTGTAGAAGCAGTTGTTATGAATTATTATCGAAATATTGATAGAAATCAAATACAATTTGATTTTTTATGTGATAGTGACTCTAAAAGCGTACCTTATGAAGAAATAGAAGCCTTAGGGGGAAGGATTATTTTAATTCCGCCTTATCAAAAAGTTATTAAGTATCATAAAGAGTTGAAAAAAATTCTAAAAGAAGGAAATTATAGAATTGTACATTCTCATATTAATACTTTATCTGTTTTTAGCCTATTTGCTGCTAAATGTGCTAAGATACCAGTTCGTATCGCGCATTCACATAGTACAACTAATCCAATAGAAAAAAAGAAAAATTTAATGAAACAGTTTTTAAGACCATTTTCAAAAATTTTTGCAACGCATTATATGTGTTGTTCTGAATTAGCTGGAAGATGGCTTTTTGGTGATAGGGAATATGATAAAGGTAATGTGTATTTGTTGAATAATGCTATTGATTTAACTAAATTCAAATACAATGAAAGGATTAGAAAACAAGTAAGGAAAGAAATGAATTTAAAAGATGACACAATGGTAATAGGTCATATAGGAAGGTTTGAAGAACAAAAAAATCATAGTTTTCTAATCGACATTTTTTATGAATTGCAAAAACAAAAAGAGAATAGTATATTATTGTTAGTTGGACAAGGTCCTAAAGAAAAGGAAATACAAGAAAAAGTAAAACAATTAAACTTAGAAAATAAGGTAATGTTTTTAGGTCAAAGAAAAGAGGTAAATACACTATATCAAGTGTTTGATAGATTTGTTTTTCCAAGTATCTATGAAGGATTAGGGATGGTGTTAATCGAAGCACAATGTTCAAATTTGTATTGTTTGGCTTCAAGTGAGGTTCCTAACATAGTAAAAATAAATGAAAATATAGAATTTTTAGAACTTTCAAAATCTGCTAAAGAGTGGGCTAATAAAATACTTGAAGAGAAGAACGAGTTAAAAAGAGAAACATTTAATGAGAAAATCCAAAAAGCAGGTTATGATATCAAGAAAGAAAAAAACAAGTTAGTAAAAAAGTATTTAGAACTGTTAAATTGATAAAATCATAGAAAAGGAGAACTAAAGTGAAAAAAATAATTAAAAATATGATTAAAAATAATAAAATGTTATATACAGTTTATAATTCCCTATTTTCGTTTTTTCTTAATTGTGTAGCGAAAATTACTAAAATTGATACCAATCAAGCTTTATTTGTTGTTTATGGTGGGAAACGATACGACGATAGTCCAAGATTTGTGTATGAATATATTAAAAAGCAGCCAGAGTATCAGGAAATTAAATGTGTATGGGCGTTTATTTCTCCAAATGATTTTGATTTTATTCCAGAAAGTGAAAAAGTAAAAATAGATACAATTTCTTATTATAAAGCAGTGTTAAAATCTAAGTATTGGATTACTAATTCGTCCGTAAAGAGAGGATTAAGCTTAAAAGAAAAAAATCATAAAAATGTTTTTTTTACCCATGGGATGACAGGGATAAAAAAGATAGGAACAGATATTAAAGAAAAGAACCAGTCATTTAGAGCCAAAAAACAGGAAAAGTTTGATATGATAGTGTTAGGAGGAAAAAAAGAAAAAAAGATATTAGTGAAAGCTTGGCAAACAGAAGAAAAACATTTCTACGAAACAGGATTACCTCGAAATGATGAATTATATCATATTGAAAAAGAACAAGTACTAGCGATTAAACAAAGGTTAAAATTACCGTTAGACAAGAAAGTAATTTTGTATGCGCCTACTTATCGCGAGTTCAATAAAGATAATTATTTTGATAATATCATCCAAAATCCATTTAACTTTGAAAAAATGGAACAAGAATTATCTAATGAATATGTGCTAGTGGTAACAGCACATTATTTAGTTGGAAAATTTCTAGGCATACCAAAGAATAGTCCATTTATTATAAATGCTTTTGAATATCCATATATTAATGATTTATTAATGATAGCGGATATCTTAATATCGGATTATTCTAGTGTGGTTTGGGATTATGCAATTTTAGAGAGACCAATTTTATGTTTTGGTTATGATTATGACAGGTATATGGAAGAAAGAGGAACTTATTTAGATTTAGAAAAAACATTTTTTAATGGCGTTATTAAGACACAGGAAAGATTAGTTGAAGTAATTAAAAATATGGATTTTGAAAAGCAAATAAAACATACTAAAAAGTTAAAAGAAGAATATGTCGTATTAGAAGAAAATGCAACTAAAAAAATAACGCAAATTATATTAAAGTAAAAAAGGAAGGAAGCAAATGAGAAACGAACCAATTAGGATATTACAGTGTATGCCTACTAATATGGTATGTGGAGGCATTGAGAATTTTATTATGAATATTTATAAAAATATTGATAGAAACAAAGTACAATTTGATTTTTTAACACATGGTGTAGGCAAAAATTATTTTGAAGAAGAGATTAGGCAATTAGGAGGAGAGATATATCGAGTTCCTTTTATTAAAGAGTATAAAAAGTATCAAGAACAGATGACAAGCATACTAAGAGAAAACCAAGAAAAATATCATACGATACATATCCATGCCACTTATGCTATGTCATATTATGATGCTAAATTAGCTAAAAAATGTAAAATGCAAAATATCATTATGCATTCGCATAGTGCCAATACAAATGTGAAAAAAAGAAAAATAGTCCAGAAATTATTAAAAAATCAAATGACTAAAGTAACGAATTATCAATTAGCATGTAGCAAGGAAGCAGCTAAGTGGATGTTTCCAAAGCAAGTAATAGAAGAAGAACAGTATAAGATTATTAAAAATGGTATTTATGTTGAGAATTATTCATTTGAACCAAAAATAAGAGAAAAAGTAAGAAGTAAATTACAAGTACAAGGAAATTTTGTAGTAGGACATGTAGGGCGTTTATCAGAAGCAAAAAATCATGTATTTTTGTTAGAAGTTTTTAAAGAAATACTGAAAGAAGAAAGTACAGCTAAATTGCTGTTAGTAGGAGAAGGAGAATTAAAAGAAAAAATCAAACAAAGAGCGCAAGAATTAGGGATTTTAGAACAAATTATTTT
Source organism: uncultured Clostridium sp. (assembly GCA_947574235.1). Classification (GTDB taxonomy): domain Bacteria; phylum Bacillota; class Clostridia; order TANB77; family CAG-508; genus CAG-269. The sequence continues at coordinate 4,435 of CANPIU010000046.1, read as the reverse complement.
TGTAGGGAATAGCGAAAGCGTGCAAGAATTATTACAAGCAATGGATGTTTTTGTGTTTCCATCTTTATTTGAAGGGTTTGGGTTAGCTGCATTAGAAGCACAAACGACTGGCTTACCATGTTTTTTAGCAGACCATATTACAAAAGAAGTAAAAGTAACAGATTTAGTAGTGTATATTTCTTTAAAAGAGACACCTAAATATTGGGCCAAAAGGATACTTGACAAAAGAGATAATAAGAGGGAAAATAAAATAGATATTGTAAAGAATAAAAAATATGATATTAAGAGTATTGCTAAAGAATTAGAGGAATTTTATTTGAAAATAGATTAAGAACAGGAGACAAACCAATGATAAAGTATGATATGATATATACAGCATTTTCTATTATGTGTATAGTGTTGTACATTATATTTGATAAAAAGACAAAAAAAATACAACCAATTGATATCATTATGATAATTATTTTAGTTGTCATATCCGGTTTAAGGTGTAATGTTGGTTCTGATTATTATAGTTATTATGTGGCATATAATAGTTGGCTTGCAAATTTAGATAGTGTTCAGGAAGTAATACAAGCTAATAGTCAATTTGGTCTATATGTATTAGGCTTTTTATTAAAATGTGTTACAGATTTTCCTTATGCGATATTTTGGTTAGTGGCATGCATCATTTATCCATGTATGATTATTTATATGAGAAAAAAGACTGGAAAGCCAAGTATTGCTTTTATGTGTTTTATGTTATTAGGATTTTATGCCATTTCTAATAATATTTTAAAACAAATGATGGCAATGTTAATTATGATAGGTGCTTATGAATATTTAGTTAAAAATAGCAAAATAAAATTTGCAATAGCAACGTTAATAGCTTCTACATTTCATACAACAGCAATTATTGTAGCCATATTAATGGTAATATCAAGAAAAATAAAACCATCTTATAAAAATTTGTTGATTTGTATCTTAATAGGGGTAATAGGATTATTTACTTATAATGTAATGGGAAATTTAGTAGGTCATCTATCTTTCCTAGAAAGATATCACACGTATTTTATCAATACAACAACCTACTCTTCTATGATAAAAGAAACCATTGGTGTAGCAATTTATGCTTTGGTTTATATTGCCATTGTTGCCATTTTTATTTCTAAAAAAGAACAAATTAAAGAGGTAGATGAGGAGGCTTATGACAAAATATCATTGTTGATGATTGGAATAGCTGTTAGTATTTTTGCGATTAACAATTGGACAGTTAATCGAATTGCACTTTATTTATATCAGTTTGTAATAACGATAATGCCAGCTTTATTTGCTGTAAAATATACACCAAAAGAAAAGAAGGTATATATGTTTTCAATTGTAATTGTATTAGTAACAGCATGTTTATTTTTGACAATTTTTGCTGCGGAAAATCAATATTATAGTTATCAAACCTATTTTACCACAGAACCAATGCCATATTAAGATAGGAGAAAAGTATGGAGAAAATAACCGTTATTATACCAGTATATAATAGTGAAAAATATATTAAGAAATGTATGGAAAGTGTTATTGAACAGACGTATGAAAATTTAGAAATCTTAGTGATAATAGATGGAGCAACAGACACAAGTAAGAAAATAGTAGAAGAATATGCTAAAAACGACACTAGAATAAGAATAATAGAGAGAGAAAACAAAGGAATTTTTTATACTAGAGTAGAAGGAATAAAAAGGGCTACTTCTGACTATTTGTATTTTTTAGATGCAGATGATTGGATTGAAAAAAATGCAATAGAAACGATGTATCAATATAAAGAAACCTATCAAGCAAATGTTGTTAGATGCCAAAATTACTATAAAGATGAAGACGAAAAAGTAGAACAAGAACAAGAACTAAAATTTTTAAAGAGAGAAAATTTTAGTGAGAAATTATATCCAAAATTATTTGGAACCTATGAATTTGCTTGTATTTGGAACCAACTAATTGAAAGAAAATGCTTTAAAGAATTAGAAGAAAACGATTATACAATTAATTTTGGGGAAGATTATTTATTAAATTTTAAATTATATAAAAATATCGAAACTATGGTTATAGTGCCTGATTATTTATATCATTATCGAACCAATAATATGAGTATTACCAATCAACAAAACTATGAGGGACTGCTAAAAAAATTAGAAAGTGCTTGTAAAAGCCATTTAGAAATTGTCAATCAAATAGCCCAATCGTCCCCATCGGTTCCGGGTTTGCTTGGGGACGTTAAGGGAGAAGATTTAGAAAGATATCAAAAGATAGCAATTTTTAGAGCCATAAGAGCGATTAAAAATCGCATGATAGAATTTACAAGTTTTGGATTTAAAAATGGAAAAGAAAAAGAAGTACAAGCCGTGGTAGAAGAAATCTTAAATCGAGAAGAGTTAAGAAAAGTAGGCAAGCAAATTACAACCGAAGAATTGTTAAAATTAGCAAAGAAAGAAAATCACAAATATGTGATGAAAAACATTAAGCAAGGAAATGCCAAAAAAGTGATGAATTATATTAAAATTATTTATATACCAGGAAAAAAAATAAAAAAGATGATAAGGAGATAACATGCGTTCGGCCAATTCAATAAAAAATGTAATCGTAGCAACTGTGATGAACTTAATTAATATCATAATCGGATTTGTAGCACAAAGAATATTTATCCAAACCTTAGGAACGGAATACTTAGGAATTAATGGACTATTTACCAATATTCTTTCTATGCTTGGAATTGTAGAATTAGGTTTGGGTTCTGCTATTATTTATCATCTTTATAAACCTCTTGCAGAACAAGATGAAGAAAAAATAAAATCGTTAATGTTATTTTATAAAGTTGGCTATCGTGTAATTGGAATTATTATTGCTTTAATTGGCTTAGCTATTATTCCATTTCTGCAATTTATTGTAGGCGAAGTTACTATCTCTGAAAATATAATTTATATTTATTTGTTGTTTTTAATGGATATAGTGGTTTCTTATTTGTTGACTTATAAGCGTTCTATTTTGTATGCAGACCAAAAGACCTATGTTATCAATTTGGTGCATATAGGGTATTTGCTAATTATGAATGCTGTGCAACTTACCATTTTGATTTTAACGAAAAATTATATTTTCTATTTGTGGATAAAAATAGTATGTCGCATTTTAGAAAATATTGTAATCACAATAATTGCAAACCATAAATACCCTTACATTAAGGATAAAAAGGCAAAGAAAATCAACCAAAAGGTAAGAGAAAGTATTTTCACTAAAGTAAGAGGATTGGTATATCACAAAATTGGTACTTTTATTGTATTAGGAACCGACAACATTATTATCTCTAGTTTTTTAGGAGTAGTAACCGTTGGCTTGTATTCTAATTATAATTTAATCATACAAGCGTTAAATAACTTGTTTAATCAAGTATTTAATTCTATAACGGCAAGTGTTGGGAATTTATTAGTAGAAAAAGATAAAGATAAAGCTTACCTAGTGTATCAAAATATTTTGTTTTTTAATTCGTGGATTTATGCATTTGCATCTACTGGTTTGTTATGCATCATAGAACCCTTTATTAAGATATGGATTGGTAGTGAATTTATCATACCTTTTGGTGTTTTAGTAACATTAGTGATTAATTTTTATTTACAGGGGATGAGAAAAACAGCGAATACTTTTAAAGAAGCGGCAGGGATTTTCTATGAAGATAGATTTGTGCCACTATGGGAGTCTTTAATTAATATTATAGCCTCTATTATTCTTGTCAATATATTTGGGTTGATGGGAGTATTTATGGGAACGATTATTAGTACATTTGTATTATTTTTTAATAGTTATCCAAAATTTGTTTATCAACCCTTATTTAATCGAACTTACAAGCAATATATAAAGGACTATATACCATATGTATTGGCAACTGTTTTGTCAATTGTGATAACATATTTTGTTACTTCTTGTATAACGGTAGATAATACAATTATTCAAGTAGTTTCTAATTTTGGTTTGGTACTATTAATTCCTAATAGTATTCACTGGTTATTATTTCATAAAACTAATCAGTTTAAGTATTATAAGGGGCTTTTTACAAAGTTGATAAAACGAAAATAAAATAGGAAAAGAACTTGAAAAACATAGAAAAATGTGTTAGAATACAAACATAATTTATCTATGTTTTTTTGTATGAAGAAAATCGTAGATAAAAGTTTTATTCTAATAGGTAATTTTATTCAAGAAATTTAATATCCAATCTTATTTTTTTCAAATTATTAAAATTGATAATAAAAAATATATAGATATTAAAAATACCCAAAAGAAAGGAGAAAATGTATGAATAATGAAGAGTTGCTAGAAAAAATCCAAGAGAAAATGGATATTACAAAAGAAGAACTATTTGAAAGAATAGATGACAAGATAGAAAAGAACAACGAAGAGTTATTCCAGAGAATAGATG
>CANPIU010000045.1 GCA_947574235.1 uncultured Clostridium sp. | reverse complement strand
TCGTATTAAAAGAATTAGAAGAAAAGGGAGAAGTATCAAAAGATACCAAATTTAGATTAATGCAAGCCGTATTTGAACATACAGCTAACTATGATGCCATGATAGCCAATTACATAAAAGAACAAAGAAAAGATGAGAGTTTGCCAGAAAAACTAACGCTAACTTATGAAAAAGTACAAGAAATGCGTTATGGGGAAAATCCACACCAAAAAGCAGCTTTATATAAAGAAGTAGGAAAATGTGAAGGGTCTCTAACAACCGCAAAACAATTAAATGGAAAAGAATTATCTTTCAATAATATCAATGATACCAACGGAGCCTTAGAATTGTTGAAAGAATTTGAGGAACCAACTGTTGTTGCTTGTAAACATGGAAATCCATGTGGGGTAGGTAGCAGCATGGATATTTATGAGGCATGGCAAAAAGCATTTAAGGCAGATAAAACTTCTATTTTTGGTGGAATTGTTGTAGTAAATGAAGAAGTAACCGTTAAGATGGCAGAAGAAATGAAGGAAATATTCTTAGAAGTAATTGTAGCTCCTTCTTTTGAGGCAGAAGCTTTAGCACTATTAAAGAAAAAGAAAAATGTAAGAATTTTAGAATTGCCAAGTATTCGTGTAAAACAAAGAGAAAATGCTTATGATATCAAAAAGATTAATGGTGGAGCCATTGTTCAAACCATTGATGCTAAATTATTAGACGAGTATGAAGTGGTAACCGATACGAAACCAACACCAGAACAAATGGAAGATTTGTTATTTACTTGGAAAATTGTAAAATATGTAAAATCCAATGGAATTGCTATTGGAAAAGCAAAACAATCTGTTGGAATTGGACCAGGTCAAGTAAACCGAATTTGGGCAACCAAACAAGCCATTGAACATGGCGAAGAGTTAATCGAAAAAGGAATTACAAATGGTGCCGTTTTGGCTTCTGATGCGTTCTTCCCATTTGCAGACTGTGTAGAGGAAGCACATAAAGCAGGAATTAAAGCGATTATCCAACCAGGTGGTTCGATTAAAGACCAAGATTCGATTGATAAATGCAACGAATATGGAATTGCTATGGTGTTTACGAAAATGAGACATTTTAGACATTAATGAAATAAAAATATAGACAAAGACATTGCCGGTTATTGGCAATGTTTTTGTAATTATGGCGAACTTTAGAGTTGCTTAAAATTTGTATTGATTAGCAAGTCTTAGGCTTGCTCTTTTGTTACGAGGAAAAGTCACCAATCGACAAAAACAGACATAGAATATAGTAGCTAAAAGTCAGAGGTGAAAAAAATGAACAAAATAAAAAAAGGAGATATGGTAGCTAGGAAGTCTTATGGAAAAGACATAATATTCACGGTAAAAAATATCATAAATACCAGAAAAGAAAAAATAGCCATCTTAAAAGGGATAGGCGATAGAATTGAAGCGGATAGTCCCATAGAAGATTTAGAAGTAGTAGATAAACAAATAGTAAACGAAAGATTAGAAAGAATACACCAAAAAATGAACCACAAAATAACAAAAGCAAAAGAAACAAGAGGGGTAGGCGATTACAAAATAGGAATTGTAATGCCAAACCACAGAAGCAAAGAAAAAATTATAACAGGGAAAATATTGCACTTAGATGGCGATAAAAAATACAGTCAAAAATCTTATTATTACTATAAAAAAATAGGGTTAAATGCAATTGTAAGAAACATACCAGAATACAGACAACCAAGAGTCGTTTATCAACTATTGAAAACTTATCAACCAGATATACTTGTTATAACTGGACACGACGGTATGATAAAGCGAGGTACTGATTATCACAACATTTATAATTATAGAAATTCTAAATACTTTATTCAAACGGTAAAAGAAGCCAGAAGATATGACCAAGAAAGCAATCAGCATTTGGTTATTTTTGCAGGAGCCTGTCAAAGTTACTTTGAAGCCATCATTTCAGCAGGAGCTAATTTTGCTTCATCCCCTTCTAGAATTTTAATTGACTTTTTAGACCCCTTAGTGATTGCAGAAAAAATAGCTGTTACTGAAGATTATAAATATATTACGATAGATGATATAGCCCAAGAACTAAGAGATGGAAAAAAAGGAGTTAGTGGAATTGGAGCCAAGGGAAAGATGACTCATAAATAAAAATAACCCAACTTAATGTTTTTGTAACATAAATGTAACACAAACGTAAAAGACGAGAAAAATACCCGTAAACAGCTTGAAATAAAAGGAATACAGAGATTTGACACGAAACCTTATTTTTTGACAATTTAGGTAACAAATGCTATAATCAAACCATCTTAAATAAGAAGGTGATTACATGATTTGTCGTACAGACATTGCCAATTTAAAAACAGACATTATAGAAAAAGTGGGTCAAAAGATAATCGTGAAAGGTTCTTTAGGAAGAAGTAAAGCCTTTGAGAAAGAAGCTACAATAGAAAAAGCATATCCCAATATTTTTGTCGTAAAATATGAGGAAAATGATAGAAATGTTACTTATAGTTATACAGACATTTTAACAAGAACGGTTGAAGTTGAGGTTTTTGACGGGGACTCTTATTCTCCATTAATACCACCTCCAGTGGAAACCAAAAAGAAAAAAACATTAGTATAAAAAAGAAAATACTGCTTAAGACCAAGGAAGAGAGTCTTAGGCAGTTTTTTTTAGCAGAAGGAGAGAAAAAAATATGAACCAAAGTGAATATATATTTGAAGCTATTCCAACTCAAGAAGAAATAGATATCAATGAGATAAAGCCAATTGAGAAATCTTTAAGAGCGGGAAAAGGCATTTTTCAGCAACAAGCTTTTCAATTTTTAGATTGGTTAACCTATAATGCTAGAGTCGCAGTTACAAGTAATATGCCAGGAACTTTTAAAGCCTCACCATTTATAGGGGCTTGTGCCCCAACACAATCAATTAATACGATTATTTTACAAAAAATGGGGTTAGAGGTAAATTCTTTTAATATGGAGGATTGTGTTGGAGATTTACCAATGTCAAAAGAAGATAGAAGAAGAATACAAAATGGATGGCGTTCAACCAAAATAGCACATTCAGTAGTGTTGGTTAAATTACCTATATATGAAGAAGGAAAATTGCAAATAAAAAGGTATTTATTGGATCCATCTTTTAGACAATTTTGTATTAAAAATAATTGCCATGAAAGTTTATATTGGAATAAAAAGAGATTGCAATGTGGTTATGTAGCACCTCATCCAGGTTACTTTTTATCAGCTCCATATTTAAAAGAACAAGGAAAAAGTCAGAAGGAAATAGAACAAGCAAAAATAATAGCTGAAAGCCTTATTAGTGCAGGATATATAGAATTAACAGAAGAAAATGCTAAAATCTATGGAGATGCTTTTGCAAAGGCAGGAATTAGACAAGAATTTAAGGATGATACACTAAAAATGACAGGGAAAGATTATATTCATGAATTTGAAACAAGAAAGAGAGAGATTTTACCAGTAAAAGAATATGAAGAATATACAAAAACACCACTAGAAAGAAAAGAGAAAAAGAAATTAATAATTAGAATAACAGAATTTTTTAGTAGAAATAATAGAAAACAACTACCAGAAGGTATAGATGGGCAGGGAAAACAAAGCAAGAACCATATGGAACAATACAAAGTAAAAGAATATAAACATCCAAATGTTAACCAAATACAATCAAAAAAAGAAAATGTAATGGAAATAGACCGAGAAAAGTTTATAATTTAGTCATAAAATATACTACCTTCCCATATATATGTATAAAGAAAAAGAAGGAGGTAGACAAATGGTATTAGAAACCGTAAATGAAAATCTAAGTGTCAATAAATTAGTAGCTGCAAAGAAAGACATAATCATGGTAGAAGGAGATATGATAGTACCAGATGCAAAGCCAGATATTTTAAACACAATTTGTACAAGTGGTGTGGTGTGCATCTATAAAAAGGAAGTATTAACAGACAAAATCAGGATGGATGGAAACATTAATACCTACATTATGTATTTAGCAGATGACACACAAGACAAAGTAAGAGGGATTAACACAAGTTTAGATTTTTCAGAAGTAATAAACGTACCACAAGCACAAGAAGGGATGGATGCTAGAATTCAAACCAAATTAAAAGCCATTGAGTGTAAAGTCATCAATGGAAGAAAGATAGGCATAAAAGCATCTTTAGAAGTAGACATTAAAATTTATGCTAGAGAAGAAGTAGAAATTATTAATAATCTTCAAAATGCAGAAGGCATCCAAATGTTAAAAGAAGATTTAAGGGTAAATTCTTTAGTCGGTATGGGAGAAAATCGAATTTATACCAAAGACAACATTTCGATTGATAATATTGACAATTTAGCAGAAATATTAAAAACAGATATCGCCATTGTTGATAAAGACGTAAAGGTAAGTTACAACAAAATACTAGCCAAAGCAGAAGCAAGAGTGAAGGTTATGTACCTAACAGAAGATAATCGCATTAACGCAAAAGAAGCCAAAATACCAGTGGTAGGATTTATCGATATTCCTAACGTAACCGAAGAAAATATTTGTGACTTAGACTATGAAATAAAAAACATAATCATGAAACCAAACAGCCCAGAAGAGCACTCTATCTATGTCGAAATTGAAATGGGCGTATCTGCTATTTGTTATGAAGAAAAACAAATTAACCTAATACAAGACCTATATAGTCCTTGTGAGAATCTAGAATTTAACAAAAAGAAAATAACCACCATTACGAATAAGCAAACTCGCAAAGAAATAAAACAAATCAGAGAAAAAGTAGAAATAGAAGGGATGGAAAATAAAAATATCATTGATGTTGACGTTTGTCCCGTCATAGAAAAACAAGAAAATATTGGCAATCGAGTGGTTTATACAGGAAGCTTAGAAATCAATTTTGTATTAGCAAGCCAAGATTTACAAATGGAAGTAAGAAATAGCAAAATTCCATTTGAATATATGGTAGATGGAATAGAAGAGGCAGAAAACGTAAATAGCAATTTAGAAATAGAAGTGGCCAACCAAGACTTTCTTGTACAAGAAGGCGGGATGGTTACGAGTAATGTCGATTTAGTTATGAATAACGATATGTATCGAAGTACCAATTTAAATATTATGAACGAAATTCAAACTAACGGAGAAAGAGAAGCCCAAGATTATAGCTTGATTTTATACCTTGTCAAAAAAGGCGATACCTTATGGAAAATTGCGAAAAAGTATGGAAGTACGATTGATGATATTGTAAGAACCAACGGAATAGAAGACCCAAATCAAATTAGCATCGGACAAAAGCTATTCATACCACGCTATGTCAAAACAGGAATAACTTATGTATAAGATTTATTCTAGACCACGAATTCGAATACCAAAAGTGATTGTGCAGTCTAGAAGAAAGATGCAAAGTGAAAAAGGAAGAAAAATGGCTACTATGTTAGTCATTTTAATCATAGCTTTTTCTACTGTAAAACTTATTTTGGATGCCGTATTACCAATTTTTGATACCTTATGTGAAAATCGAGCCAAATCGATTGCTACCATTATTTCAAATGAGCAAGCAACTAATGTTATGAAACAGCATACCTATGATGAATTATTTACTATTGAAAAAGACAAAAATGGTAATATTACCATGATAAAATCCAATGTCATCCCCATTAATGAAATTATTTCTGATGTAGCTAATAAAATACAAGAAGAAATTGATAATCGAGGAAGAGAAAACATAGAAATAGCCCTTCGGAAGTTTTACTGGTTTTAAAATGCTAGCAGGAAGAGGACCACGGCATTAAAATAACCATTTCTTCAGTAGGAGACGTAGAAACGGATTTAAGAAGCGAATTTACGTCACAAGGGATTAACCAAACTTTGCATCGAGTTTATCTGCAAGTAAAATGTGACGTTAATATCTTAACACCATTTGACAACATATCACGAGAAATTACCAATCAAGTTTTGTTAATGGAAAATGTGATTGTAGGCAATATTCCAAATACTTATTATAACCTAGAAGGAATAAATGGAACTAGCGATGCTTTAGAAGTAATAGAATGAGACAGGGACACCTCTTTTTTGTCTCACGAGCTTCTTCTTGAGAACTTGTGAGACAAAAAAGAGGTGTCCCTCCTGTCTCAGAATTGATTTTTTTTTTAGAATATGATATGATAGAAAAAAATTAAATGGAGGGATAAAAAATGAGAGCAATTATAACCGTAATTGGAAAAGACCAAGTAGGGATTGTAGCAAAAATAAGTAATATTTGTGCTAAATACAATGCCAATATTTTAGATATTAATCAAACATTATTACAAGAAATATTCACAATGGTAATGTTAATTGATATTGAAAAACTAACAGATGAACTAGGAGCATTAAAAGATGAATTAGTTAAAATGGGAGAAGAAATAGAACTTAAGATTCATGTAATGCACGAAGATATATTCAATTCAATGCATCGTATATAAAAGGAGGAAGAAATGTTAAACACAGGAGATATATTAGAAACAATTAAAATGATACAAGAAGAAAACTTAGACATTAGAACTATTACTATGGGAATTTCATTATTAGATTGTATTGACCCAGATATCGATAAAGCTTGTGAAAAAGTGTATAACAAAATTGTAAAATGTGCTAAAAATCTAGTAAAAGTTGGAGAAGATATCGAAAAAGAATATGGCATACCAATTATCAATAAAAGAATATCCGTAACGCCAATTGCTATTATTTCAGCAGCGTGTAAAGGAAACCCAGTTAAATTTGCGTTAACCTTAGAAAAAGCAGCAATAGACTGTAATGTTAATTTTATAGGAGGTTATTCAGCATTAGTGCAAAAAGGCTTTAGTAGTGGAGATGAAGCGTTAATCAATTCTATACCAGAAGCACTAAGTAAAACGGAGAGGGTTTGTTCTTCTGTTAATATCGGGTCAACAAAATCTGGTATTAATTTAGATGCTTGTAAATTAATGGGACAGGTTATTAGAAGAACAAGTGAACTTACAGCAGATAATAATTGCTTAGGAAGTGCTAAGTTAGTAGTATTTTGTAATGCTCCAGATGATAATCCATTTATGGCAGGAGCTTTTCATGGAGTAGGAGAACCTGAGTGTGTTATTAATGTTGGGGTTTCTGGTCCAGGTGTAGTAAAGGCAGCGATTGCTAGAGCAAAAGGAGCCAATATAACAGAGGTAGCAGATATTATTAAAAAGACTGCCTTCAAAATCACACGTATGGGACAATTAGTTGGAACAGAAGCGTCCAAAAGACTAGGAGTACCTTTTGGGATTGTTGATTTATCCTTGGCACCAACACCAGCAGTAGGAGATTCAGTGGCTCATATTTTAGAAGAAATGGGACTAGAAAAATGTGGAACTCACGGAACAACAGCAACGTTAGCGTTGTTAAATGATGCTGTTAAAAAAGGTGGTGTTATGGCCTCTTCTAAAGTAGGTGGACTTTCAGGAGCTTTTATACCAGTTACAGAAGATGCTGGGATGATAGATGCAGCTAGATGCCAAGCCTTATCCCTAGAAAAATTAGAAGCAATGACAGCTGTTTGTAGTGTTGGTTTAGATATGATTGTTATTCCAGGAGAAACACCAGCTGAGACAATTTCCGCTATTATTGCAGATGAAGCAGCCATTGGGATGGTAAACTCAAAGACAACAGCAGTTCGAGTAATACCAGCGATTGGAAAGAAAGAAGGAGAAGAGTTGGATTTTGGTGGCTTATTGGGTCACGGACCAATTATGAAGGTAAATAAACACTCTTCTGCAGATTTTATTAATAGAGGTGGTCAAATTCCAGCACCAATGCAAAGTTTGAAAAATTAAGAATAGATAGCTTCGAAGATAAAAAACTTCGAAGCTTTTTAACTGGAAGCTATTAAATATTTAGGAGAAGAGAAATGGAATATTTTGATATATTGGATGAAAACGGTAATAAGACAGGAAAGATAAAATTAAGAGAGCAAGTACATAAAGACGGAGATTGGCATAGAGGGGTCTTTGTTTTTGTAATAAATAGTAAAAAAGAAATCCTATTACAAAAAAGAAGTGCTACAAAAGAGAGTAATCCTAGTAAGTGGACTGTTTCTGCTTCCGGTCATTTAGGAACAGGGGATAGCAGTTATGAGGCAGCAGTAAGAGAGACAGAGGAGGAATTGGGAATAAAAGTAGATACACAAAAATTAGAGTATTTATTTACGGTGAAAGAACAACAAAGACCTAAAGATGGCTTTCTTGATAATGAGTTTATCGATATTTATTGGCTTTGGATAGATGACGATAGGGAAGATTTTAATATACAAAAAGAAGAAGTAGAAGAGATAAAATGGGTATCTTACGAAGAGTTTAAGGCAATGGTAAAGAATAAAGATAAAAGGTTGATACAACATGATGAAATTCATGATAAATTGTTTGAAAAGTTAGAAGAAAATTTCAGGAAAAGTTAGACAAGGAGGGAGAAGGTAAAATGAAAAAAGTTTTATTGTTACATGGCTATAATGGGATACCACAGATATTTCATTGGTTAAAGCAAGAATTAGAAAAAATGAATTATACAGTTATTATGCCCAATTTACCACCTCGAGAAGGCTTGCGATATGATATATGGAAAACGGAGATAGAAAAGATAAAAGGTGAATTAAAAGGCGAAATGATTGTAGTAGCGCATTCAGCGGGAAATCCATTTATTATTAAATACCTGAAAGAAAGTAATATGGATATTAAGCTGTATATAGGCTTGGCAGGCTTTAGTAATGTTTATTCAACAGAAGGAAGAGAGGATTTGGATAAAGCAGTAAAAAGTGTAGCACCTACGCAAGAAGAACTTGAAAATTTTAAAAATAAGGTGGAAACAAGATATTGTATCTATAGTGATAATGACCATATTGTACCAATAGAGATTTTGGAAAAGCATGTTAATAACGTAGAGGGGGTACCTTGCAAGATACCCAATATTGGACATATGGGAAGAAAAAGTAATCTGCAAAGGATACCAAAAGTGATAGAGTTGATTAAAGAAAATGATGAAATGAGATAAATAAAAATATTTAATAAGGGAGATAGGTATGAATTTAAAAGGAAAAGTAGCAATTGTAACAGGTGGAAGCAATGGAATAGGCAAAGCAATTGTTAAAAAGTTAGATGAGTTAGGAGCTAAAGTTATTGTTTTTGATATTAAAAGACCAAATGAAGAATTTGAATATTATAAAGTTGATATCACAAAAGATGAAGAAATAAAAAGGGCTATTGAGAACATAGAAAAGGTAGATATTTTAGTAAACAATGCAGGGGTATATTTTGAAAAGTATTTAGAAGAAACAACCGATAAAGATATAGACAATATGGTTGATATCAATATTAAAGGAACTTTTAAAGTGACTAGAAATGTAATGGATAAATTAAAACAACAGAAAGGCTGTATTATCAATATTGCTTCTTGCTTAGGCTTAGTTCCAGAATTGACTTCTCCACTATATTGTACAACCAAAGCAGGAATTATCATGTTTACAAAATGTTTAGCACAAGAATATGCAGATTTAGGAGTTAGGGTTAATTGCGTATTACCTGGTCCAATACTGACTGAATTATTAGAAAAAAGTTTTATCAATGAAGAAGCCAAAAAGAAATGCAGTAATAGAATTCCTATGAGAAGAATTGGAAATCCAAAGGAAGTAGCAAATGTAGTTGGTTTTTTAGCAAGTGACGAAGCTTCTTATGTGACAGGAGGAATTTATACGGTAGATGGAGGCGTTTCTACTTCTAGTATATATTCAAAAAGTGGGAGGTGAAGAACATGACAAATATAGTATTAGGATATGTTCTTGCAATTGTTTCATCTTTTTTTCATACTTTATATATAATTCCTAGAAAAATATCAAAGCAAAATCCAGTTATTTATATTTTATACATGTCAATTGGATTTATGTTATCATCTCTTATTATAGGTGGCATACATGTTATTAGAGGATATACTATAAATTTTACGAATCCTATATTAATATATGCCGCAATAGCAGGAGTTCTTTCGATGATGGCATCAATATGTGTAGTTCTTGCAATTGATGAAATTGGTATGTCTAAATCGAACCAGTGGAAGAATTTTCAAGGACCAATAGGGGCTGGATTGATTTTAATATTTTTTGGGGAAGCGAAAAATACAAAAATATCGTTTCTTCTACTAGCAATCATAACGATATTTATATCGGCTATGTTATTAACAATAAAAGAGGATAATCAAAAGAATTCAAATAAAAAAGGAATTATATATGCATTAGGAGCTGCTTTATTTTATGGTATAAATGCATTAATGCGAAAATATACTTCCGATGCAAATTTGATTTATGAACAGCAATTATATTCTTCAATTTTTATGTTCCTATCTGCATTATTTTACGTTTTTATTAAAAAAGATAGAAGCATTAAAAGTGATAGTAAAAAAAATAATGTATTAGCAATGTTTTCAGGAGTAATATATTATTTTGCAACATATTTTTTTATAACGGCTTATAAATATGTTCAAGGTTCTATTGTATATACGATAGTTCAATTAAATACAGTATTTACGGTGCTATTTGGAATATTAGTTTTTAAAGAGTTGGATTTTAAAAGGAATTGGAAAAGAATTATTTTAGGAATTATTTTTTCAATTATAGGGTTACTGATATTAATGATAGCTCAAAAATAAGGTTAAAAATTTTTAGTATATCCTAGTTTTAAGAATAAAAATATAGTATCAGTTAGTAAATTTTAAAAGTTGATATTTCGGTATATAGAGTAATTTTTGTATGTTAATCGTGTTTTACATTATAGCGATTAATGAATATGAAAAAATAAAGGATAAAGATAAAATCAATAAAAATTTATGAAAAGCTAAACTTAATTTTCAAAAATGTAGAAACTGGATTTTGGTCAAAATGGAAAATCATGTTAGGTAATATCTGCATAGGAGAAATAAAAGAGACTGGAAATTTTTGGGATAGAGATTCAGAAATTCAATTGGATCTTTCTAAGTTGTAATCCTCAAGTCTGGTGTGCTGACTAGCATCACAAAACCTCAGTTGTGTTGAACTTCTGAGGTTTTTGTGTATTATTCGATTTTACATTATAGAGTGAATTAGCGATTATTGGAATAAAAATATAAGACAAAACAAAAAAATAAATTATATATTAAGTGTATAATTAGAACGATAGTCTAGACATTGTAAGTTTTGTGTATACGCATAAGGAATTATTCGACTTAATTTTTTTAAAATAATTGCATATTATCAATGAAATATAAAGAAATATTTTTAGTGATTAATAGAGATAAGAGAAAAGCTACTGTCGTAATGACCGTAGCTTTTCTGTAAGATTTTCGGTTGCCACCGAAAATCCATTGTAATTATCTCTTAGAAAATTGTGGAGCTTTTCTAGCTTTTTTAAGACCATATTTCTTTCTTTCTTTCA
>CANPIU010000044.1 GCA_947574235.1 uncultured Clostridium sp. | reverse complement strand
AATAGGAGCTATAGGAGGAAAAGTTTTAGCAACAACAAATACAGGACCAGGACAATCCCAAGAAAAAGTATCAGTATATAATACTGGTTATGGAAATGTATTATTTCCTACATGGACTGCTACAAATGGACAAGATGATATTGATTGGATGAGGTCATATTCTGCTAGTACGACTCATACGGTTACAATTTTAAAATCAAAACATAATAACGAAACAGGAGAATATGCAGTGCATATATATGGAGCTAATTCTTCATGGCAAGCACAAAATTTAGTAGGTGCTATAACTTTAACTTTTTAAACCAAAGACTTCAAGTAAAATCCTTTAATAGGATATAACTTGAGGTTTTTTCTTGCTTTTTCCTATTATTTATAGTAAAATATAAACGATAAAAGAAGGTGGAAAGATTTATGAAAGTAATATTAAAAGCAGACATTAAAGGGGTAGGAAAAAAAGATGAAGTCATCAATGCATCCGATGGTTATGCAAGAAATTTCTTATTACCAAAAAACCTAGCAGTAGAAGCAAACAATGACAATATGGCAAAACTAAAGGCCAAACAAGAGGCTTTTAAATATCAAAAAAATCAAGAAAAAGAAGAGGCAATGAAAGTAGCTGATAAGTTAGAAAAGATTTTAGTAAAAATTAAGGTAAAAGCAGGAGAAAATGGTAAAATTTTTGGGGGCGTATCTGCCAAAGAAATTGCCCAAGAATTAGAAAATCAATATAAAATCAAAGTGGATAAAAAGAAAATTGATTTAAAAGAAACCATTAAAACATTAGGAACACAAGTGGTTGAAGTTAAGTTATTTGAAGGTGTCGTTGGAAAAGTAAAAGTTGATGTAATATCAGAATAAGGAGAAAAACATGGAATTAGGAAAAGTACCACCACATGATTTAGAAGCAGAACAGGCCATATTAGGAAGTATGCTAACCGATAAAGATGCGGTAACAGCTAGTGCAGAAGTGCTAAAGGTAGAAGATTTTTATCGTGAAGATAATCGAATGATTTATTCTGCTATTTTAAATTTATATAACCGAGCCGAGCCAATTGACATTATCACGGTAAAAGCAGAATTAGAAGCCATGGGAAAATTTGAGCAGGTAGGAGGACTCGAATATTTAGCGGAACTTCCAGATAAAGTACCAACAACGGCTAATGCTTTAAAATACATAAAAATAGTAGAAGAAAAAGCAACCTTAAGGAATTTAATCAAAACAGCTAATGAAATTATTGAATTAGGCTATGACCCAACCGAAGAAGTAGAAGACATTATGGCAGGAGCCGAAAAAAAGATATTCAATATCGTTCAAAGCAAAGGTCAAAAAGACTATGCGCCAATCAAAGATATCTTGGTAGATAGTTTTATACAATTAGAGGAATTATATAATAGAAAGCAACATATTACTGGTGTACCAACAGGATTTTTTGATTTAGATTATAAAACTTCAGGATTTCATGGTTCAGAATTAATTTTAATTGCAGCAAGACCAGCGATGGGAAAATCAGCCTTTGTACTAAATATTGCAACAAATGCAGCTATGAAAGCCAATATCCCAGTTGTTATCTTCAGTTTAGAAATGTCAAAAGAGCAGATGGTAAACAGAATTTTATGTAGTGAGGCAATGGTAGATAGTAATAAAGTAAGAACAGGAAAACTAGAAGAAGATGATTGGACGCAGCTTGCTCGGAGCAGTGGGACCACTGTCAGAAGCCAATATCTATATTGATGATACACCAGGTATATCCGTTATGAAGATAATGGCTAAATGTAGAAAATTAAAGGCAGAAAAGCAAATAGGGATGGTCATAATAGATTATTTACAATTAGTACAAGGAAGTGGAAAGAGAAATGGTAATCGTGAACAAGAAATAGCAGAAATTAGCCGTTCTTTAAAAATCTTAGCCAAAGAACTAAATGTACCAGTTATTGCATTATCACAGCTATCAAGAGCCGTAGAGCAAAGACCAGACCATCGACCAATGCTATCAGACCTACGTGAGTCAGGTTCTATTGAGCAGGATGCTGATATTGTAATGTTTCTATACAGAGATGATTATTATACAAAAGAACAGTGTGAAAAGCCAGGAATTGCAGAAGTAATCTTAGCAAAGCATAGAGGCGGTTCAACGGGGAAAATAGAACTACGTTGGGTTGGCGAATATACCAAATTTCTTAACCTAGAAAGAAGATTTGACGATTAATATCCCCACTGGTTTCGGGTTTAAATGGGGACGATTAGGGTGATTGAAGAAGATTGGGATTGTCGAGCCCATTGGTTATTAGATGAAATAGCCAAAAAAGTAGATAAATAAGTAAAATAGAATTGTTGACAATGTGAATAGAATAAAGGAGCAAGTGTATTTTGGATTAAAACAAGAAGGGAAGGGAAAACTATGCCAAGAATCCGTAAAGAAAATATAACAACTCCTTTTTTCCATATTATGGTACAAGGAAACAATAAGGAATATATTTTTAATTTTGAAGAGGATATCAATAAATATTTAAAAATAATGGAGACGACAAAAGAAAAGATTAATATAATGATTTTAGCCTATTGTATGATGAATAATCATGCACATATATTACTTTTTGAAGAAGATACAAAAAATTTAACACAATATATGCATAGAGTGAATTTATTGTATGCAAAATATGATAACAAAAAGTATAATAGAGTAGGATATGTTTTTAGAGACCGTTATTAAACACAACCAATTTATAGCGAAAAACATTTATATTCATGCGTTAGATATATATACAACAACCCAGTAAAGGCTAATATAGTAAAGAAACCAAGTGAATATAAGTATTCAAGTTGTTATAACAACAGATTTTATACAAATACTAAGTTAGAGCAAAATATCAAGAAATTTAGTATGTATCGGACACTTCAAATTTAGGCGACAATAGAAACTTCATATTTATGGAAAATGAGGTAAATCAAGAAGAAATAGCCAGAGAATTAATAGACGAAATCCTTAGAAGAAATGAAATAACACAAAAAGAATTGTGTGAAAATGAAGATTTGATTTATTTGGTAATTAAAAAATTGAAAGATGAAAATAAAATATCATATAGAATAATAGAAAATTTAATAAAGGTAAATAGAAAGCGATTAAGAAGAATTGAGCAAAAAAGAGAAAAAGGTTAAGTGTGGTAAGAGAGGAAGTTACAAAATTGGAAGAAAAAGTAAAAAAGACAATTGAAAAGTATCATTTAATAGAACAAGGGGATAAGATAGTAGTAGGTGTTTCAGGTGGTCCAGATTCAATGTGTTTATTAAGAATTTTACATAGAGCTACCTTGGAATTTTCAAGAGTTTCTCAAATTCCCCAAAGAAACCCGGAACTAGTGGGGACAAGTTCCCCAAAGAAACCCGGAACCAGTGGGGAAGGTTTTGAAATTGTGGTAGCTCATATAAACCACCAACTAAGGAAAGAAGCAGACGAAGAAGAACAATATGTAAGGAAGTTTTGTGAAAAAAATGGAATTGAATTTTTTTCAAAAAGAATAGATGTTAAAAATTTAGCTCATACTAATAAAATAGGAACTGAAGAGGCAGGAAGAAAAGTAAGGTATGAATTTTTTGAGGAAGTTTTAAAAAAGACAAAAGCCAATAAAATTGCAGTGGCACACAATAAAAATGATAAAATCGAAACCATTTTTTTGCATATGCTACGTGGCAGTGGAATAGAAGGATTGCAGGGAATTGCTCCTCAAAGAGGTCATGTTATTAGGCCCCTAATTGAGTGCGAAAGGGAGGAAATTGAACAATATTGCAAAGAAAATAATTTAGAGCCTAAGATAGATAAAAGTAATTTTGAAAATGTATATCATAGGAATAAAGTTAGAAATATTGTTGTTCCCTATATTCAAAAAGAGTTTAATCCCAATATTATTCAAACAATGGATAGATTGTCTGAATTAGTAGGGGCAGAAAATCAATATATGGAAAAACAGACAGAAAAAGCGTATCAAGAAATTTTGTTAGAAGAAACAAAACAAGAAGTAATGGTAGACTTAAAAAGCTTTAATTTACTAGAAAATGTAATAAAATCAAGAGTAATTCGATATATTATTAAAAGATTATTTGGAACGACTGCTAGTATAGAAAAGATACATATTGAGGATATCATAAAATTATGCGGTAATAATATTGGAAATAAATATTTGACACCAAATAAAAATCTGAAAGTTTTGGTAAAAAATCATAGAATTTATTTTAAAAAAAGCTAAGTATCCGTAGAAGAAACGGAAAACAGGCAATTTTGTAATAAAAAAGACATATTGAAAACTATTGAAAAACAGAAAGTTATATGTTATAAAATCAATATTGAAAGATAAAAATGAAACCAAACATAAGGAGGAATTATTTTGAAAAACGGAATTAAAACTTTAGCTATGTGGCTAATTATAGGAGTTATTTTCATTGTTGTGCTATCATCGATTGTAGAAAATAGCGAATCGAAATTGAAATATTCAGAATTAATTGCTAACATTAATAGTGGGAATATCGAAGCAATTCAAATTGAATCAGATGGAAAACTAGCTACCGTGACATTGAAAGATGACAAAATTAAAAAAGAAGTGAATATACCAGATATGGAAAGCTTTATGAGTTATTCAGAAGATTTCTTGAAAGAAGGAGCTTTTACATTAGAAGAAAAATCACAATCTATTTTTGTAACTATCATTAGTTTGCTTACACCATTTGGATTATTAATTATTTTCTTCATTTTCTGGTTCTTTATGATGGGTGGCGTTGGTCAAGGTGGAGCTGGCAACAAGACGATGTCATTTGGAAAGAGCAAAGCAAGGATGATGACGCCAGCAGAGAAAAATAAGATTACTTTTGAAGATGTAGCAGGTGTTGATGAAGAAAAAGAAGAATTAGAGGAAATTGTACAATTCTTAAAAAATCCAAAGAAATTTACCGATATGGGAGCAAGAATTCCAAAAGGTGTTTTATTAGTAGGTCAGCCAGGTACAGGTAAAACATTGCTAGCAAAAGCAGTAGCAGGAGAAGCGGGAGTACCATTCTTTATCATCAGTGGTTCTGACTTTGTTGAAATGTTTGTTGGTGTTGGTGCTTCTAGGGTAAGAGACTTATTTGACCAAGCTAAGAAAAATGCACCATGTATTATCTTTATTGACGAAATTGATGCCGTTGGACGTCAAAGAGGTGCAGGCTTAGGTGGCGGACATGATGAAAGAGAACAAACCTTGAACCAATTGTTAGTAGAGATGGATGGTTTTGCTGAAAATGAAGGTGTTATTGTACTAGCTGCAACGAATAGACCAGACGTATTAGATAAGGCACTGCTAAGAGCAGGAAGATTTGATAGACAAATTGTAGTAGGACTTCCAGACGTAAAAGCAAGAGAGCAAATTTTAGAAGTTCACTCTAGAAAGAAGCATTTATCAGAAGACGTAGATTTAAAAATAGTAGCCAAAAATACTTCAGGTTTTGCAGGAGCAGATTTAGAAAATGTTTTAAATGAGGCAGCACTATTGGCCGCAAGAAGAAACTTGACAGAAATTGGGATGAAGGAAATCGAAGATGCTATGGTCAAAGTAACCATGGGACCTGAAAAGAAAACAAAAGTAAGAAGTGAAAAAGAAAATAAATTAGTAGCTTATCATGAAGCAGGTCATGCAGTAGTAAGCCATTTCCTAGAAACACAAGACCCAGTGCACCAAATTTCTATTGTACCAAGAGGTATGGCAGGTGGGTATACTATGTATCGTCCAACAGAGGATAAATCTTTTATGTCAAAAACAGAAATGGAAGAAAATATCGTATCTTTACTTGGAGGAAGAGTGGCAGAAGCTTTAATTTTAAATGATATTTCAACAGGTGCTAGCAACGATATCGAAAGAGCAACTAAAATTGCAAGAAGCATGGTAACGAAATATGGGATGAGTGAAAGAATTGGAGCTATTATGCTAGGTGGAAATCAAGAAGAAGTATTCTTAGGAAGAGACTTAGCACAAAGCAAAGAATATTCAGAAGAGACAGCAGCTGTTATTGACGAAGAAACAAAGAGAATTGTCGATACAGGTTATAATAGAGCAAAACAAATTTTATCAGAAAATATCGACAAACTACACCAAGTAGCTGGTATCTTACTTGAAAAAGAGAAGATTGAAGCCGATGAATTTGAAGCAATTTTTGGAGAATAAGGCAGATTGAGACAGGAGGGACACCCCTTTTCTGTCTCATTTTTTTATTTGAAATTTTAAGAAATATTAAATCTATTAAAAACCAAATGAGACAGAAAAGGGGTGTCCCTCCTGTCTCAAAAATCGAGTCTTCTATCTCAAAAAAGTAGCAATTTAATATTGCTATTTTTCTATGTTTGTTATAAAATAACAATGTCGAAAGAAATGGAAGAAGGGGCAAAACCGATGAAAAATTATTATGAAATATTAGAAGTTAACCCAAAAGCTTCTAAGGAAGTGATAGAAAAGGCATATCGAGTGTTAGCTAAAAAGTATCATCCAGATTTATATACAGGGGATAAGCAAAGATATGCAGAAAAGAAGATAAAGGAAATTAATGAGGCTTATAATGTCTTATCAGATGATTTTTTAAGAGAGCAGTATGATAATGAAATCTATAATCAAAATAGAGTGGAAGTACAAGGTGAAGTGAGAACTAGACCTAATGTCAGAAGAAATTATTATGAAGAACAAGAAAGACAAGAGACAATGGAACAACCTGCTAAAGTCTATAAGGTAGGCACTTTTGGTTCTTTATTTCAATTGACAAAAGAGTTGATACAGAATTTATTTAATAAAGAAAAAAGAAAAGAAATGAAGAAAATGACACAAACCGATGCTTTAGCTATTGGATTAACTATTGTGGTAATACTTGTTATTGGTATTATTTTGTGGTTTCTTCCTTTTACCAATGGTTGGATGCGAGAACTACTATTTGAGAATCCATTATTTAATTGGATAGGAGGACTATTCTCTTAATTTAACAGTAAAGAGCTAGAGAGAAAGAAGGAATATTAAATGCACTATGCAGATATTAAGAAAGCAGATATAGCAAATGGAGAAGGAGTTAGAGTTTCTGTTTTTGTAAGTGGTTGTACTCATCATTGTAAGAATTGTTTTAACAGTGAAGCGTGGGACTTTAACTATGGAAAAGAATTTACAGAAGAAGAGGTAGAAAAAGTAATGAAAGAATTAGACCACCCTTATGTTTCTGGTTTATCGCTGTTAGGAGGAGAGCCATTAGAACATAGTAATCAAAAGGGACTCTTACCATTACTTAGAAAAGTAAAAGAGAAATTCCCTGAAAAAAATGTATGGTGTTATACAGGATATACTTTTGATAAAGATATTATGGAGGATATGTGCCATAAATGGGAGGAAACGCCAGAAGTTTTGTCTTATTTAGACGTTGTAGTAGATGGCAAATTTGAAGAAGAGAAAAAAGACCTTAAATTACGTTTCAGAGGTTCTAGTAATCAAAGAATTATCGATGTCAAAAAATCGCTAAAAGAAAAGAAAGCCGTATTATTTGAATTCTAACTATTGACAAGTATTAAACTTTAATATATAATAAGAACATTAAAAGGGTTATCCCACATACAGTTTCGTATGGACCGGAAGGAGGGGAATATAAATGTCAGAGATAAAAGTTAATAATGGTAATATAGAAGATGCCTTAAAAAGGTTTAAAAGACAATGTGCACGTAATGGGGTACTTCAAGAAGTACGTAAAAGAGAACATTATGAGAAACCTAGTGTAAAGAGAAAGAAAAAATCAGAGGCAGCAAGAAAAAGAAAATTTTAAGTGATGGATTGGAAGCGAAAAGGTATGGAACATGCTAGAGCTTCCAATTTTTATTTTAGAAAATTCCAAATATTCATAAATGTCCCCAATCAAACCCGGAAGTAAGTGGGGAACTGTATAAAAAACTGAAAATGTAGTATACTAAATCAAAGGAGGAAAGAGAAAGATGAAAGGCAAAACAACCGAATTAAAGAAGGGAATTAAACTTCATACTATCCATACAGATAAGTTTAAAACCAATCTAATTGCTATTTTTATGACGACAAAATTAACGAGAGAAAATGTAACCAAAAATGCAGTGATATCAGCACTTTTGAGAAGAGGAACCAAAACGATGCCATCACAAGAGGAAATCAGCAAACAGATGGAAGAAATGTATGGAGCTAGTTTTGACTGTGGATTAGACAAAACAGGAGATAATCAAGTTTTAAAATTTTATTTAGAAACGGTAAACGATAATTTTTTACCAGAAAAAGGGGAGGATATTTTAAAAAATTCTCTTGAAAAGTTATTAGAAATTGTGTTTAATCCATATTTAGAGGGAGATAGTTTTAAAGCAGAATATGTAGAGCAAGAGAAAAACAATATTAAACAAAGAATTGAAGGAAAAATCGATAACAAAGCAAGATATGCTATGGACCGTTGTATTGAAGAAATGTACAAAGACGAACCCTTTGGACTTTATAAATTTGGTTATGTAGAAGACTTAGAAAGTATGGATGGCAAGGATTTGTATGAATATTATCAAGAACTAATCAAAACCTGTAAAATTGATATTTTTGTATCAGGGATGGTAGATGAGGAAATCAATCAAGTGGTAAGACAAAATGAAAATATTCAGAAATTACAGGAAAGAACCCCAAATTATGTTGTTCCAAAGGAATTAAATAAAAATCTTCCAGAAAAAGAAAATGTAGTAACTGAGTCAATGGAGGTAACACAAGGAAAATTGATTTTAGGATTAAATGTGTGCTTAGATAACGAAGACTTAAGATACGATACTTTAATTTACAATAGTATCTTAGGAGGAAGTGCCAATTCTAAAATGTTCCAAAATGTAAGAGAAAAGGCACATTTAGCGTATGTGGCAAGTTCTAGTTATTTACGATACAAAAATAACATTTTTGTAAATTGCGGAATTGAAATCGGAAATTATGAAAAAGCTTTAGAACTCATTAAGAAGCAAATTGAAGATATGAAAAAAGGAGACTTTACCGAAGGAGATATTGAAAATGCCAAAAAAGGTATCATAGCAGCCATTAAATCGATTGAAGATGAGCAAGATACAGAGCTTATGTATTATTTTGGACAAGAATTAGCACAAAATGAGTGTTCGATTGAAGATTATAAGCTTAGGATGCAAAGAATTAATAAAGATGACGTAAAGCGTATTGCACAAAAGGTTGCTATTCATACGGTTTATTTTTTAAAGGACTAAATTGATAAAGGAGGAAAGAAAGTGCAGGTTATTGAGAATTTAAAGGTAAAAGAAAAAGTGTATATCGAAAAGCTAGAAAATGGTTTAACCGTTATGATAATTCCTAAAAAGGGAATGCAAAAAAAGTACATGATATGGGGAACTCATTATGGGTCTAATGAAAGTAGCTTTGTTGTACCAGGAGAAGAAGAGGTTACAACCGTTCCCAATGGAGTAGCTCATTTCTTAGAGCATAAATTATTTGAACAAGAAAATGGAACCAATAGTTTAGACGTTTTAACAGCTTTGGGAGTAGATGCCAATGCCTATACAACCAATGACCATACAGCTTATTTATTTGAGTGTACCGACAATTTTTATGAAGCAATGGATGAGTTGATGGACTATGTACAACACCCTTATTTTACAGATGAAAATGTCGAAAAAGAAAAGGGAATTATTGGTCAAGAAATTATGATGTATGATGATTATCCAGAGTGGCGCGTTTACTTAAATGCCATGCAAGCTATGTATCATAAGAATCCTGTCAAAATTGATATTGTTGGAACCATTGAAACCATTAGCAAAATCGATAAAGAAATTTTATATAAATGTTATCAAACTTTTTACAATCCTTCTAATATGACCATGGTTTTATGTGGCGATTTTGAGCCAGAAGAATTGTTAGAAGAAGTAAAAAAACGATTAGTAGATACAAAGGCAAGTGGAGAAATCAAGAGAGTTTATCCCGAAGAACCAGAAGAAATCGTACAAGAAAAAATAGAGCAAAAATTAGAGGTAAGCCAAGCTTTATATACGATAGGAATTAAAGATACGGGTAAATGCGACGTAAAAAAACATATGGCGATGGAAATTCTATTAAATCTAATCATTGGTAGGAGTTCTAATTTATACAAAGAACTTTATAATGAAGGAATTATTTATGCACAACCTAGTTTAGAGTATGAATTTACCAATATTTATGCGCATGTTTTAATTAGTGGTCAGTCTAATGCACCAGAAAAAGTGTATGAAAAATTTAAAGAAGAGGTAAAACGCCTAAAAATGGAAGGAATTAACGAAGAAGATGCTAAAAGACTTAAAAAAATGATATATGGTGGTTACGTAAAAGAATTTGACGACGTAGTGGATATTGCTAGAATGTTTTTAGCAGACCACTTTAAAGGGGTTAATAGTTTTGACTATTTAGAAGAAATGAAGGGAATTACCGTAGAATTTTTAGACCAAATATTAAAAGATGTCTTTAAAGAAGAAAAAATGGTACTTTCTATCGTAAAAAATTAAAAAAGCGGAAAAGAAAAAAGAGGAAGAAAAACAGTATTTTCAATGGAAAATTGAAGATACTGTTTTCTGCTGTCGAAACACGTCGAGAAAACATAAAAAATGCGTACGAAAGTTAGTAAAAAGCGTTGAAAATACTTGACTGTCGAAAAATCTTGTGGTAATTTATAGATATACAAAGGAAAAAAGAAAAGGAGGAAGCAAAAGTATGTTAAATGATGAAATTTGTAAATTAAGAGATAAACTAAATAAAAGTATTGAGCAGGGCGACGATTATAGCGTTACCTATCAGTTAAGTGTGGAGTTAGATGAACTAATTGCGAAGTATTATGAAGATTTAAAAAAGAAGAAAAAGAATAAGAGTATGGGGGACCATGCTGACTAAAACCTCTTGAGCATTTTGCGTTTAGGAGGTTTTGTGTTTATTTCCTTACTTTTGCTTTTAAAAGCCTTGCAACCAAAACATATATATACTATAATACAAACATAGAAGAATAGCTTTGTCTAAAATTAGATAAAGTTTGTGAAAAAATAAAGGTGTGACGAAAATGAATACAGTCATATTAAAATTTGGAGGAAGTTCTGTTGCAGACAATATCAAATTAAATGTTGTAGCAGAAAAAGTAATTAGCCTAAAAAAGGAGGCAAAAAACGTAGTCGTTGTTGTATCGGCACAAGGAAAAACGACCAATCAATTGATTAAAGAAGCACAAGAATTATCAGCTATTCCAGAAGAAAGAGAGATGGATATGCTGTTATCAACAGGAGAACAAATTACAGCATCAAAATTAAGTATTTTATTAAATCGAAGGGGCTATCCTGCGATTTCTTTAACAGGATGGCAAGCAGGTATTCGAACGAATACAGTTCATACAAGTGCTAAAATAGAACAAATTTGTATTGACCGACTAGAACAAGAATTGCAAAAGGGAAAAATCATTGTAGTGGCAGGCTTTCAAGGAGTAAATGAAAAACAAGACATTACCACTTTGGGTAGAGGTGGGTCAGACACTACAGCTGTCGCCTTGCAAGTAGCTTTAAAAGCAGATAAATGTTACATTTTTTCTGACGTGGACGGGATTTATTCGGCTGACCCCAATATGATTACGATGGCGAAAAGATTAGATGAAATTTCTTTTGACGAAATGCAAGAAATAGCCGATAGCCGGAGCAAAGGTGTTACACGATAGGTGTATTCAAATGGGAAAGAAGTTTGATTGTGATATGATTGCTAAATCTACTTTTTCAAGAGAAGGTGGAACAAAAATCTGCCAAGAGATTGAAACTTCCCAAGTAAAAAGTATTGTGAAAAATGAAAACTTAGTAGATATTCAAGTCCAAGATATAGAGTTTTATGATATTTACCATACTTTATTAAAAAATAATATTATGGTAGAGAATTTGAAAAAAGATGAGAATACTTTGCAATTTAGAATAAAAAAAGCAGAGAGAAATAAAGTGTTAGAATTATTCGACAATCAATACCCAGCTTGTCGAATTAAGCAAAAGGAACTACAAAAACTAAGTATCGTTGGTTTTGGCATCATACAAGATAATCAAGTGCTAACGCAAGTAATGGGAATTTTAGAAAAACACCAAATTGAAGTGATGGAAGTTAATTTGTCACAAGCTAAAATAGAGTTGGTTGTAAAAGCAATCAGTAATTACATTATGGAAGAATTGCACGAAAGTTTAATAAAATAAGCTAGAGAACCACAGGGGACAGGTGAGACATTTCAGACCTGTCTCACCTGTCCCCTGTGGTTCTCTAGCTTATTTTAT
>CANPIU010000043.1 GCA_947574235.1 uncultured Clostridium sp. | reverse complement strand
AAATTTATTAAAAAATTCTAATAAATCTATTGACAATTAATAGTTAGTCTTTATTCTCAAAATTACTATCATAATCTCAAAACAGGGATTTTAAGCACCTCCCTAAAATCCCTATTTTTATTATTTTGTTATCCATTTTACTAAATCTAAATTAGCTGGCTCTAGTAGCATTTCGTGTTTTGGCATAACCCTAAACGTATAACCATAGTTTCCACCCGTTGTTAGTTCTATCTTAGAAGTAAAGTAATATTTTTTCTTTTCCTCATCTTGGTCTTGTAATTTCATTGGGGTAATACTAACATTTTCTACTACGCCATTTTCTAATATTTTTCCGTAATAAACTTCTACGGTTACATTTTCTACGCTAATATTTGGCAATTCTACTTCACAAGCAACTTCGATATGATTTCCTGCATCAATGGTAATATTATCTAAATTATTTACTTGATTGATTTTTATGTCTTTCCAATTAACAAATAAGTCTTTTTTCCATGAATTGTAAGCTGCTACATTATCGATATCGCCATAATATTTCTTCGTGATATTGCAAAGTGGTATATATAAGTTATTCGTATAATCTACTAGCATCCTTGCAGTACTATATTTCCCTCCTGTTGTAATAATCGAATTTTTCATCAATTCTACCCATTTTTTAGAAATGCCATTTTTATCTTTCTCATAATAAGTTGGTATAATTTTTTCTTCTAAGGTACGATACATACTTTGGCTATCTGCCATATCTTGTGCCTCGTAAGAATCATATTCGGCATTGGTTCCAATCGTCCAGCCATTAGTTTGGGTATATCCTTCTGCCCACCAACCGTCTAACACACTAAAGTTAATAACACCATTGACGGATGCTTTTTGTCCACTGGTTCCAGATGCTTCCATTGGTCTTCTTGGATTATTAAGCCACACGTCAACACCACTAATTAGATATCTTGACATAGCAATGTTATAATTTTCTAAAATGAAAATTTTTCCTTTGAATTGTGGCATCATAGATACTTCGTGAATATATTTGATTAAGTCTTGTCCTTCTTTGTCTGCTGGATGGGCTTTTCCTGCAAATATAATCTGAACTGGTCTATCACTATTGTTTAATATTTGTGTGATTCTTTCTAAATCTTTAAAAATTAAGGTTGCTCTTTTATAGGTAGCAAATCTTCTCGCAAAACCTATGGTCAAAGCTTCTGGATTTAATTTGGAAATAATTTCATTAATTTCTTCATAACTATAACCAGAACGTCTTAATCTTTCTGCAGTACTATCTTTTACTAATTTTAACAACTTTATCTTTTGGTCGGTGTGTACACTCCATAGTTTCTCATCTGGAATATTTTTAATCTTTTCCCATATATGGTCATGATGAATATTATCTTGCCAATATGGTATTAAGTATTTATTATAGAGTTCTTTCATTTTTGGTGCAAGCCATGAACAAGTATGAATACCATTGGTTACATACTCAATTGGCGACTCATTTGCTGCTATGTTTGGCCATACTTCGCCAAATAGTTCTCTGGATACAGCTCCATGTAATTTGCTTACCCCATTTTTCTTTCCCGCAATTTTTAGGGCTAAAATCCCCATATTAAAGCCTTCATCTAAGTCTACCCCTGGCTTCATACCAAGTCTTAAGAAATCTTCTCTAGAAAGCCCTAAACGTGGCCAGAAGTCTTTAAAATATCTTTCGACTAATGGTAATGGGAAAATATCATTTCCCGCTGGTACTGGTGTATGGGTTGTAAATACTGTCTTAGAACTTGCAATGTCTTTGGCTACTTCAAAAGATACTTGTTTTTCTTTTATGATATTTTTGATGATTTCTAAGTTCAAAAAGGCAGAGTGACCTTCGTTCATATGATAAACGGTTGGTTCTAAATGTAAATATTTAGTTAACAACTCGACTCCCGCTTGACCTAGCACAATCTCTTGGCGAATTCTCATTTCTTGGTCTCCACCATATAAGCGCAAAGTTACGTCTCTATCTTCTTCATTGTTTTTCTCGATATCTGAGTCTAGTAAATACAATTTGACTCTTCCAACCTTAATTTCCCATACTTTTAGATATAATCTTCTTTTTGGAAATTTTACAAAGATGACTAATTCTTCCCCTTTATCATCTTTTACAGGATTGATTGGCATGTCATATAAATCAATGTTATGGTATTCGGTTTCTTGTTGCCCATAGCCATTAATTTTTTGATGGAAATAGCCATTTTTATATAGTAACCCTACGGCTACTAATGGAATTCCTAAATCACTGGCTGATTTTAAATGGTCGCCAGATAAAATACCAAGTCCTCCTGAGTAGATTGGTATGGTTTGGTCTAAGCCGTATTCTGCTGAAAAATAAGCAATTAAATCGTTTTTATTGGATGGATATTGGTTCGAAAACCAAGTATTTTTACTGTTCATATATCCTTCAAAATTCTCTACAATTTTGTCGTATTCTTTTAAAAAGCTAGTGTCTTTTGCTACTTTTTCTAGTCTTTCTTGTTCTACATGTTTTAAAAATTTAACTGGATTTTTGCTAGATTGCTCCCATAAATCTTTATCTATTTTTTGAAATAATCTTAAGAATTCTGTGTTCCAGGCCCACCATAAGTTGTTGGCTATTTCTGATAATTTTTCAATTCTTTTTGGTAATTGTGGATTTACCGTAATTCTGTTAAATAGGTACATTTTGCTTGTTCCTCCTTTGTTATTTTGCTTCGCTTTTTCTTTTCGTATTTTTTCTCCTTATTATTATCTATTAAAACTACTTTTTTGTCAAATGTTTTTTCAATAGTTTTTGATTTATTTTTCCAAAAATCCATCTAATTTTCCTGTTATGGTATAACCCAAGGAATTTGTAATCTCTCCCGTCGTTCTATTGACAGTAACGTCTTCTATTTTTTCAATTTCTTCTATTATTTCCTCTAGGCTTGGCTTCTTATGTTTTTGCTGTGCTACTATAATAGCTGCATCTATCTTCTCTTCGAAAGAAGTCTTTTGTGCAAAATCTTTGGTTGAATTAGCTTGCTGGATGATGCCTTTATCTCCTGTTAGTGTTCCTATGGATATTCCTGCTAATATAATTAGTACAACAATTGCTACTACTAAACTAATTAAGGTTACTCCTTTTTGCATTTTTTGCTTCCTCCCTTTTTCTTCTGTTTTTCTTATTATACACATATCTTATTCTTTTGGCAAGAATTTTTAGGCTAAAAAAATAAGCCTTATAGATTTACTCTACAAGACTTTGGTATTAAAATATTCTGGCAATATCATGATAAGTCACATATAGCGACAACGCAATTAATACGGCAAAACCAAGTAATTGAATATTAACTTCAGTTTGTTGCTTCATTGGCTTTCTACGAACTGCTTCTATCAATAAAATTAAAATCTTTCCGCCATCTAAAGCTGGAATTGGTAATAAATTCGTAACTCCTAATGATAGCGAAATTAATGCCATCATCTCAAAAAATTCTCTTATGCCATCTGTTTTAGCTACTACTTCTGATATACCAACTGGTCCCATCATTTGGTCTACGCCTACATGACCTGTAAACAATTGCTTTAAGTTATCAACAATCGATAATAAGAATTCTTGTGTTTGCATAGCCCCATTAATACAACGATTTACAAAAGTATCTTCTGCTGGTTTTAAATTGACCCCTAAGATATAACTCGTTTCATACTCTGGTGTTAACTCAATGGTTATTTCTTCTTTTCCTCTTTTTACCGTAAGAGTCATTGTATTAACACCTTTTTTCCCAATTTCTTGCATAGCAATATTGGTATCTCCATTAATAGCAACGTCATTTACCTTTATTAATTTATCATTCGCCTGAACCCCTTGTTTTTCTGCTGCACTTCCCTTTTGCACCGCTACAATTTTACAATCTTCATCTAAATACAAACCGGTAACCTTTGATTTTATTTCACTTGGCGTTATTTTCTGTTCCATAATTTCGCCATTTCTTTCTATTTTGGCTACAAACTCTTTTCCCTTAGTTTGCGCTATTACTTCATTTAAGTCTTTTTTACTTTTTATCGTCCTTCCATTTCCTTCTATGATTTTATCGCCTGGTTGCAAAGTAGCCATTTTAGCTGCATATCCATCTAGCACCTCTTCAATTTCATTAGAAATATAGGTTCCTGCTGTGGCTGTTATCGAAAAATAAATCACAATCGCAAAAATAATATTAACCACGGCTCCTGCTAATACAATAGCCATCCTTTTAGGAATACTTGCTTTCGAAAAAGAACCTTCTTGTTCGGATGCCTCTTCTTCTCCCTCTAAACTATTATAACCACCTAGTGGTATCAAGCGCAAAGTATATTGGGTTTCTTTCCCCTGTTTTTGCCATATAGCGGGTCCAAAACCAATGGCAAATTCATTGACTCTTACTTTGCAAAGCTTTGCTACTAAAAAATGGCCTAACTCATGGATGGTAATCAAAACCCCTAACAATACAATAATTTTAATCGCTGAAATTAAAAAAGTTATCACTCTTTTCCTCCTTTTGTTCTTATTGGGGACGTTTCTTTTTTCACATTTTTGTGCAAAAGGAAACGTCCCCATAGGATACTTTATAATAAGGTAAATAAGGCATATGCAAAAGGTGCTAGAAATATTAAGCTATCAATTCTATCTAGCATCCCACCATGTCCTGGTATCAAATTGCTATAATCTTTAATGTCAACAAATCTTTTAATACTAGATGCTGCAAAGTCCCCTATTTGACCAACTAAACTTAATATTAAACCAATTCCTAGGATGAATAAGTAGGAATAGTTCATCCCCCAAAGATGATTAGCAAAGTAAGTATACACTAACATTAATAGTATGGCTCCCATGACGCCACCTATGCAACCTTCGATTGATTTTTTAGGACTTACTTTACTAAATTTGTGTTTTCCAAAATGCTTTCCTATTACATAGGCTGATATATCTGTTCCCCATGCGGCAAATATCGCATACCATATTAAGATATTTCCGTTTGGCATACCATTAATAAAGGCTACAAACATGATGAAAAATACGACATAGAAGATTCCTAAAAAGGTATAAGCAATATCACTAAAACTTGTTTTCATATCCGTTGCTATTACTTGTGCAAATAAGATGATTAAAATGGTTGGCACCGAAAGGGTTACTACCATATTTAAATATTCTTGTGGCACAACATGAATAAAGGCAATGCTTAGGCAACTAAGGTAGCCTACCCAATAAATTGGCTTGGATACTTTTTTTATGGCATTGAAATACTCGTTCATACTCAATAAGGCTATAATTGCTAACGCTATATCTACTATTATTTTATTCCCTAGTAAGAATATGATTAATACTAGCGGAAATCCTAATAAACTTGACGTGACTCTTTGTATATCCATTATTTTTCCTTTCCTATCTAGCTAAAATATTAGCCTGCTCCAAATTTTCTGGTTCTTTTATTGTATTCTATGATAGCATCCTCTAAGTCTTTTTCTTCAAATTCTGGCCAAAATTTATCCATAACCAAAATCTCTGAATAAACAGATTGCCATGTTAAGAAGCCACTTAGTCTTTTTTCTCCACTGGTTCTGATAATCAAGTCTGGTTCTGGCTCTCCTTTGGTATATAAATTATCTGATACCAATTGCTCTGTAATGTCTTCTATTTGTATTTTGTTTTCTTTTACTTGACTCGCTATTTGTTTCATCGCCTTTAATAATTCATCTCTGCCTCCATAGTTTAAGGCAATGTTAAAGGTAATCCCTGTATTGTTTTTAGTTCGCTCCATACAGTTTTCAATACTTTTTTGCATCCCACTTGACAAGGCTGAAATATCTCCTAAAATCTTAACTCTAATGTTTTCTGTATCTGCTCTTTTAGCATAATCATCTAAATACGTTTGAAGCAACATCATTAATGTTTTTACTTCTTCTTCGGCTCTTTTCCAATTTTCGGTTGAAAAAGCATAAACAGTTATGTATTCTAACCCTAATTTATTAGCATATCTTACGATTTTTTCTAAGGTTTTAGCTCCTTCTTTATGACCAAAGCTGATAGGTTTTCCTTGTGCTTTAGCCCATCTTCTATTACCATCCATGATAATTCCAATATGTCTTGGCATATTTTCTTTTTTAATTTCCACAAAAATTCCTCTTTTCTTTAAACTGACATAACTTCTTTTTCTTTTGCTTCTAGTATTTTATCAATTTCTTCAATATTTTTATCTGTCATTTTTTGAATTTCATTTTCTGCTTGTTTTAATTCGTCTTCTGTCATTTCACTGTTTTTTTGTGAAGCTTTTGCTGTATCAATTCCTTCTCTTCTGATAGCACGAATAGCCACTTTAGCTTCTTCTGCCATCTTACGAACGTCTTTTACAATTTCTTTTCTTCTTTCTTCATTTAATTCTGGAAAAGCTAGTCTTATTACTTTTCCGTCATTATTTGGATTAATTCCTATGTCTGATGCTAAAATTGCTTTTTCAATTTCCTTTAAAATACTAGCATCCCATGGTTGGATAACAATTAATCTTGCTTCTGGTACAGATATTCCTGCTACTTGACTAATTGGTGTTGGTGTTCCATAATAATCGATTTTTACCTTGTTTAATATACTTGGGTTAGCACGCCCTGCTCTTACTTCTGATAGCTTTTCGCTATATACACTTATTGTCTTTTCCATTTTTTCTTTTAAATTGGTATAATCCATAATATCCTCCTTTTTGAGACAGGGGGACACCCCTCATTTGTCTCATTTATTTTTGATTTGTTTTTTTATTCAATTGAGCCTTAGCTTTTTTGCTTCTAATTTTCTTTTGAGACATTTTAGACCTGTCCCTCTTGTCTCATTTCTAACTAACGATTGTTCCGATTTTTTCTCCCTTAATCGCTCTTACAATATTTTCTGGCTCTGCAATTCCAAAAACTAATAATGGCATATGATTATCTCGGCACATAGCTGTTGCTGTTGAGTCCATTACTTTTAAATCTTTTTCTAAAACTTCAAGATAAGAAATTTCGTCATACTTAGTCGCTGTTGCATCTAATTTTGGGTCTGCTGAGTAAACAGCATCAATTGCTTTTCCTAACAAAATGATATCTGCTTTAATTTCAATGGCTCTTAACACAGCTGCTGTGTCTGTTGTAAAGTATGGATGACCGGTTCCTCCTGCAAATATTACCACTCTTCCTCTGTTTAAGTGTTTTTCTGCTTTTCTTAAGATAAATGGTTCGGCTAGTTCTCTCATTTCAACAGCTGTTTGTACTCTAGAGTATACGCCTCTTTCTTCTAATGCATCTTGCAACGCTAAGCCGTTCATTGCAGTTGCTAATATCCCCATGTAGTCTGCTGTTGTTCTTTCCATTTGGTGACCTTGTCTTCCTCTCCAAAAGTTTCCTCCGCCTACTACGATGGCAACTTGTACACCCATTTCTACAATTTCTTTTATTTTATCACATATTTTTCCAACGGTTTCTACGTCTACTCCTGTCTTTTGTTCTCCTGCTAATGCTTCTCCACTTAGTTTTAATAGCACTCTTTTATATTTGGCATCAGACAATTTTTTCACTCTCCTTAATTTATATTTTTGCTTAGTCTATTTTATCATAAATTAGAAAAAAATCTAGTAGTTTTTTAATTTTTTCTTAATTTTTAATAGGGAAAAGGCCGACTGGTAAACCCAATCGACCCTGTTTGTTAGAATTTATTGGAAAAAGTGGTCACTTTAGTTATTCGAGTGAGAAAAATATCAAAGGTTGTTTCCACCTTATAATATTTCTTGTCTTCCCATCTCCAACGTTTCTCAACATAATAGAAAGTCCTATCAACTATATCGAAACGTTGATACGCTAACTGCTCTCCTAACCAGTGAAGGTTACTTTTATTTTTAGGAACCTCCCCCCACTCTTCTTGTCCATCTATTTCTATCCGAACTAGATAACATTTTTCAGCCTCCAAAACCTCTATAAGCTTAAAGGATTTAATCTCTGGCTGCTCTGTCAATTCGTCCTTTTTCAAGGAATTTTTTCTCCAGAACAAAAATAGTGTCACAACAGTCCCTATTACAAAGACAATTATTAATTCTAACATACTGCTCCCCTCCCTTCTAAAATTCTTATCTATAACTTCAACTAGCATCATGCTAGATTAAAAAGGATTTCTGCCCTGCCATTTTCGACATTATGTATATTATACTATTCTAAAAAACGCAATAAAAATAGTTGCCAAAAGATTATCTCTCTTGACAACTACGTCTTTATTTTAATTGGTTCATAACTTCCTCTGCAAAATTCACTTCTTCTTTTTCAATACCTTCTCCTTTTTCAAATCTTGCAAATTCCACTACTTCACTATCTGTTTCGCTTAATAATTGACTAACTTTTTTATTTGGGTCTTTTACAAAAGCTTGGTCTACTAAACAAATTTCTTCATAGAATTTTCCAATTCTTCCTTGTACAATCTTTTCAGCAATAGCTTCTGGTTTTCCTTCGTTCATAGTTTGTGCTTTTAGGATTTCCATTTCTTTGCTTACTCTTTCTTCAGGTACTTCTTCTTTTCTTACATATTCTGGTCTTGCTGCTGCAATTTGCATACAAATGTCTTTTGCCACTTCTTTGTTTCCTTTTTTCATGTTTACTAAAACAGCAATTTTTCCATCTCCATGGATATATTTTTCTATAATTCCATCTGTTTCAAATCTTGCAAACCTTCTAATGTTCATATTTTCACCTATGGTGGCAATTTTTTCAACTAATACTTCTTGTACTGTTTTTCCTGTTGTTTCAATTGATTCTTGTGCTAATAATGCTTCTACATCAGTTGGATTTTTCTCTACAATTTGTTTTGCTACATTCATAACAAAAGTTTTAAATTCTTCATTTTTACCAACAAAGTCTGTCTCTGAATTAACTTCTACAATAGCCCCTACTTTTCCATCTTCTAAAACATAAGCCTCTACTAATCCTTCTGCTGCTATTCTTCCAGACTTTTTAGCTGCTTTTGCAATTCCTCTTTCACGTAATAATTCAATTGCTTTTTCCATGTCTCCATCTGTTTCTGTTAAAACTTTTTTGCAGTCCATCATACCTGCTCCTGTTTTCTCTCTCAAGTCTTTTACTAAACTTGCTGTAACCATTTTTATTCCCCCTTAATTTTTATTATAAAATAATGAGTAGAGCAGAAAAGCCCTACTCTTCTTAATCAAATTATTATTCTGCTGTTGTTTCTTCTGTTTGTTCTGCTTCTTCTGCCTTTTCCACTACTTCTTCTATGCTAGTAGCTTCTTCTGTTTCAGCAGTTTGTTCTTCTTGCATTTCTGGTTCGAAACTTTCTCCTTGTTTTCCTTCAATAACAGCATTTGCCATAACATCTGCTACTAATTTTACAGCTCTTATCGCATCATCATTTCCTGGTATTGGATAATCTAATTCTTCTGGATTACAGTTGGTATCTACTAATCCTACTACTGGAATTCCTAGTTTTTTAGCTTCTAAGATAGCAATTCTTTCTTTTTTAGGATCAACTAAGAAGATAACTCCTGGTAATTCTTCCATGTCTTTAATTCCACCAAGATTTTTTTCCAACTTTTCCATTTCTTTTTTTAGTAATATTACTTCTTTTTTAGGTAATATATCAAAGGTACCATCTTCTTGCATAGTTTCTAAATCTTTTAATCTTTGTACTCTTGTACGAATGGTTCCAAAGTTTGTTAGCATTCCTCCTAACCATCTTTGATCAACATAGTACATACCGCATTTTACTGCTGCTTCCTTCATACATTCTTGTGCTTGTTTTTTGGTTCCTACAAATAGAATGGTTTTCCCTTCTTCTGCTTGTTCTTTGATAAAGGCATACGCTTCATCTAATTTTTTTGATGTTTTTTGTAAGTCGATAATGTGAATTCCATTTCTGGCTTGGAATATGTATTCAGCCATTTTAGGATCCCATCTTCTTGTTTGATGTCCAAAGTGAACACCTGCTTCTAGTAATTGTTTCATTGCAACTACTGCCATTTTTAATTCCTCCCTTTTTGTTATTTCTTCCACAAAGCTTCTACATTTTTTAGGACCTATTTTAGGCACTTCCCTTAAAACTCTCTTTGTGTGATTAATACGCTAATTATTTTAGCACGTTATAATTATAATTTCAAGTGTTTTTGCGATTTTTTTATGATTTTTGGTAATTTTCTTTCTTTCCATTATATTTTATTTCATTAATTGTCTCTATATCTTTATCTCCTCTGCCAGATAAATTGACTACAATACTGTCATCTTTTTTATATTTTCTTGCCATTTTAATAGCATAGGCAATGGCATGACTACTTTCTAACGCTGGAATTATTCCTTCTAATTTGCAAAGTATTTGAAAAGCTTCTATAGCTTCCTTATCTACAATAGTATCGTATTTAACTCTTCCTGTTGATTTTAAATAGGCATGTTCTGGTCCAATTCCTGGATAATCTAAACCAGCTGAAATTGAATATGCTTCCCCTATATCTCCTTTTTCATCTTGCATTATATATGTTTTCATCCCATGTAAAATCCCAATTTTATTATTACAAATGGCTGAAGCATGTTTGCCTGTGTCTACTCCTTTTCCTCCTCCCTCTACTCCAAATATTTCAACTTCTTCATTAACAAACTCTGTAAATAGACCTATACTGTTACTCCCGCCACCAATACAAGCAACTATTGCTTTTGGTAATTTATTTTCTTGTTCTATAATTTGTTTCTTTACTTCTTCTCCTATTACCTTTTGAAAATACTTTACCATTTCTGGATACGGACTTGGTCCCACTGCTGATCCTATTAAATAGAATACTTCTTGATGCTTCAATAAATAGTCAAAAGCCATATCAACAGCTTCCTTTAAAGTTCCTTCACCTTTTGTTACCTCATATACTTCTGCTCCTAAAAGTTTCATTTTTTCTACATTGACTTTTTGTCTTTTAATATCCTCTGTTCCCATAAATATTGTACACTTTATATTAAATAAACTACATACTGTTGCAGTTGCGACACCATGTTGTCCTGCTCCTGTTTCTGCGATTATATGTGTTTTATTCATACGTTTGGCAAGTAACACTTGCCCTACAGCATTATTAATTTTATGTGCACCTGTATGATTTAAATCTTCCCTTTTCAAAAATATCTTTGCTCCACCTACATATTTAGTTAAATTTTCTGCATAATATAGTGGTGTGGGTCTTCCTACATATTGTTTTAGATAATATAAATATTCTTTCTTAAATTTCTCATCATTTTTTGCTTTTGTGAAAGCGCCTTCAATTTCATTTAATTTTTCTTTCAATTCTTGTGGTACATATTGTCCACCAAATTCTCCATAATTCATAATTAACTCCTTCTTTCTTTAAAATAGTTTTATATAATCTTTGCCAGTGCCAATCTGATTCCATATGCACCACCTCCTTTTTGGTATACAAAGAGCACATGTACAAGTTTTCAATCACTCATACATGTGCTTATATCTTATCCATTTCTTTATAGCACAACAAATTTGTATGGGTGATTTTCTTCCCATACTTTCCACCAGTTATTTAATTTAACATTTATTAAATTACTCATGGCTTTGTCTCCTTGATAACATTATATTAAAAAACAATTAATCTGTCAACTCAATTATCACTTAATTTTTTCTTTTTACTTCTTATCTTTTCATTGATTGGGAAATTGAACTTTCGACTTAAAAATTGAATTAAAAAAACAACTACCTTTCATTTGTAGTTGCATTTTACAATATTTTTTATTTTCTTTCAACACTTTTCAAAATTTTTCTCATTTTTTCATCGCAATATCTGACATAATTCTACAAAACTGCTCCAATCATCCCTGCATCATTTCCTAAAACAGCAGGAACTATCTTAATATTTTTTCTTTGTTCATCTTTTTTATTTATCTCTTGCAAAGCTTTTTTCAAGCGCTCTAAAAACACGTCTTCAAAGTAAACAAAGCTTCCACCAATTCCAATCACTTCTGGCTCAAAAATAGAAATCAAGTTTTGAATACCAATGGCTAAATTCTCAATATATTGTGATACGACACCTTCTATCAACTCATAGTCCTTATTTTCTGGACTATTTCTACGCACTATTTCTAATAACTCTTCCCCTCTAGTCGTTTCATCTAACTGCAAGGTTTCTCTTAAATTATTTTTAAAAACCTTCATCGAAGCATATCTTTCAAAACAACCTTTTCTACCACATTGACAAGGTATCCCTTCCTTCTCAATTACCATATGGCCAAACTCATAACCAGGTCTGTTACCTGCTTTTAGCAATTGACCATGCAAAAAGAAAGCCCCTCCAATGCCAGTTCCCAAGGTTAAAAATATAGCCCTATCATAACCTTTTAAGGCACCATATACTTGTTCTGCAAGTGCTGCACATTTCGCATCATTTTGTAACTTAATTGGTAGTTCTAATTCTTGTAGTTCTTCCATTAACGGATAATTCTTTATCCCTAAATTACCACTATACACAATCTTACCATCTTCATCCCAGCCTGGCATCCCAATTCCTATTTCTTGAATTGAATATTTCTCTTTCAATTGTTTTACTTGTTGTAAAATATACTCTTTAATAGAATTCTTAATGTCTCTCTTTTCTACTTTTGTTAGCCTTTTTTCATATTTCTCTATTATCTTTCCGTTTTTATCTACTACGCCAATGGCTATATGGCTTCCGCCTAAATCAATTCCAATTTTCATTTTATCATCCTTTCCTTTTTAATAGGGATGTGCAAGGGGGACGTTTGCTTTTGCACAAAAATGTGGAAAAGGGAACCTCCCCCCTGCACCCCCTGCCACCATTTTATACTCAA
>CANPIU010000042.1 GCA_947574235.1 uncultured Clostridium sp. | reverse complement strand
GTAACATAAAGTTTTGGGTAAACTTTAAACCCTAAATATATTATACAAGGAGAAATTATGTTAGAAAAAATTGAAATAATGTTTCCAAAAAATGATGAAACAAAAGAATTATTTAAGTTAATGTTTCATTTATTCAAGAATATAGATTATGTAACAACTGGTGAAAATGAGGAAATTTGTATGGAACTGGCTAATTTGAAGCCAGCAATCGTCTTGAAACAAAAGGATAGTAGCAATATCCAATGGGAAATAGGAAACCCCCAATATTTAGATTTTTTAGCTAGGAAGGAAAGCAATAGAAAAGACGCAAATGAGGTAAAAAAATTATTGCCACAAGAAGTATTGCTTAAATTATCTGGCCATGTTACTAGAATTGACCATATAGGAATTAATTTTC
The DNA here is from genome assembly GCA_947574235.1 of uncultured Clostridium sp. Classification (GTDB taxonomy): domain Bacteria; phylum Bacillota; class Clostridia; order TANB77; family CAG-508; genus CAG-269. The sequence continues at coordinate 12,705 of CANPIU010000042.1, read as the reverse complement.
CAGCTAATTTATATAGCCAAAAAGAGTGGGATGAATTGTTGCAATATTTTTCTAGTGTTAGCAATGTGTATGCCTATCCAACTGGCGAGCCATGGCCATTTTTATTACCAGCGACAAAAGAAGAAAACGAGAAAGAAATTACTAATTTTGAAATAGTACGTGAACCAAGATTAGAATTTGTTTTGGATAAGTATACAAATAGGGTAACAATTCATATGGATATAGAAACGGATTTAATAAAGAAGGAAGTAGAAGCGTTATTTCCAAAAGAGGAAGGCGTTTATTTTGAAAATTTAGCTAATGATTATAAGGCCATTTATTTAGCGTATGAACAATTGCTAGACATAAGGCTTGATATTAGATATAAGTGTGTGCATAATGATTTTGAAAGCGGAAAATGGTTTGTTACGAAAGGAAAACGATTATAGTTTAAGAACTTTATTAAAGGTGTGAAGGGAGAATAGAAAGATAAAATGGATATATGGGATAGTGTGCTAATCAAAAAAGTTGAACTAAAAAATAGAATTGTACGTTCAGCAACCAATGAACATTTAGGAAGCTTAGAAGGCGAGATTACAAAGGATTATAGCCAGGTATATGAAAATTTAGCAAAAAGTGGAATTGGTCTATTAATCACGTCTCATATGGCAATTGATAAAACACAAAGAGCAGATATGATACATATATGTGTAAGTAGAACGGAAAATAGGGAAAAACTTAAAGAATTAGCTGCTAACGTGCATCAACAGGGAGCAAAAATAATCGTTCAACTTTCTTCTGGTGGCTATAGAGCTAAAAATGTGGCAGGTCAAATAGCAAAATCGCCAAGTGACATGGATGGCTCAAAGGCTATGACAAAAGAAGAAATTAAGATATGTGTTGAACATTATGTAAAAGCAGTTAAAATCGTAAGAGAAACAGGTTTTGATGGGGTGCAAATCCATTTAGCACATGGCTATTTATTAAGTGAATTTTTAGACCCATTTTACAATCAAAGACAAGATGAATATGGAGGAAGTGTTCAAAATAGATATCGAATTGTTCATGAGATAATGCTTGCTATTCAAGAATTAATAAGTGATGATTTTTTAATTACGGTTAAAATAGATACTATTGATAAGCAAGAAAAGCAAACCTTTCTTCAAGACCAGATACAAGTATGTAAATGGTTAGAAAGAGACGGTGTAGATGCCATTGAGATAAGCCGGAAGTAATTGGAAAAAATACAAACAAAAATCACCCTATTTTTTAGAAAATGCTTTAGCTATTAAAAAAGAGGTAAAAGTACCAATTATTTTAGTCGGTGGTTTTAGAAATATGACACAAATGCAAAGTGCTTTAGAGCAGGGGATTGATTTTGTTTCTATGTGCCGACCATTTATTGTCGATGAGAATTTTGTAGAAAGATTAAAAGAAAACAAAGAAAGTAAGTGTTTAAACTGTAATAAGTGTTTTGAAATTTATCGAACAGAACATAAAAGATGCGTATTAAGAAAGGATATTCTTCCTCAATTAGAAATTAATTTTCCTAATTGAGGAATTTTCTAGGTTTAAAAACATAGAAAAACCATTTGACTTAGGCAAATGACAATGGTATAATGCAAATGAAAAATATAGTAGAAAAAGGAGAAAAAAATATGGCTGTAAAAATGATAGTTGGACTTCAATATGGAGACGAAGGAAAAGGAAGAGCCGTACATTATGAAGCAAAAAACGCATCGATTGTTATAAGAGCGACAGGAGGAAGTAATGCAGGGCACACCGTAGTAGCTAATCGGAAAAAAATATGCTATGCATTTATTACCATCTGCTATTATTAGACCAGAGGTGCTTTCTATGATAGGACCTGGGGTAGTAGCAGACCTTAGTGTATTAGCCGAAGAAATTAAACAAATGAGAGAAGCGGGGATAAAAGTAGAAAAAGATAATTTTGCGATTAGTCAAAGAACACATATTACCTTACCTCATCATAAACAATTAGATAGACTTTATGAAATGTTAAAGGAAAATAAAGTAGGAACCACAGGAAGAGGGGTAGGAACCACTTATGAAGAAAAAGCAAGACGTACCAATTTAAGGATGTATGATTTATTTTCAGGAGAAACAGAATTAAAACATAAAATCACAGAAAACTTAAAAGTGTATAATGTATTAGTAGCAGAGGCAAACCAATTGATTGAAAAGAGAGAGTATGAAGAAGAAAAATTTCCAATTATTTTGGCAGACGAAGAATATGCTTATTGTATGAAATACAAGGAGACAATACAAGAATTCATTACAGATACCCATCCAATTATCGATAAAGCCATAGAAAAAGATGAATTAATTATCATTGAAGGAGCCCAATCTTTTTGGTTAGACAATGACCATGGAGATTATCCTATGACTACTTCTTCTAATCCAAATGCAAGTGGAACAGCTTCAGGAGCAGGAATAGGGCCTACTTTAGTAAAAGAAGTAGTAGGGGTTATTAAAGCTTATACCTCAAGAGTAGGAAATGGACCATTTGTAACGGAACAAAAAAATGAAATTGGAGATTGTATCCGTGAGTGGGGGCATGAATATGGAACGACAACAGGAAGACCAAGAAGAACTGGTTGGCTTGATTTAGTTATGATAAAACACACCAAAAATACAAGTGGGCTTACGTCTTTATGTATCAACCATATGGATACCATTGGAAAATTTGATACTATCCAAGTTTGTGTAGGTTATGAATATAAAGGAGAAATCATTAAGCATGTACCACTAGATAAAGAAAACTGCAAGCCAGTTTATGAAACGTTAAAAGGAGGCTGGAATACAGAAAAAGCCACTACCTTTGAAGAACTACCAAAAGAAGCACAAGATTATATTCGATTTATTGAAAACTACACAGGTATACCAGTCAAATATATTGGTGTAGGAGCAGATGAAAAAAGAACTATCATAAAATAGAACTAAAAGAGCCAAAGGGGACGGTCCTTTTTGGCACAAAAATTATAAGAGTGAAATTTTTAAGAGGAAGAGAGAAGCCAACAAAAATGGTTTCTCTTTATTTTTTTGTTTTACTATTGACATTGTTCTTAGAAAGGTATAAAATAAAAATAGATACATATAATGTACTGAAAAAAGAACAATAAAAAGGAGGCAAAATGGGATATTTAACCGTAAAACAATTGGCAAAGAAGTGGGACATAACAGAAAGAAGAGTAGTCAAATTATGCAAAGAAGGAAGAATTGAAGGGGCTACTAAAAATGGTATGGTATGGGAAATCCCAGAAGAAGCATTAAAACCATCGGATAAAAGAAGTAATATCTATCCCTATATTCATATACAAAAAAGAATTATGATAGTAAAGGTAGAAGAAAAATGGAAGGGAATTTTAGTAGAGTTATTAGAAAAAGAAGGCTATATCGTAGACTTTAAAGAAGAAGGAAAAATAGAGAAATACTATGAAGGGTTGATATATTTCTCAAAGTATCCAATTAAGAAAGAAGAAGAAAAATGGATTACTAATTTTGCCAAGGAAAAGATGCACGCAGAGACAAGTATTGTAATCGTTGAAAGGAAAAGTAAAACAAGAAACGAGATCGAGAAAAATTTAGCCAATTCTTTGAAAAATGAAATTGGACTAAGGATAAATACTTTGCTTGTAGATTTGCCAGAAAAGCAAGAATATTTAATTGATGACAGAGCAATAGCAGAAGATATTGTAGAATTATTGGTTAAATTTAAGAATACAACAGGAACCGTAATTTCTACTAATGGAGGAAGAATAGACTTTAATGCCAAAGGAAGAACGAAAGATTTAGAAATTGGAAGCTTTTACAGAGTTCTTAATTATTGTTTTCGAAATTTAACTAAACAATCTTATCTGTGGTGTGCTTCTACTATGCTAGAAGATGAGTGGACGGAAAGCCCACAAGAAATGAATTTTAGATTAATTAATTTAGAAGCAGCTAATAGAGGCGTTAAGGTAGAAAGAATTTTTATATTTAGTCGAGAAAAAATAAAGGAATTTAGAGAGAATAAAACATTAAAAATCTATAAGCAAAGTAATATTGAAACTTTATTTGTAGATTATGATGAAATAAAAGAAAAGGCACCAGAGTTATTAAAGACAGTGGCTAATGGATGGGATGGTATCGATAAAAGTCTTTTGCTAGTGGATTTACCGGAAACGAGTAAAGAAAGAGGCTATATTGCTAAAGATACAAAAGAAGTTTTGAAAGCATATAATTGCTTTCAAGAATTGAAGAAGTATGCTAAGAGTTTGAAGGAGGTGCTAAAATGAGTATTAAAAATGCTAGATATTATAATCGTATTGATGAAATTGAAGATATAAATATTCTTTCAGACTTAGTTTGTAAAGAATACAATTTAGGAGATTTGAAAAGTACGTTTGTTATCGAGATAGGGTATGAAGATTTTAATGCAGTTATTACTACAATAAAAGGGAAATACTTAATGAAGGTATTTAGAAATTCTCGTAGTGACCAAGAAGTATTTGAGTGTATAAATAGAAGTTGGGTAGCAGAAAAAAATCAAATACAAACTCCTAAAATTTACTTAAATTCTAAAAATGAAATAATGTCTATTATAAGTTATAAGAAATCTAGATTTAGAGTATCAGTGATACAATACATAGAAGGAAAAAATTTTTTTGATTTAAATAGAAAAACCACCTCAAAAGAACTCATGAAAATAGTTGAAATAGCAAGCAAATTAAATAAAATAAATTACGAACCGAATTTTATTTATGATACTTGGGCGATAAGTAGTTTTGGTAAGGAATATGATAAGAAGAGTAAATATTTAGAAAAAAAATATTTGAAAATGCTTCAACCAATTTATGAGGAATTTAAACAATTTGAATACGAAAAGTTACCAAAAGCGTTTGTACATGGAGATATGATGAGTACAAATTTATTGTTAGATGCCAATGGCATTATATGGGTTATTGATTTTTCAGTAGCCAATTATACAGCAAGATTAAATGAAATTGTTGTGATTTGTACAGATATTGCTCTTATTCAAAATGATAAACAAGAGACAGAAAAAAGAATAAAAAATGCTTTTGAGCAATGGTGTGAAAATATAGAAGCGACGCCATTTGAAAAAGAAGCTTTTACTTTGTTATTTCAGGTGGCAAATGCTATTAATATTTTAAATTCCATTTATGAGATGGCGACAGGAAATAAATCAGAAGAAACAAAAATGCATTTGCAAGCAGGATTATTTGGATTAACATTACTATCTTAAAAGAAGAAAGGAGGAGACGCTATGGATTGGTCAGTAACGTATATTGCATCACAAATTGCTACCATTATCATGTATGGATTGTTGGCTTTGAGTTATTATGCCAAAGACAGAAAAAAAGTATTAATCATAAGCTTTTTATCCTTAGTAGCCAATGTAGTAGCTTATGTACTGCTAAGTGCTTGGTCAGGACTTGCTATGTGTTTGGTTGCTATTGTTAGAAATATTTTATTTTTAGTTGATGAAAAGAAAAATGGAATAAAAGAAAAGGTTGATAAAAAAGATATCGTAATCTTAGTCATTTTGTATCTTATATCAATTGTTTCTGCCATTTTTACTTACGAAGGATTTTTTAGTTTACTTTCTGTATTTGCAACCATGTTATATACTTTTTCTGTATGGCAGAAGAAAACTAATATTTACAAGTTACTAGGAATTCCCATTGGAATTTTGTGGATAGCCTATAATTTCTATATCATGTCTGTATTTGGAGTTATTTTAGAAACTATCTTGTTGATATGTTCTATGACAGGCTATTGGTTAGAAATAAGAAGTCTTAAAAAGCGGAGAGAAATAATCTTTCCGCTTTTACTTAAGTAAGTCGCAGAGTAGCACCTAAAACTAGAATTCCTAAATTATCTTGATAAATTTCATTAAATTGAGAAATTGGTAAAGGATTTTCTCCAATTCCTGCTTCAATTGTGTAGCCAGGACGACGATAATTTTGAATAAACCAATCTTTATAACCTGCAAAGCTAGAATTGTAAGGCGTGTCGGCTAAAAGATAACCACTAGAACTGGCAAATTGTTCTCCAATTGTACGACTAATAGGAGGTGTATAGTCTTGAAATTGCCAATATATCTCTTTTCCTTGGGTATGATAACTAATGACTAATTGAAAGTCATGTGACAGGGTAAAGTTGTAGATGGTTAAGGCCTCTGGTTCGGTTAAAGGACCATATCCCACAAAGTCACGAGGGCTAGGACGAGTAAACCCTTGAGCATATTTGATTTCTTTTGCTTTTTCCCATCCGAGCTGGAAATTGTAAGTTTAAGTCCACACCTGTGGTATTAAAAATGTACCAATTACCACAAATTTGATAAGTAGATAAATTAAAAATTTTCTCATATAGTAAAAAAAGGGGGGTGAGAAAATTGAATTGTTGTGAAAGAAAACACAGTGTATGTCTTTTCATTTTCAGTATTAGTTTTGTTATTTGTAATAGGGAGCATTAGTTTAACAATTATGGTAATGAATCATGATATAGCTCATATGAATTGTTTTAATTATGACCAGAAAATATTAAAGATGGGGGATATGTTACTTTTGATACCAATAGAGTTGTGGAAAAAAATGATATAAGGCATCAAGAAGGAGAAGCGGATTTAATCGTAAATCACTCTGGGAATTATTATATACAATTTAACACAACTATTTATGAACCACCATCAACAGAAAAAGAAGCAACATTATCCGTTTATTTAGAGCATAATAATGCAACAGTATATGGTACGACGGTTGGTGAGACAGTTACCAATGCTTACCAAACAGTGAATTTAAGTTTTGGGGTAATAATCAAAGCAGATAGTGGTGATATAATAAGAGTAAAAAATAATTCTGGCACAGTAGTAGAGTTATTACAGCCTAATATAGATATCATAAGAATAAAATGATGAGTATAGATAGATAGATTTTAATCTTATCTATCTTTTATATTACAAGCAAAAATAATAAAAGTGACAGCAAAATGTCATATTTATGTTATAATACTAGCAGGAGGAAAAAATGCAAGTAAACAATAGATTATTTGAAATAGTATATCTACTAATGCAGAAGAAAAAAATAACAGCCAAAGAATTAGCCAATAAATTTGAAGTATCAACGAGAACCATATATAGAGACATAGAAACCTTAAGTCGTGCTAATATACCCATTTATGCAGAAAAAGGAAGAGAGGGAGGCATAAGAATTTTAGAGGAATATATCCTAAACACAAGCCTCCTTTCCGAAGAAGAACAAAACCAAATATTATTTGCCTTGCAAGGGATGAAAAACGTAGTAGGAAAAAACGAAAAAGACATTTTAGAAAAGCTAAGTATCTTATTTAATAAAAAAATAAAAGATTGGATTAAAATTGATTTTTCAAAATGGGGAAAAGATAGTAGAGAGCAAGAACAATTCGAACTGATTAAATCAGCAATTTTGACTAAGAAAATCATTAAATTTACCTATTATAATACAGAAGGAAAAGTGAGCAGGAGAATTGTAGAACCCTTACAAATATGGTTTAAGGATAAGTCTTGGTATGTCATGAGTTATTGTAGGAATAAAAACGATTACAGAATATTTAAGCTTGCTAGAATAAAAGAAATTGAAATATTACCAGAACATTTTGAAAGAGAATTACCCAAAGAAAATAAAGAGGAGCAAAATCATATTAAAACCATCCACCTTCAATTAGAAATCAGCAAAGAAATGGCATATAGAGTATATGATGAATTTGAAAAGGAAGAAATAACTCAAAATAAAAAAGGTGACTTTATAATTCAAGTAAGCTATCCAGAAAATGAGTGGGTCTATGGGTATCTTTTATCCTTTGGGGAACATGCTAAAGTGTTATTACCCGATAAAGCCAAAAAGAAGGTAAAAGAAAAATTAGAAAAGGCCCTAAAAAATTATTTATAATATGACATACAGTTGTCAAGTTTAGTAATATATAATTCCTACTAGGAGGTAGGAAGTATGAAATATCAAATAGTAGAATTAGAAGAAAAGATTGTTGTAGGGCTTAAAATTAAAACAACCAATCAAGAAGGAAAGTCAATGAAAGACATAGGCATGACTTGGCAAAAATTATTTACCGATGGAATTTATGAAAAGATACCAAGTAAAGTAAATCATAAAACAATAGGCTTATATACAAACTATGAGGGAGATTATACCAAGCCTTATAGCTTTATAGTTGGTGCAGAAGTCAGTCAAAAACTAGAAATGGAAGAAGTAGAAAGTGTTGTTATTCCCAAAGGAAAATATGCTAAATTTGTTATCATAGGGGACGTCCAAAATTCAGTAGGACAAGCTTGGCAAGAAATATGGAGGATGGATTTAAAAAGAACCTATACTTGTGATTTTGAAGAATACCAAAACAATGCAAGCCATAAGGAAAAACAAGAAATTCATATCTATCTTGGGATAGAAGATTAGAAAGGAAAAGAAAAATGGCTTTTGATTATAAAAAAGAGTATAAGGAATTCTATAGGCCAAAAACAAGTCCTAAGATTATTAAAATTCCTAACATGAACTATATTGCCGTTAGAGGAAAAGGAAATCCTAATGAAGAAAATAGCCAGTATAAAGCTTCAATAGGACTTTTGTATGCCATTGCCTTTACCATTAAAATGAGTAACAAAGAAGCACACCAAATAAAAGGCTATTTTGAATATGTAGTTCCACCATTAGAAGGACTTTGGTGGCAAGAAGGGAATAGAAAAGCAATCGATTACAATAAGAAAGACAAATTCAACTTTATTTCCATGATTCGATTACCAGACTTTGTAACAAAAGAAGATTTTAATTGGGCTATTGAGAAAGCAACCAACAAGAAAAAACAAGACTTTTCAAAAGTAGAATTTTTAAGTTATGAGGAAGGTGTTTGTGTTCAATGTATGCATATTGGTAGTTATGATAAAGAACCAGAAACCATTAATTTAATGCATGAATATAGTAAGCAAAATGGCTATGAATTAGACATTACAACGACTAGGTTTCATCATGAAATTTATTTAAGTGACCCAAGAAAATGTAAAATAGAGAACTTAAAAACAGTGCTAAGACACCCCATAAAAAAGAAACTTTAATAAGAAAAGAGGAAGAAAAGATGAATAACTACATAAATCTAACGTTAGAAAATATAGAAGAAGAACATATCGGTTGCGCCATAGGGGATAAAAAACACCAACAAGGTGTTACGAAGAAAAAAGAGTGGATAAAAAGTAAATTAGAAGAAGGTCATGTATTTAGAAAGTTAGATGCTAGAGGAAAAGTATTCATTGAATATGAACCAATTGAAACAGCATGGGTTCCCATCGATGGGAAAAATTACGAATATATCTATTGTTTATGGGTAGCTGGCAGTTTTAAAGGCAAAGGCATGGCAAAAGAATTACTAGAATATGCTATAAATGATGCAAAACAAAAGGGGATGAGTGGTATTTGTACATTAACCTCTAAAAAGAAAAAACCATTTTTAGGCGAAAAGAAATTTTTTGAGCACCATGGATTTGAAGTAGTAGATACCATAGAAGACTATGAATTATTAGCCTTGCGATGGGATGAAAGTGATACCCCAAGATTTAACAAAAAGGCTAGAGAAATGAAAATAGAGACAAAAGACTTTACCATCTATTATAGCCCAGCATGTCCCTATGTTGAATATGAGGTAAAAGAATTAACACAATATGCCAAAGAAAATAATATCCCATTAAATATCATTAAAATTGATACCTTAGAAAAAGCAAAAAATGTACCATGTATATTCAATAATTGGGCTAATTTTAACCAAGGAAAATTTGTTTCTAATACAATATTAAATGCGAATTCATTTAAAAAATTAATCAATGCATAAAAGAAAAAGAAGATATAGTTTTTAGGGAACGATATCTTTTTTTCTTATTTATTAAACAAAGGTCATAAGCAACCTATTTATTTAATAACTTTTATTAATAGATAGGAGATTATGATGAAAAAGGATAAAGAAACAAAGAAGAATAAACTAGAATTTACTACATATTGTATTTTCACAGAAGAAAAACAGGAGATAACAGAAATAATAGGGCTAATGTTTAAAGATTATCTTGAAAATCTAAAAAATAAAACACAAGGTGAGGAATTAAAAAACTAGGAGGTAAAAAGTCTTAATGCAAAACAATAACCTATTTAAAGTTCGGCTTGTATATCAGATTATCTCGTGAAGATGGCGACAAACAAGAAAGCGAAAGTATTAGTAATCAAAGGAATATTTTGAAGAGATATGTAGAGGAAAATAATTTAGAATTCATCAAAGAATATGTTGATGATGGGGTAAGTGGCACAACATTTGACAGAGAAGGTTTTTGTGAAATGTTACAAGATATTAAAGAGGGAAAGATAAATATGGTAATAACAAAGGACTTGTCAAGGCTAGGGAGAGACTACATTAAAACAGGTCATTACCTAGAAAATTATTTCCCAGAGAACAACATAAGATATGTAGCAATAACCGATGGAATAGATACTGGTAGGGAGAACACGAATAATGATATAACACCTTTTAAAGCAATCATGAACGATTATTATGCAAAAGATATTTCCAAGAAAATTAGAAGTGTTTATCGAGAAAAGCAAAGACAGGGAGAATATTTATGCAGTATCCCAGCTTATCGGCTATCAAAAACACCCCAGTATTAAAAATAAACTAATTGTTGATGAAGCGGTAAAAGAGATAGTTGAAAAAATATTTAATCTATATGCTAATGGAAAGGGAAGCAAAGACATAGTAAGCTACCTAAATGCTAAGAAATATTTATCGCCAACTGGTTATCGAAAAACTGGGATAGTACAAGATGAGAAGAAAACAAAATATGATTGGAACGAAGTAACATTATGTAATATGTTAAAAAATGAAGTTTATCTTGGAAATACCATCCAAAATAAAAAGACGGTGGTATCTTATAAAGTAAAAAAAATAAGGGAAGTAGAAAAGGAAAATCAAATAAGAGTAAATCATACACATGAACCGATTATAGAGAAAGACACCTTTGAAAAAGTACAATGTATTCTTGAAAAAAGAGGCACAAATGCAAAAGCTAAATATGATTATTTATTACGAGGGCTTCTTTATTGTCATCATTGTAAAAGAAAATTACAAATTGTAAGAAAGAGTAATGCCAAAAGAAATACAAAAGCGCATCCTTATATAACTTGTAGTAACTATAAAGAGAGAAATTGTTATCCATTAAGTATCAATTATGAAAAGTTTGAAAACTATATCATTTATAAGATTAAGGAGATAGCTAAGTTAAATGTTGATAGAGAAATTCTTTATTCTGTGTATGAAAACTATCAAAATAAATCACGAAATAGCCAAGAAGATAGCATAAAAAAGATAGAACAATTAGAGAAATCTATTTTAGAAATTAATAATAATTTAGATAAAATGTATGTGGATAAATTAAAAAATGTTATGACAGAAGAAGATTATATTAGAATTTCTAATAAGTTTATTCTAGACAGAACAAAATTAACAAAACAAAAAGAACAATTCGAACAAAAATTAATGAAAGAACAAGAAACAGTAGGTATTAAAAACAAAGAAAAAGAGGAGAGAGATGAAGTAATAGACAATTTTCTAAAATTTGAACCCATAGAAAAAATAGATTTATATCGACTTATTCGAAAAATAGAAATTGACAAAGATAAAAATGTGTATTTATATTTTAACTTTTCAAAATTACATTTTTATGATAGTATGATAAAAATGGATAGGGAAGACAAAGATAGCAATTTACAGCAAGGATGAGCCGTGTCTAATGCTATCAATAAAATGCCTAGGAAAGGTTGGAATAAAAAATGGTACGAGATAGGAAGAAAAAGAATACGAAGTTAAAACCAATTTTAATAAGGGTAATTACTCTCATTTTATTGATAGGACTAGTTTATATTGGTAATAATGTAGATGGGTTAAAGGAAAGTACAGTTGCCAATTATAATAAGATAGATGAGATACCAGAGTATTCAGGTCAAATTTATGTAGAAATAAATGATGGCAAACCATATTTTAGTGAACAAGATTATACTACAAGGAGTTTTGAAAAATATAGCGAGTTAGATGACAAAGGAAGATGCGGAGTTGCTTATGCCAATATTAGTAAAGACATAATGCCTCCAGAGGGAGATAAAAGGGGCGATATAAGTAGTATCAAGCCAACTGGCTGGGTTCAGAAAAAATACAAAGGAGAATATTTATACAATAGATGCCATTTAATAGGTCATCAACTATCAGACGAAGATGCTAATGAATTAAATTTGATGACAGGAACAAGATATTTTAATGTTAATGGTATGTTACCTTTCGAAAATAAAGTAGCAGAATATATAGAAAAGCATCAAAATCATCATGTTTTATATAGGGTAACACCAATTTTTAAGGAAGATAATCTTATTGCAAGTGGGGTAGAGTTAGAAGCCTATTCTGTAGAGGATAAGGGAGAAGAAATATGTTTTAATGTTTATGTCTATAATGTACAACCAGGAATTACCATTAATTATAAAACAGGAGAAAGTGAAGAAATTTAATAGTTGTAGGTTTGTCAAACATATGTCACACTTTCTTAGAAATGTCTATTATTAGAGTACCTATATAACCGTGACGACTTTGTCAAGTAAAGTGTGTAATTTCTTTTGAAAATTTAATTTTTATGAAATC
>CANPIU010000041.1 GCA_947574235.1 uncultured Clostridium sp. | reverse complement strand
TTTTTAAATAATTCAATATACTCCATGGATTATAAATCCCTGTTTCTTTTCCTATCGTATAGCCATCATACCATTTTCTAATTACCTCTTTTTCTTCTTGTACTCCAAAATCTTCGATTACTTTTTCCATTTCTTCTTTCGTAATTCCAAAATCTTTCGCAAATTCATTATCCTGTAATACGGTATAAACGTCAAAATTATTCGCTCCACTAAAAATACTTTCTTTAGCCACTCTTGATACTCCTGTGATAACCGTTTTTTCTAAATATTGATTATCTTTGAAAGTTACACCATAAAAGGTTTTGAAGAATTTAATTGCTTCTTCGTAATAGCCTTCTACATAAGCATTTTGAAGTGGCACGTCATATTCATCGACAAGCAACATAACTGGTTTTCCATAGTGACGATTTAAGTATTTAGATAATTCTTTTACACTATTTTTTAAGTCCACTTCATTTTCTCTAGTATATAAGATATCTTTTATTTTTTCTTTTTCTTCTGGATAAACTTTTTCACTCTCTAACAAATATCTATGCTCTTGATACATTTCTAACACAGCTGTTTTCATATTTAAAATCATATTCTCATAATTTCTATCTTGTACGTCTTTTAGAGTCATATAAATAACTGGATAATAGCCTAATTTTGAAGTGTATTTTTCGCCTTGTTCCATAATTTTTAAGCTCTTAAATAATTCCGCATTATCTGTTGTCTTACAATCAAAATAATATTTTAGCATGCTCATATTTAACGTTTTTCCAAATCTTCTTGGTCTTGTAATTAAGGCTATTTTACTACTATTGTCTAGGATATCTTTAATAAATAAAGACTTATCAATAAAATAATAATCTCTCATCCTTAGTCCTTTGAAATCACTCTCTCCAATTCCAATTCCTTGCATCATTTTCCCTCCTTGTTTTAGTTTTCCTATTTTCTTCTAGTAGTATTCTACTACAAGATAACAAAAAAAGCAAGCATATACTTGCCTTTAATGTTTGTATCTATCGTACTTTGATAAACAGAAATTTTATCCCCAAAAGATTAAAAAAGTAAGTATCGTCGTCAATACAATCTCTGACTTTGTCAACTCTCTTGGTATAATCTCTAACTCATCTCCTAGCTCTTTCTCCTTTACAATTTCTGCCTTATAAGACGTAGCATCTTTGGCTCTAAATAGTAATTCAAAAGCTTGCGTTTCTTCTTGTTTTAAATCCTTTAGCTCAATATAACGTTTTCCTACCATCACATTTCTTTTAGAATATAATTCAATTTTAAGATACTTTCCCTTTTCTTTTTCGCTAGCCTTAACAAGCCCTCTAATTCTACCATTTACATAGGTTGCATCAGCTTGATAAACAACGATATCACTATTATCATCTTTTCGCTCCATATTCTTATAAGCAGAATTAATGCCTACATTAATCAAAAAGTCTGATAATAGAAAAACACCTACTAAAATTGCTATCCATATTGCTATTTTTTGTAAGGTACTAAATGGTTCCATTTTACATCCCCCTATTTTTAAACTTACAACTGTTACCATTATACCAGATTTTTCCTACTTTTTCAATACCTCCAGCTCTTTTCCTAAAAAAGTCGAATAAATCAGAACTCGGCTTACTTTTTTTTGCAAAGCTTCCTCTAAGGCTTTTTGATACCACGCTAATTGATTTTTATACTTATCTACCAGTTCCTCCTCTGTTTGCACAAAATCCGTTTTGTAATCTACTAAAACCAATTCCTCTTCTTTATTAATATAATATAAATCTATCATACCCTGTACCAAGATTTCTTCTGTTACTTCCTCTTGATAAATTTCTTTAGCAGGTATCGTCATATAAAATGGCTTTTCCCTTTGTATCTCCTTTGCCTGTTTCATCTCTTGCCAAATATTAGATTGGGTAAACTTTAAAATAGCCTTTGTATTAATATTTTCGGCTTCTACTTGGGTAATAATTTCTCGTTTTACTAAATCATCGATTAATTCTTGTACTGCCTGCAAGGTATAGTCTTTTTGAATATCCAATTTTTGCATACACAAATGTAATAAAGTTCCTTTTTGGCTACCAGTCAAAGTTCTATCTTCTTCTTGTTTTAGAAATTTTGGTGTTCCAAAACTAATCTCTAATTTTTCTTCTCCTTGCTTTAATTTAGTTACGGATGACTTCGTTGGAATTTTCGTTGATAATTGATATTCATACGTACGTTTTAGTTTATCTTCTATTTCTTTCATTTGTTCCTTTGTTACTTCTTCTTTTTCCAATCTCTCTACTATATCAATTTCTTCTTTTTCCTCTTGCTTGCAAGCACTTAATACGTCTTTTTTGGTATAAGTCCTTAATGTCGCTATTTCTTTCATTTTTTCTTCTTCATAAAAATACACCAATAAAATCCAGTCAATATACTTTATGTATTTTTTCACTAAAATAGGATTGATTTTATTCTTTTGTTTTGGATATCTTTCCATTTGTTTGCCTAGCTTTTCCTGTTCTTTTTGGTAGTCCTTTTTTAAACCTGTAATGATTAATTTTTCTTTGGCTCTTGTTAAAGCTACATATAAAATTCTCATTTCTTCTGACAAGGTTTCTACTAAAGTTTGGTTTCGAATCGCCGCTTTGCTTAACGTATCATATTGAACTTGCCTCTCATAATCAATATATTTTACCCCTATTCCTAAATCTTGGTGTAACAAAATATTTTGATTTAAGTCCATAAGATTGAATTGCTTTCCTGTACTCGCTAAAAATACCACTGGAAATTCTAATCCTTTACTTTTGTGAATACTCATAATTCTAATAACATTATCATTTTCGCCTATGATTTTAGCAGCTCCCATATCGCCACTACTTAGTTTTAACTTTTCAATGAAATGAATAAAATTGTATAATCCTTTAAAGCTAGCTGTTTCATACTGTTTAGCTCTCTCAAATAACATTTTCAAATTGGCTTGTCTTAACTTTCCATTTACCATCAAACCAACATAATTGTAGTATCCTGTATCGGAATAAATTTTCCATATTAATTCATCTAACGCTAGATATTCTTGCTCTTTTCGCCATCCGTTTTAGTTGTTCTAAAAAGCTTTTTATTTTCTCTCGCAAGTCTTTTTCCACGGATAATTGGGCTTTTTGCAAACAAGTATAGAAATTATCTTGCTTGTCGGCTAGGCGAATTTGAATTAACTCATCATCTGTGAATTTTCCTATATTAGACCTCATCACGGCTACTAATGGAATATCTTGAATTGGATTATCAATGATTTCAAGCAAACTCATAATAGTTTGAATTTCGATAGAATCTAAGTATTCTTGTGAACTATCAGAAAATACTGGCATTTGTAATTTTAAAATTTCTTGTTCATAAATTGGTGCCGTTGTTCTTGTACTTCTTAGTAACACGACAATATCTTTGTACTGGATATCACGATACTTTTCTTGTTTTTTATCCCACACTTGATAACTACTTTCTAGCAATTGCTTGATTTGATTGGCTACAAATTTTGCCTCTAATTCTATATCTTCTATGTTTTCTTCTTCCTCTAAAAAAATAGCCTCTTCTTTTTCCTCAAACGCTTCAAAATCTGGTTCTTTTTCTTCTTCTATTTCTGATTTTGGGTCAATGATATGAATTTCAATTTTCTCGTTTTGCTTACTTTCTGGATAATCCGCCCCTAAATTCAAAAATTCTTCTTGGTTATAATCAATATCCCCTAACGTTTTTCCCATTATGTTTTCAAAAATCAAATTGGTAAATTGCAACACTTTTTCTTTGCTTCTAAAGTTCTTAAATAGTTGTATTTTCAGGTCATCTTCTGGTTTTTTATGGTCTTTTTTGGCATAGGTTTCGTATTTCGTTAAAAACAATTCTGGCATAGCTTGTCTAAATTTATAGATACTTTGTTTTACGTCGCCTACCATAAAAATGTTGTTATCCCTAGCAATCGAAGTTAAAATATATTCTTGCACTAAGTTACTGTCTTGATATTCATCTATGGCGATTTCTTCAAATTTGTCTTGGTACTTTTTAGCTACTTCCTTTTTCTGTAACAAAATTTCTAAGGCAAAATGCTCTACGTCACTAAAATCGACTATGTTTTTTTCTCTTTTTCGTTTTGTAAATTCTGTATCGAAGGTAAGGATTAAATCTTGCAATTTTACTAAAATTCCATACATATCATAGATATCTTGATTGGCTTCCTGTGAGTTACAAATTAAGATTTTTCCTAATACTTTTCCTAGTTTTTTCTTAACCGCATCTCTTATTTCCTTTGCTCTTTCTTTTACTTCTAATTCCACTTTTTTTCTTGACCAAGTAATAAATTCTAAGTTACTAGCCACTTCAAAAGCAGTATCCCAATTATCTAGATGAGCTTTTAGATTTTCTAATTGTTCTATATCACTTCTTATAATCTGGAAGAATACGTCCAATTCTTCGTTATTGGCTAAGCTTTCCTCTACTTTTTTTAAAGTTGTGATATCATCCACTAATTCTTCCTCTACTTCTTGTAGCAAAATACTTCCCCAAGGGGTTCTACTAAAATCGTCTGTTAAGTTATCTTTTAAGTTGAACATTTCTATTTTTTCTGTCAACCATTTTTGTGGAAATGGATTACTTTGTATATAGTTATGTACTTTTAAAACTAAATCTTTTAAAGGGGTATCGTCACGATAACTCGTATAAACATTAATTAGTTTCGTAAAATCACTATCTTCTGCTTCATACTTTTCTTCAAAGATATCTTCGATTACTTCTTGTTTTAACAATTCAATTTC
Organism: uncultured Clostridium sp.; assembly: GCA_947574235.1. Classification (GTDB taxonomy): domain Bacteria; phylum Bacillota; class Clostridia; order TANB77; family CAG-508; genus CAG-269. The sequence continues at coordinate 8,363 of CANPIU010000041.1, read as the reverse complement.
TGTGGTATCGGCTATCCTAAAATTAGGCGATACATTTTCCAACTCATAAAAGTGATTTCTTACCACTTCTAAGCAAAAGGAATCTATGGTACAAATGCTTGCTTTGTTTAACAAAGTAATTTGTCTTTGTAAATTTTCATCCTCTGGGGTTTCTTCCAATTTTTGATAAATAGCCTTTAACACTCTTTCTCTCATTTCACTTGCTGCACTATTGGTAAAGGTTACGACTAACAGTTTATCAATATCGACTTTATCTTGCAGTATTTTTTGAATAATTCTTTCTACCAATACAGCTGTTTTTCCACTACCAGCAGCAGCAGCTACTAGTATATTCAAATTTTTTTCATAAATTGCATCTTGTTGTTCTGGTGTCCAATTTACTTTGCTCATTTACTTTCTCCTTCTTTCATGCCAAAGAGCCACTGGGGACTTAAGCTTTGGCACACTTTTAGTTTTTAATGTTTTTTATTACTTTGCAAGGATTACCAACTGCTACTGTATTTTCTGGAATATCTTTTGTCACAATGCTTCCTGCTCCAATTACACAATTATCTCCAATGGTAACGCCTGGCAATACCACAACATTTCCACCTATCCATACATTATTTCCAACTCTAATTGGTTTGGCATATTCTAATCCCTGATTTCTTTGTCTATAATCTAAAGGGTGTCCAGCTGTATAAAAACCGCAATTTGGTGCAATAAATACATTATCGCCAAAACTTACTTTGTTACCATCTAAAATAATTAAGTTGTGATTGGCGTAGAAGTTTTCTCCGATTTCTATGTTATAACCATAGTCACACATAAAGGGTTGCTCAATTAAAAAATTTTCTTTGGTTTTTCCAAATAATTTTCTTATGATTTCTTTTTTGGCTTCACGATTCGATGGTTTTATTTGATTGTAGGCAAAACAGATATCTTTTGCTTTTTCCCTTTCTTTTTCTAGTTCCTCATTATCATTTGCATTATATAATTCCCCTGCTAACATTTTTTCTTTTTCTGTCATAGTGTTCTCCTTTTCTAATTTTTGATTTTAACACCTAAGAGATATAATAAATCTGCTGCTTGTACAATATCAATCGTTGCTCCTTTAATGTCTTCTATCGTTACTTGCATCCCTTGTATTTGACTTTCTGATAAATCAATATCTTTCAAGCTAGTTTTAAAGAATTGCGCTCCGCATTAAATTTGCTTTTTCTAAATAGATATTTTTTAATTTATTTTCTTGAAAATAGCTATTGGCCAAAGTGGTATTTTGAAAGCTTACCTTTTCCATACTTGCTAATGAAAAATTGCTGTAACTAGCATTCGTATCGATTACTTCTACTTGATATAATCTTGCTTCTACAAAACTCCCACCTGTCATTTTACAGTTTTCAAATTGACAGCGAATAAAGCAAGTGTTTTCAAATGAGGTATTAGAAAAATTGCAATTTATAAATCTTATGTCTGTAAAAGTATTTTTTTCTAGTTTGCTATTCGTTATCTCCACATTACTTAGGATTGTTTTTTCAAATTTCATATTACACAATGCTATGTTTTCTTTCACAAAGTTTTGGATTTTTCGTCTTTCTATGGTTTCGCTTTCTTGTAATTCTTCTAATTTTTTTACTTCTGTTATTTGCTCTAATTCTATGATTGGTGGTTTTATTTTTTTCATTTTATTTTTCTCCGTTCTTTTCTTTATTTATATCACAAAAAATAAAGAAAAGGAAGACTTTAGTAATTATCTTCCTATCTAAAAACTGTTTTGTGCATCTTTAATTATCCCAAATTTTTAAATCTTAGTCTATCTAATAAGCCAATTCGCAATATCATATATTTGAACCCCTTCATATTGATAATCTTCATGCCTTGTTCTTGCTATTATTATTTTGGGATACGCATCTTTAATTTGTAATAACGGCTCTACCTCTCTTTTTAATGTATTCTCATCATCTATATTATCCGATACTTGAATATATATTTTTTCACTTTGCTTCATTGCTACAAAATCAACTTCCTTTTTGTATAAAGTACCCACATATATTTCATATCCTCTTCTTAATAATTCAATGGCAACTATATTTTCATATACTCTACCATAGTTAATATTTTTGGTTCCTAGTTTCGCATATTTAAAAGTTTGGTCAACTAAATAATATTTATCAATCGAAGACAGATACTTTTTACCTTGAATATCATATCTTCTTACTTTGTAAAAAGCAAAAGCATCGCATAAATAGTTAATATAACTAGCTATCGTCTTATCACTTGTTTGGAGGTCATTTTGATTTAATTGATTGGCTATATTTCTGTAAGATGTTAAATTTGAAATATTATCCATCAAAAATTCATTTAGGCTATCCATTAATCCTATGTTTTGTATCTTATATTTTTGCTGAATATCTCTAACAATTAAGGCATTATATACCTCATTTATATAATTATATTTTTTACTATTATCATCATATACATAAGAACCTGACATTCCACCTTCAAAAACATATTTGTCAAATGCTTCTTGTATATCTTTATTGTTAAAATATTTTAAATATTCTTTAAAAGAAAACGGATAAATTCGTATCTCATAAGTTCTACCTGTAAATAATGTTGCTAAATCACTACTTAATAGAAAAGCATTTGAGCCAGTTATATATATGTCATATTTTTCTTCTGCATGTAAACTATTTATTGTTCTTTCAAATTCTTTACACATTTGGACTTCATCTATTAATACAAAATTTTGCTTTCCTGAAACGAAGTTCTCTTCTATATAATTGTTTAATGAAATATAATCTCTTAATTTATCAAATTTTATTAAATTAAAGTTAATGCTTATTATATTTACATTTTCAATATTCTTTTCAATATATTTCTTAAACATATCCAATAGTTTTGATTTTCCACTACGTCTTACACCAGTTATAACTTTAATATCTGGTGTACCAATAACCTCTATTAGTTCTTTCAAATAATCTCTTTCTATTATTTTCATAAAAGCTCACCTCAAAAATATTATAACACTCATTTCGCAAAAAGTAAATATTTTTAATTTTGCGAAATGAATTATCTTATTAAAATTGAAAAACAAGAATAAAATTCTCTAAGTGGCAAAGCCACATAAGAAAATCTAATTCTTCCCTAATTATCTTCTAAGGAAACTCACCACTATCGTGGATGACTTTCCTAAGAATATTAAAAAAGGAAGACTTTTACAATTATCTTCCTTATTCTTCTTCTACTTCAAATTGGCTATTATAAAGTTCAGCATAAAATCCGTTCTTTTCTAGTAAGCCTTCGTGCGTACCTTGTTCCACAATATCACCATGGTTCATTACTAAAATCAAATCTGCATTTTTAATTGTCGATAATCTATGCGCTATAATAAAGCTGGTTCTTCCCTTCATCAAATTATCCATTGCAGACTGAATTTGAATTTCGGTTCTTGTATCTATAGAACTGGTTGCTTCATCTAAAATCAAGATTTTAGGGTCTGCTAAAATCACTCTTGCAATGGTCATCAATTGTTTTTGACCTGCTGATATATTGCTAGACTCTTCGTTAATTATAGAATTGTAACCTTGTGGCAAAGTCTTAATAAAATGGTGCACATGAGCTGCCTTTGCTGCTTCAATTACTTGGTCATCTGTGGCATCTTCTTTTCCATATTTAATATTATCCTTTACGGTTCCACCAAATAGCCAGGTATCTTGCAATACCATACCAAACATTTTACGAAGCTCGCCTCTATCGAAATCCTTGATATTGTGACCATCCATTAAAATAGCACCTTCGGCAACGTCATAAAATCGCATTAATAATTTAACCATTGTCGTTTTTCCAGCCCCTGTTGGTCCTACAATGGCAATTTTTTGACCTTCTTGAACTTCACAATTGAAATCATGAATAATGGTAGTTTCTTCATCATACCCAAATTTTACATGTTCAAATTTTACATTTCCCTTTAAATTTTCTATGGTAGTTCCCTCTTTATGCGTGTCTATTTCTTCTGGTTCCTCTAAAAATTCAAATATTCTTTCGGCTGCTGCTATCATAGCTTGTAACATAGCTGATATTTGTGCAATTTGGTTAATTGGCTGGGTAAATTGTTTATTATATTGAATAAAACTTTGGATATTACCAACTGTAATCGTTCCATTAATCGCCAAATAGCCTCCTGCAACAGCAACTCCCACATAACCCACATTGGAAATAAAATTCATAACAGGAAACATAAGACCTGATAAAAATTGAGATTTCCATCCAGAGTGGTATAATTCTTTGTTGGCTCTTTCAAATTCCTTTGTCACTTTTTCTTCACTATTGAAAGCTTTTACAATATTTAGTCCCCCATAAATTTCTTCTACTTGACCATTAACGTCTGCTAAATATCTTTGTTGTCTTTGGAAATATTTTTGCGATTTGCCTACAATATTTCTTACCAAAATTCCCGCGATTGGCAAAATAATCAAAGAAATCAAAGTCATTTGCCAACTGATAGAAAACATCATAATTAAAATTCCAATAATGGTACAAACAGAAGTAATGATTTGCGTGATACTTTGACTTAAGTTAAAACTTAAGGTATCGATATCATTGGTAACAATGGATAACACTTCACCATTTGTTTTTTTATCAAAGTATTTCATTGGTAACTTATTAATTTTCTTAATAATGTCATTTCGCATTTGGAAGGTTATTTTTAGTGATACACCTTCCATCGTATAGTTTTGAACAAAGGAGAATAGGCTACTAATTAAATACAAAATCAACAAAGTAATAGAAATCCTAGCAATCTTGCCAAAGTCAATCCCATTACCACCAGATAATTTACCGACTAGACCATTAAAGATTTCTGTGGTGGCATTTCCTAATATTTTTGGTCCTACAATGGTAAAAATGGTACTTCCCACTGCAAAAATTAAAACGATAATGAGTGCTAATTTATATTTTCCTAAATAATGACTCATTAATTTTTTGGCTGTTTGCTTAAAGTTTTTTGGTTTCTGAGTTGTTGTTATTCCTGGTCCCATTGGTCCTGGCATATTATTCTCCTCCTTTCTTTCCTAATTCTTCTTCTGATAATTGTGATAAGGCAATTTGTCGATAGGTTTCATTATCTTTCATTAATGCTTCGTGAGTTCCTATTCCTACTACTTTACCTTCCTCTAATACCACTATTTTTTCTGCGTTTAGGATGGTACTAATTCTTTGGGCTACAATAATAACGGTTTTATTTTTGGTTTTACTTACTAAGGCTTCTCTTAATTTACTATCGGTTTTAAAGTCTAAAGCTGAAAAACTATCATCAAACACAAATATTTCTGGGTCTTTAGCAATAGCTCTGGCAATGGCTAAACGTTGTTTTTGCCCTCCTGAAACATTGCTTCCTCCTTGTGCAATTGGCTCCTTAAATTGTTTTTCTTTTTCTCCAATAAAGTCTGTTGCTTGTGCAATTTCTGCTGCTTGCTTCATCCTCTCATCTGACATGGTTTCATCTGCATATTTAATATTAGACTCAATGGTTCCTGAAAATAGAATTCCTTTTTGCGGTACCAAACCAATTAAGTCTCTTAGTTTCTTTTGGGAAACTTCTTTTACATTGACTCCATCAATTAAAAGTTCTCCTCCTGTTACGTCATAAAATCTTGGTAATAGATTTACCACCGTGGATTTTCCACTTCCCGTGCTTCCAATAATGGCTGTCGTTTCTCCTGGTTTTGCGGTAAAGTTTATATCAGATAACACCTCTGTATCGGCATCTGGATAGTGGAACGATACATTTTTGAATTCTACGAATCCTTTTTTGTTGGTGTCAAATTCTTTTACTTCTGGTAAATCTTGAATACTTGGCTCAGTTTCAATTACTTCATTGATACGTCTTGCAGATACGGCTGCTCTTGGTAGCATGATAGATATCATAGATATCATTAAAAATGCCATTACAATTTGCATGGTATATTGGATAAATGCCATCATATCACCAACTTGCATGATACCTTGGTCAACATTGTGACCACCAACCCATACAATTAAAATCATAATAGAATTCATAACTAGCATAAGTAGCGGCATCATCATTGACATAGCACGACTTACGAATAAGTCTGTTTTCATTAAATTGGTGTTAGCAACTTCAAATCTTGCTTCTTCTTTTTCCTCTTTATGGAAGGCCTTAATCACTGGCAAACCTGTTAGGATTTCTCTTGCTACTTGATTGACTTTATCTACTAATTCTTGCAATTTTTTAAATTTTGGCATCGTCATAATAAATAAAGTTCCTACAATAAAGAGAATTGCTAAAATAGCAACACCAATAATCCACGCCATTTGACTATCACTCGTTGTTAAAACTTTAACAAAGCCTCCTATCCCAATGATGGGAGCATAGACAACGACTCTAAATAACATGGTAATTAGTTGTTGAATTTGTTGTATATCATTTGTACTACGTGTAATTAATGATGCTGTTGAAAATTCTGATAATTCTTTATTGGAAAAATGAATTACTTTTTTAAAGACTTTATCTCTTAAAGTTTTTCCTAGTTTGGCAGCAACTCTAGAAGATAATAACATAATCGATATCGCAGATATCATAGTAATAGAAGCAATTCCTAACATTTGCATCCCTGCTTTTAGGATATAATCATTTTGTAACTTATCAGTATCTACTCCTAGTTTTTTATAGACTTCTTTTACGGTAGTAATGGCTGCCTGCTCTTTGATTGAGTCTTGCATCTCATCTATTTTACTGGTAAATTGTGCTAAAAGCTGATTTCGTTGTTCTTCTGGCATATTCTTAAGGATTTCCATAAGACTTTGTGCTTGTATCGTTTGCTTTTGTGCTTCTGGAATATTCGCCATCATTTTTTCTTTTATCGAATTTGTTATTTCTTCGTTTTGAAGCATTTGCCACTCCATTAATGGTGTTGCCATTATTTTTGACAAGTTTTGTTTTTGTTCTTCTTCTATCTTTTTTAAGGTGTATACCGTATTGGGCTGTACTTCTTTATTTTTTCCTAGGTACTTTTTTATTATCTTTTCTTCTTGTTTGTTTGGTTCTTCTCCTACCAAAGTATAATTTTCTAAAATTTGATTCTCTTCTTGTGTAAAAATTAGAAGATTATCCATATCTTCCTTAGCAATTATTTCTGGCAAAGCTTGTTCAATTCCTCCTGCTTGAATTCCGATATTTACAATTTTAGAAGTATATTCTGGCAAAGCTAAATCTGTCATTGCTTGCACACATAGTAATATAACAATTGCTACGACAGCCCCTAATGACTTTTTTAAATTTCTTAATACTTTTAACATTTTTTCTCCTTGTATAATAGATTTAGGTTTTTAAAAGGTTACCCATAAACCTTTATAGATAATTATATTAATCGATGATATAATTATTTATGTTGACGCTGTGGACTCTTTTTTCTCCTTGTAGCTTTGACTACTTCAGAAAGAATATTGCCACAGTTTTATTATAATTGGTAATTAGTTAGATAAGTCTTTGAACTTTCGTTTCACGCAAGGTTACAAGTAATAAAACTAGTTGGGTGCTGTCACAGTTGTTAATAAATTTATTACAGGGGGTAAACACTATGGTTTACATCGGCATTGATATTGCCAAATTTAAACACTTTGCGTCTGTTGTTAGCTCAGATGGTAAAGTTATCGTAAAACCTTTTCCTTTTGAAAATTCTCGTCAAGGTTTTATGAAATTAATTGAAGAAATTGAGAATTTTCAAGATTGCTTAATCGGTCTAGAATCTACTGGTCATTATGCTGAAAATCTTATTCAGTTTTTATATGAACGTAATTACAAAGTTGCAGTAATTAACCCTAATAAACTACCCCGACGCAAGCATCGGGGTATTCTGGTTTGCCTACGCTCACTCAAATATTGTTATTTGCGACCTATATAATTTTGTATATTTCCTCCCCATAACTTTTTCTTCACTTCTGGATACAGTCTATATATTTCTCTTGCTGTTATACTCTTCATTATTGTTGCTATTTTCGTTGGTGCCATACTTGGTACTGACTGTATCAAGAAGTGAACATGATCTCCATCCGTCCCTATTTCTATAAAATTTATCTCATATCGCTTGGATATTTCTTTACACGTATTTATTAATATTTCGTCTACTTTTGTATCGAAAATTACTCTTCTATACTTCGCTGGGCAAACATAGTGATACAATAATACTGATACGTTATGTGATTTATGTATGTATTCGCTCATACTTTTTCTCTTCTTTTCTAGTTTTTTCTTATTGTATCACAGAGTTTCTTACGACGCAAGCGTCGGGGAATGTACCCCTCAGAGATTCAAACTGATTCTCTTCGTGATTCTAACATTAGAAAAACCAAAACTGATAAGA
>CANPIU010000040.1 GCA_947574235.1 uncultured Clostridium sp. | reverse complement strand
ATCTAAATTTAGTATCTTTTGATACTTCTCCCTTTTCTTCTAATTCTTTTAATACGATTTCATAATCCTCTGGATTGGTAATAACGGTTACGTCTTGATAATTCTTAGCTGCACTACGAAGCATAGTTGGTCCACCGATATCAATATTTTCTACACACTCTTCTAAACTTACCCCTTCTTTCAATATCGTTTGCTTAAAAGGATATAAATTTACTACTACGAAATCGATGGTGTCAATTTTTAAATCCTCTAATTGTTTTCTATGTTCTTCTTTGTCTCTTCTTGCAAGTATTCCGGCATGTACGATTGGATGCAGTGTCTTTACCCTTCCATCCAAGCACTCTGGAAATCCTGTTAATTCTGCTATTTCCATCACTTGCACACCTTCGTCTTTTAGCTTCTTATAGGTTCCTCCTGTGGATACAATTTCCACTCCTTGTTTTTCTAATCTTTTAGCAAATTCTACAATTCCTGTTTTGTCTGATACACTGATTAATGCTTTCATATTCAATCTCCTCTCTATACTACTATGTTGGTATTATACTACATTTTTTGGTAAATTTCAATCTTTCTCTTGTTTTTATGGTTAAAAGATGCTATACTATAAGTGGTCAATAGAATTGACCAATATGAATTTATTTTTAGACTATTTCCCTTCTTTATAAGATTGGTTAGTAAAAAGTTAATTCAAATCTGATAAAGGAGGATTTAATAATGGAAAACAATTACGAAGATATCACACTTACTTGCAAAGACTGTGGTAACGAATTTGTCTTTACTGCTGGAGAACAAGCTTTTTATGCAGAAAAAGGGTTTGAAAATCAACCAGTAAGATGCGCTGCTTGCAGAAGAGCAAGAAAACAACAAAGAAATAACAATGCTTAATTAAAAAGCAGGGATTGGAGATATATGTTCCCCTAATCCCTGTTCTTTTTTTGATGGCTATATTTTAATTTAGTCGCCATGCCTCCTCTTAAGTGTCTTTCTGCCTTATTTTCATCTAAAATAATTCTAACTTCTTGGGCTAATCTTGGATTTATTTTTTTTAGCCTTTCCGATACGTCTTTGTGTACTGTACTTTTGCTAATACCAAATTTTTTAGCAGCCCCTCTTACTGTGTCTTTTGAATCTATTATATATTGTGCTAAATTTATCGCACGCTCTTCGATTGATACACCTTTCATAAAGTAAAACCCCCATCTAAGAATACTTTTGTTTAATTGTATTCTTTAAGATGAAGGGTTAGAACTTTAAAAGTTAGGTTCTTTTTAAGACCTCTTTATAACCTTAATCAATATCAACTATTATTAAATATTTCTTTCCTTATTTCTAAAGCTATTTTTTCTTCGTCATAAGATTTTCCTCCTGTTTCAAATCTTATGATAGGGATACCATTTTTTCTTGCTATGGAATTTTTTAACTTATCTTTTTCTAATTGTTTTGGATTATTCTTATGATACTCAAAGCCATCAACCTCAATAAATAGTAGCGGTTTGTTATCCATCTTATCATAGATAACAAAATCTATTCTTGCTCCATTATTGACATATTTCTTTTCCTCTTCCTTTAAATTCTCTAAATTTCTAAAGATATTCCTAAGCAATATCTCTCTTTCATACTTATAATCTCGATATTCTTCTTTTTTTAATTCCTTATTTAAAATCGTATCCATGATATTTTCACTTTTAAATTTAGATTTATGCAGTAAACTAGTATTCAATTTTTCTAATTTTTTTGAATATTCTTTATACAATAAATCAAATACTGAAACTATTTGACTTTCTACAATTTCTGAAGACAACTCATGATATTGAATATATTTTAATAAGGCTTTAATATCATTTCCTTCTTCTTTAAATAATTTCTTATCCGTTACAATAACAAACTGTTCTATTGCTCTTGAAACTGCTACATTTATCATACAAGGGTCATCCACAAAATAGATACCTTTTTTTCCTAAGTAACTACTATCTAACACCGTTGAAAGTATCATTAGTTTCTTCTCTCTTCCCTGAAATTTGTGAATCGTATCACTTTGAATTTCTTTTTGCGTAGACTTTTGTATATTGTTTGCTTGCATCCTATAAGGGGTTGTAATTCCTATTTCATCCTTAGCATATAAATTTATTCTCTTGTCTTGTAACACTTCATTTTTAATAACTTCTAATTCTCGTTCATTAAAAGTTCCCGTTTTACTTCCTCTTGTAACTTTTCTCATATGATTTCCTTCTGCTGTATAGTATAAAATTAGAGGTTTATCCACTTTTAAATGTTCTTTGGTAGAAAATGCTATCAATTCATTATGATAATATCTCTTGTTACAAAATTCTATAATTTTAGGATGACATCGATAGTGTTCTTTCAACGTTACTTGTGGCATGTTTTTTCCATAAGTTCTTACTATCGCTGATAACATACTATTTTCAAAATAATCATGACATATATCCACCTCTATATTCGCTATTTTTTCTTTTATCTTTTTATCTACTATTTGAGGAAGTTGCTTTTCATCTCCTACTATAATTGCATTTTTAGCACAAGATAAAGCAAGTGAACCTGCTAATAAATCTACTTGCGAAGATTCATCCATAATTACATAATCAAATAGCAAATTATTGGGCACACAATTTCTTAAAGAATACGTTGTACTTAAAACAACTGGAAAAGCTTTTAAAAATTCTTCTATCTTCTCTTGATAATTTTGCAAACTAAATTCATTTGTTTTTCCATGATATCTTCTATATAGTTCATTTTTAAAAATTTTCTCTGAAATATTCTGGTGTTCTATTTGTAATCCTTCAAAGTTATTTGCTTTTAATTCCCTTTCAATATTAGCATATTCTTGTTCTAGTTTTTCAATTTTTATTTCATAATATTGCTTTTGTAACATTAAAATCATTTCCATTAAATGTTTGTCTAGTTGCTTCAAATTGGTAATTCCATATTTCAATAATAATTTAATTTTGTATAACCACTTTATTTTTACTTTCTCTTCACATAATAATTGACTATCTAAAATGAACTCTAAAATTCTGTCATCTGTTTTATGATAAAAAAATAGCTTTTCTATTTCTTCGATATCTTGACTGTTATAATATTTCTCAAAATGTTTCTGCTCTAATTTATATTTTTCGATTTCTTTTTCTAATTTTGCTTTATCATTATTTTTTTCTAGTAATTCATCTAACTTTTTATTTAATTCCTCTAAGCGAATTAATAATTTTTCATGGTCTATCTCCAAATTAAAATCTTTAACTTTTGGCTGAGGAATATCCTCAAAAAATTTTTCTCTTTTTTTCTTTTTTCCTAAATCTGCAACCATAAAACCATAACCATTTTTTTCTAATTTATCTTTTACATTTTTAACAGCCTCATTATTATTGGAAACTACCGCCACTGTCTTATTTTGCATAATGGCTAAATTGGCTATTATATTTAAAATGGTCTGTGTTTTTCCTGTTCCTGGTGGTCCTTGTATCATTGATACATTACTCTTAAATACATTTTCCATTGCTTGCTTTTGACTTAAATTAAATCGGAACGGATAAATAATGTTATTCTCCTCTATATTTGGCTTTATTAAATCCTTTTTATTAATATAATAATTTAAAACACTCTCTTCTAGTATGTAATTTAACTTTCCATACTCCCTTTTTAAAAAACTTTCTTGGTGTAGACTTTCTTCCTTTTCACTTTCTTCCTCTTCACTTTCGTTTTTTACATAATTAGCTATCTCTTTGAAGTATTCTATTACATTTTTATTTACGTTTTGCTTTTCACTCGATTTAAAGGATATGTCTTCATATCGAAATATTTCTTTTTCCCCATTTTCATAGATAATTTTCACAAAATCTTCAAATTGAATAGCTTTTTGAATATTGAATATTATCTGATTTTTATAATAGATATCTTTTCCTTTTAAATCCATCACTATTGCTTGTTCTCTTATTACAATATTCGTTGAACTATAGGGATATATTTTCTCATTACTATAATACTTAATCTCTATCTTTTCCTCATCTTTTTTTGAAATTTGTTCTATTTGTGCTGTTTTATCTTCTCCCTTAACTATAATTAATATTTTTTCTTCATCCATTTTTTCTTTCCTTTTCTATTCTTCCATCCTATCTTTAATAAAAATAAAACATACTACCATTACAAGAATAATATCCTTTATTTTCTTTTAAACTCATACACAATTTTTGGGACTTAAGAAAATCTTTACTATTAATAAGTTTTCTATAACAAACACTTCTTAACAATTGTCTTCTTTTTTAATTACTCTTAATAACCACTTTAACCTTATTATAGTCATAAGAAATTTCACTTAATATTTCGATTAATAATTTTATCAGTGTCTCTGTATCATAATGAGTTTCAATATATAAATCATCACATAATTTTATAGGACTACGCATATCATCTGATTTCTTAGATAATCTTGTACGAATTCTTCCTAATAATATATCACGTAAATCTAAAACTTTGTTTTTCATTTTTTCATCTTTAATAACTTCTCTTAAAACATTTTCTACTACTTTTTTCCAGGTAGGAGTAATAATACGTTTTCCTTCAATGATTACTGCAATTGGTTTTCTTCCTTTAAATCCTGTTGCATTTGTTATTGGATATACACTTTCATATTCAGTTATTACCATATTCTCCCCTACTTTTAATTGTTCTACCTCCTTTACTATTTCATCAAATACTGTATTAATCATTACAATAAGTTGGTTTTGTTTTTCTCGAATATCATTTATTATATTCATCATTTCCCCTCCTAACTAGATATAGTTTAGCACGTTTTAATATGGTTGTCAACACTCTATTTCATTTTTATTAAATAAAAAACAAGCCTTAGATTTGTGTATACTTTACATTTATTAAAAAATCTAAGGCTTACTTTAATCCTCTCGTATCGAAGACTCTCCTACTATTATTAATAAAGAAAGAACTTTTCAATTCTCTCTTCACACTATCTCCTTCTTGTTATTATAAATCCTATCTAACAACTCATCTGGATACACTCGGTCCAAAAACTCATCCACTGGTCCTTTAGCTGGTACATTTTGACGCCTTTCTTGTTGACGATTACCTGCCATACAAGAAATAACAATATCGAAAGTCATAAACAACATAAAAAATACAGTAAAAATTCGAATTCCTGTCTTTTCAAGCAAAGGTTCCATTTTCAAAAAAGCTGGATAAATTATCTTTAAATATAAAATAGCAATAATCCCCCAATATACACAGTACAACAAAGAGGTTCTGCCATTTAAATTCATAAACAAATGGGAATAATCCCAAGAAATGGTCCCAAAAAATATTTCCTGAAAGAAAGAACACAAATACTCTAGGGCTCCTCCCATAATCATCCCAGAAATAAAAGCTTTTTTCGGTTCCTTAATATTCGAAATCAAAATATAATAAGCCACTGCTCCCATACCATAAATTTGAATAAAAGGTCCATAAATTAACCCTTGCCTAATTTCTAGGGTTCTTGTATAAACCAGCGCATAAAGCATTTCTGCAAAAAATCCAAACACACTACCAATTACAAATATCCAAAATATAATTATTAATTTTTTTACTATTTTCTTTCCCATATGTTTCCCCATTTATTTTGATTATCCCCATTATATACTAACTATGTGGAAAAGGAAAGTCCTCTTATAAATTTTAATAAAATCTTAAGCAATGATATCTTTAATCACTTCTCCTGCTATGATAAGTCCTGCCACAGAAGGTACAAAAGATATGCTTCCTACTTTTTCCTGTTCTTCTTGTACTTCTCGATTCTTTAAAACAATTGGCTCTTCTTTTGAATACAGCACTTTTACTTTGGTAATATTTCTTTTTTTCAATTCTTTTCTCATCACTCTAGCCAATGGACACACCGAAGTTTCTTCAATTAGTGCTATCTCAAATTTCGTTGGGTCTAATTTATTTCCTGTTCCCATACAAGATAAAATTGGTATATTTTGCTCGGTTGCTCTTTCGATTAATTTTATTTTTGTTTTTACCGTATCTACAGCATCTACTAGGTAAGAAAAAGAATTATCAATAATCATTTCCTCTCCACTTCCCATCTCTTGCGCCATGTAAACTTCCACAATTGCTTCTGGATTAATACTTTCAATTCTCTCTCTCATGATATCTATCTTTCTTTTCCCAATCGTATCGCAAGTAGCATGAATTTGTCTGTTTACATTACTAACCGAAATCACGTCATTATCAATCAGCACCATATGGCCTACCCCTGCTCTTGCTAATCCTTCTACCACAAAAGACCCAACGCCTCCAATGCCAAAAACCGCTACTTTTGCTTTCTTTATCTTTTCCATTGCTTGTTTTCCAATTAATAATTCCGTCCTATCTGTCCAATTTTCCGCCATTTTCCCTACCTCTCTTTCGCATCAATTATAGCATACTTTCATTTAATATGCTATAATAGTGCTATGGAGATTTTTTTGGAACTTTTTGGGACTGTCCCAGAAAGGGCACTTTGAATCTATGTCCCTTTTTGGGACTGTCCCAAAAAAGGAAAAGAGGGGATTTCTATGTTACAAATTAATGAGATTAAAATTAGGAAAGATTTGACAGAGGCTGAAGTGTTTGAGATAGCTCTTAAGAAAGCTCATGTGAAAAGGGATGATATTTTAAGTTGGCATATTGCTAGGAAGTCTATTGATGCTAGGAAAAAGGATGATGTTCATTATACTTATTCTGTTGCTATTGAGGTAACGGATGAGAAAAAATATCGAAAGCTTGAAAGGGTAAAAAATTTTGAAATGCCTACTTTTTTAAACCCACATGCACTATCTACACTATCCACACTTCCTACGCTATCTAGTCGCCCTGTTATTGTAGGCTGTGGACCAGCTGGTTTATTTGCTGCTCTTACTCTTGTTCAAAATGGTGCAAAACCAATTATTATCGAACAAGGTCAGCCTGTGGAAGAAAGACAAAAAACAATTGAGGAATTTAGAAAAAATGGTAAATTAAATCCTGCTTCTAATGTGCAATTTGGCGAAGGTGGTGCTGGTACTTTTTCGGATGGAAAATTAACGACTGGCATCCATAGTCCTTTTTGTAAAAAGGTGTTAGAAGAGTTTGTTCGTTTTGGTGCTCCAAAACAAATTCTATACTTTTCAAAACCTCACATTGGTACAGATAATTTAGTTTGTATTCTTAAGAATATGCGTAATTACTTAATGGCTAATGGTGCTACTTTTCTTTTTAATACAAAAGTTATTGATTTTGAAATTCATAATCAACAAATTACTAGTTTGCATACGATTTGTGATGGCATCCAAAAAAAAGTTGAAACAAATCATGTTATTTTAGCCATTGGTCACAGTTCACGAGATACCTTTGAAAAACTTTACGAAAAAGGGATTATGATGGAAGCAAAAAATTTCTCTGTTGGTGTTCGCATTGAACATTTACAAGCTTGGATAAATGAAGCGCAATATGGCTCTATTACGAAATTAAAACTACCACCAGCAGAATATAAGCTAGCTTATCACTCTACTAATGGTCGCTCTTGTTATACTTTTTGTATGTGTCCTGGTGGCATGGTTATGCCTTCTTCAAGTAGCCCCCATACGATTGTAACCAATGGTATGAGTTATTTTTTAAGAGATGGCAAAAATGCGAATTCTGCTCTTTTGGTAAATGTAACACCAGATGATTTTGAGGAAAGCTCTCCATTAGCTGGTATCTATTTTCAAAAAAGCTTAGAAGAAAAAGCTTTTTTACTCGGTGGCTCTCATTATTTTGCACCAGTTCAACGTACAGAAGATTTCTTGAAAAATCAAAAATCGGAAATGCTTGGCGAAGTTGAACCAACCTACCAACCTGGTGTTACTTTATCCAATTTAAATGAGATTTTACCAAATTTTGTTTCCGATACCTTAAAAGAAGGGCTTGTCTATTTTAATACAAAACTAAAAGGCTTTGCTCATCCTGACAGCCTTTTGACTGGAGTAGAAACTCGTAGTTCTTCTCCTGTGAAAATTTTAAGAAATGAAAATTTAGTCTCTAATGTCTCTGGTATCTATCCGTGTGGAGAGGGTGCTGGTTATGCAGGGCGGTATCATGTCTGCTGCTGTTGATGGTATCAAATGCGCCATAAGTTTGCTTAAGAACCCTTAAAGGTTCTTAAGCTTTTTAATAATTTCGCATAAACTTTCTACCAAATAGTCTACGTCTTCTTTGGTATTATCTTCTCCAAAGGTAACTCTTAAAGAACTACGTGCTAGTTCATCGGATAAACCGATACTAGCTAACACATGAGAAGGTGCAGAAGAACCAGAAGTACACGCTGAGCCCGCAGATGCACAAATTCCCTTGGCGTCTAAATTTAATAATAAAGCTTCCCCATCTACCCCTGAGAAGGCAAAATTGGCGTTTCCTGGTAATCGATTTTCCATCCCGCCATTTAACACAGCCCCTTCTATTTTTTCTTGTACTTGCCTAATAAAATAATCTCTTAATTCTTGCAAGTGCTTTCCATGTTCTCTTAAGTGTAAATTTGCTAATTCACACGCTTTTCCTAAGCCCACAATTCCCGCTACATTTTCTGTTCCTGCTCTTTTATTTTTTTCTTGATGGCCTCCATCCATAAACTTTTCAAATTCAATACCATTTCTTACGTATAAAGCTCCGATACCTTTTGGTGCATATAATTTATGTCCAGATAGTGATAAAGCATCAATCCCCATCCTTTTAACGTCAATTGGTACATTACCACAGGCTTGCACGGCATCCGTGTGAAAAATAATGTTGTACATTTTGGCTATTTTAGCAATCATTTCGATTGGTTGAAGGCTCCCTATTTCGTTGTTAGCAAACATGATACTAATTAAGATAGTATCATTTCGAATGGAATTTCTTAATTCGTCTATGTTTATGGTCCCCTGTTTGTTCACTTTTAAATAAGTAACCTCAAATCCCTGCCTTTCTAACATTTGGCAAGTATGAAGTACAGCCGGATGCTCAATTTGTGAAGTAATTATGTGTTTTCCTTTTTTTCGATAGGCATAAGCCACTCCTTTGATGATGGTATTGTCACTTTCGGAACCACACCCTGTAAAGTATATTTCGTTTGGATTAGCATTTATCAAGCCTGCTACTTTTTTTCTTGCTTCTTCTATGGCTTTTTTGGAAATTCTCCCTATGCTATATAAAGAAGATGGATTGCCATATTTTTCGCTAAAGTATGGTAGCATTTCTTGCAAGACTTCCTCTTTTACTTTGGTTGTGGCTGCATTGTCAAAATATCTTATTTTCATTTTCCTTATTTCCTTTCCGTTTTTAATACTATTATATTCAGTTTGCTTGATTATATTTCGTTTATTTAATAATTCCATCAAAAAAGCACCTTTATGGTGCTTTGATTTTTAATATACTTCTATTTTTACTTCTTTTCCTTGAAAAGCAAATACCATTTTGGTAATATTCGTAAATCCTCTTTCTTTCAAATTCTCTTCATATCTCTTTTCTTCTATTTGCTGTTTAGCATTAGCAATTGTCTCTGCTATTGTTTCTTCTTCTGTATCTTCTAACACTTTAAATTCCATAATAAAACTATTGGCATTTTTATCTTTCGGCTCTAACATAATATCATATCTTCCCAAACCAGACTCTCGATTAGAATTGACATAGTAACTATCCCTTAATCCTACTAAAATACCTAATACAAAAGCATGATAGAAGTTTTCTGCTGTGTTTTTTCCTACATCCATGTAACTAAACATTTGCTCTACTAATATTTTGAATTTTTTCTGAAATTCTTTTAAATTTAAGGTAATTAAGTCTTTTAATATACTATTTAAGTCATTTCCAATTACTTTGTCACGAAACCAATCATCAATGATATCTTCAAATAGAAACTGAATTTCTTTATTCGTCATTTGCACTTTATATAATTTTTTCTGTATATCTATCGTGTCTACTACTTTTAAATAGCCTGTTCCTACTAATAAGCCCCATATGTTGTCTTCGTTTTTTTCAATTCCGACAAATGACTGTTTCTTGGTCTATTTTAACCTCGATTGCTTCATCTTTCAATAATCTTTCTATTTTCTCTTTTACGGTTGTTGAATTTTTCAATATTAATTTAATTAAATCATTTGAGCTCGTATTTACCCAATAGGGCATTATCTCTCTGTTTCTTAAATACTTTAAAATGCTCCATGGATTATAAATCCCTGTTTCTTTTCCGATAGTATAGCCATCATACCATTTTCTAATTTCTTCTTTTTCTTCTTGTACCCTAAAATCCTCCATTACTTTTTGCATTTCTTCTGTCGTAATTCCAAAATCTTTGGCAAATTCATTATCCTGTAATACGGTATAAACGTCAAAATTATTCGCTCCACTAAAAATGCTTTCTTTAGCCACTCTTGATACCCCTGTGATAACTGTTTTTTCTAGGTATTGATTATCTTTAAAGGTTACACCATAAAAGGTTTTAAAAAATTTAATCGCTTCTTCGTAATAACCTTCTACATAAGCATTTTGCAAAGGCACGTCATATTCATCGACAAGCAACATAACTGGTTTTCCATAGTGACGGTTTAAGTATTTTGATAATTCTTTTACACTATTTTTTAAGTCTACTTCATTTTCTCTTGTATATAATATTTCCTTTATTTTTTCTTTCTCAAATTCATAAATTTTGTCACTATTTAACAAATACATATGTTCTTGATACATTTCTAATATAGCTGTTTTCATGTTTAGTATCATATTTTCATAGTTTCTATCTTGCACGTCTTTTAGCGTAATATAAATAACTGGATAATAGCCTAGCTTTGAAGTATATTTTTCGTCCTGCTCCATAATTTTTAAACCTTTAAATAATTCTTCATTGTCTGTTGTTTTGCAATCAAAGTAATATTTTAACATACTCATATTTAAGGTTTTTCCAAATCTTCTAGGCCTTGTAATTAAAGCTATTTTACTGCTATTATCTATAATATCTTTAATCAATAAAGATTTATCAATAAAATAATAATCTCTAATTCTTAGTCCTTTGAAGTCACTCTCTCCAATTCCAATTCCTTGCATGATTTTCCCCCCTTGTTTTAGTTTTCCCATTATCTTATAGTAGTATTCTACTATAAGATAACAAAAAAAGCAAGAACAAAGCTTGCTTTTTTGAAATTCTTGCTATGCTATCTAAAGAAGATAGATGGCTATGTTTTTTTGCTAACGTATGATATTTTTTATTCTTTTATGGCAATCCAGTCCCAAGTTGAATCATCAATAGCAAAAAATGTAGTAGTTGGACCAATTGTTCTAATATGAGCCTTATCCGTAATTGTAGAATTAAGTTTAATTTCGCTTATGCCATCATTTCTATACGTATACACCATATTCTTACTTTTTAATGAGTTATAAACTAATAAAGCGTTACTGCTACGCTTATTGAATATGATTACCTTTGGTATGAAACCGATATTAACAGAGTTAACACCTTTTGTTGCAGAAATTTCTCCAAAGTCCCAATCATCTCCTACCCCAGATATCTCGCTTAATGTAAATAATTCTGTGGTATCTGCATATTGATAATTACTCACGTCTATGTTATTACTCTTTTCTGTAATCTTTAAAGAACTATTTGGTACATAGGTTGGAACATTTACCTTTACTTTTTCATATTGGGATACTTCATATTCTCCATTTTTTTCTATCATTTTTGTACCAGTTGGTTTTACCAATTGATTGTCTTCGTCCGTGCTATCCTTTATTTCTCCTTCTAGTGTTACTTCTCGATTTTCTTTAATTTCTACCCTATAGCCATCTGCTTCTACTGTAATTGGAAGATTTTTAATGGTATCTGGCACATTTTTAATTCCTTCTACTTCATCTAGATTAATCTTTAGTAGATTATTGTTAAGTTTTCCCTCTTCTCCATAACTCCCCATCACTGCTACTTGTACTTTTTCTTTTGCCTTTGTCTCCTTTGTTTTTTCTGCAGCTACTTGTGCCTTTGTTAATATTCCATTTTCTCCTGTTAAACTAGTAATACTTAAGCCTACTAAAATGAATAAAATAAGAATCATAATTATTAAGGAAATTAATGTAATACCTCTATTGGTTATACTTTTCATCTTACTCCTCCTCTATCTTCTGTATAAATAGATTTTATCGATAGAGGAATATTATGTCAAGATATGCTAATTCAATATTATGCTATTTATTTTCTCCCAATTTTGCACCACAGCTTGGTAGCCATATTGATAGCATTTATCTAATTTTTCCACCTCCAAAAGTCCCGTTTTATCTGTCGAAATCGTAAGAACAAAATCGCTTTGTTCTAAACTCTCTTCAGAGATTTTATTTCCCATAATATCAATCGTTCTCATCCCAATATCCATCATATTACTTTCTTCATCTACGTCATCTGCTTTAAAATTAATGGCAATCACTTTATCAGCCCCTTGCTTCTTTACCTCTAATACTGGAATATTATCTAATATTCCACCATCTAAAAACTTGTATTCTTTATACTCACATGGGCAAAACACGGCTGGAAAACTGCTACTAGCCCTGACCGCTTTTCCAATTGATATCTCTGTAATATATTGAGATTTATCTTGTGCTCCTTCTGGTATTTGATTGGTAAAAACATATTCCTTCGAACTCATAACGTCAACTGCTGGAATTACTAATGGCATTTTCTGAATATCACTTATCTTTCTAATTCCTTTTTTTATGGCAATATTGTTATAAGCTTTTTCTATGTTTTCTCCTGAATTTAGCCCGAGAAATACATACCTTTTTATTCATCATAAAATTTCCAATCCCTGATATGATAGGTGCTGAATTCATTTCTACAATTTCATTGGCATATCTTTTAAACAATATGTAGATATAATAAGGCGAATATCCCATAGCATACAAAGAAGCAACTAAGCTTCCTGAGCTAGTTCCTCCTATGATATCAATTTCAATTCCGTTATCTACCATAGCCTTTAAGGCTCCTGCATGGGCAATCCCTCTAATTCCTCCACCGGATAATGCTACTCCTAACTTCAAATTAACACCTTCTTGTTTTCTTTCTCTTATTTAGTATTAACTAATTATATGAGTTTAAACGAAAAAATGCTAAATGAGACAGTAGGGACACCTCTTGTTTGTCTCACAAAATCCCAAGAGGGAAAATTGTGAGACAAACAAGAGG
>CANPIU010000039.1 GCA_947574235.1 uncultured Clostridium sp. | reverse complement strand
AAGTAAAAAAGACAATTGCGATTAATATTTTAGATTACGAACAATTTGAAGAAGGACCATTTCACGAAATAGCTAGACTAAGAAGAGATTATAAGAATAGGATTTTGACAGATAAACTAGAAATTCATTTTATTCAAATACCAAAGTTTAAAAAAGAAGAAAGAGGCATAAATACAAGATTGGAGCAGTGGATGCAGTTTATCAGTCAAGTCAATCCAAAGGGGGTAGAGTTGGCGATGAAGGAAAATAAAGAAATTAAAAAGGCTAATGACGAATACGAGTATTTGACAGGAGAAGCAGAAGAAAGAAGACTTGCTTTTTTAAGAGATAAAGCAATTCGAGATGAAAAAAGTATGAGAGAAGGAGCAAGAGAAGAAGGAAGGGAAGAAGGCAGAGAAGAAAACAAAATTGAAATTGCTCAAAAATTGCTGAAGATGAAACTACCAATCGAGCAAATTGTAGAAGCAACAGGGTTAGCAGAAGAAAAAATACAAGAATTAGATAAAAAATAAAAAAGAAAAAGCTAGTCAAAATTTTCAAGTAAGATTGGAAAGGGCTAGTTTTTTTCTTTAATAAGTTGGTCATAAAATGTTTCAAAAATGAAAATGTTCGCTTTTCATCTTTTTTAAAATGTGGTACAATCAGAGAGCACAAAAGGAGCGATAAAAATGGATGAAAAAACGAAAAAAGTAGGAGAAATATTTAGTGATTACAAAACCAATAGTAATATCCAATATGCTAGCATAAAAAGTATGAACGTCATCAAAAAGACCAACACGTTGCAAGTTATTTTAACAATAGACGAATACATAGAGATTAAAGAAGTATGGTATTTTGAGAACTTCTTAAAAGAAAGATTTAGGTTCAACCATATTGATATAGAAATTCATTATGACGAAAAAGCAGACAAAAAATCCATTACTGAAGAGTGGAAAAACATTATTGCTTATATGTCACATAAATATCCCTTAGCAAAACCAATGCTATTATTAAAGAGTAAGGTAGAAGTAAAAGAAGGAACCATATATATCCAAATGCATATCAAAGGAGCCGAATTTTTAAAAGCCAAAAAAACCGATAAAGAATTACAAAGAACGGTTAAAAATCTATTTGGAGAAGACTATGCTGTAGAAATAACCGAAAAACTATCAAGCCAAGATATCAACGAATTTCGTGAAAAAATCGAAAAACAAGAAGCACAAATTATTGCTCATATGGAGGAAGAAGAAAAGCAGCATCGCCTAAAAGAGGAAGAAGAAATACCAGAATTTCATGACCCAGATTATGCTCCGCCAGAAGACCTAGAAGGTTATATCCCAACCGAAGAAATGGACTTGCCAGCCATACCAGAAGTACAAGAATACATAATGGGAAAACCATCTAGAGCCAAAGAAAAGCACTTAAAAATCAGTGATATCACAGCCAATGATGGAAGAGTAACGTTAGAGGGGAGATTAGTTACCATAGAAGTGCGTGAAACTAGGTCTGGAAAAGGGATGATAATTTTTGACTTATACGATGGAACAGGAACCATTACCTGTAAATCATTTGGAAAAGATTATAAAGAAGGAAAAGAAATTGAAGAAAAAATCAGCAAAGCCAATACCATAAAAGCAATCGGAAAAGCCCGGATTAGACAACTATGCAGGAGATGTAACTGTTATGGTAAATACCATCATAGAAACCAACAGTGATTTACCAGAACTACCATCAGAAGAAATAGAAGATACCCCATTAATTTTAGGAACGACGCAAAACATTACTGACCCACTTGTAAAAGTAGAAGATTTAGGAGTCGATGACGGAAGAATTGCCTTGCAAGGAGAAGTAATATTTGCAGAAGATAGAACCTTAAAATCAGGAAAAACACTCTACAGCTTTGATTTATACGATGGCACGAGTACCATTACTTGCAAAGCCTTTTTAGAAAAAGAAAAAGCAAAACATACGATGAAGAGAATTCAAAATGCCAAAGGAATTATGGTAGCAGGAACGGCACAGATGGATACCTTTTCGAACGAATTAACTGTTATGGCTAATACCATCGTAGAAATAGAACAGGGATTAAAAAAAGAAACGAGACAAGATAACGCAGAAGTCAAAAGAGTAGAACTGCATATGCACACCCAAATGAGTCAAATGGATGCGATGACTTCTGCTAAAGACTTGATAAAAAGGGCTATGAAGTGGGGGATGAAATCCATTGCCATTACCGACCATGGAGTCGTACAAGCCTTTCCAGAAGCACATAAAATGTTAGGGTATGACAACCCAGATATGAAGATACTATATGGGGTAGAGGCCTATTTAGCACCAGACAAAAATGCGATTGTAACCAATAGCAAAGCACAAGAAATTGACACCACCTATTGTGTACTTGACTTAGAAACAACAGGATTTTCAGCCGTGACAGAAAAAATAACAGAAGTGGGAATTATGAAAATAAAACAAGGCGAAGTAATTGATAAATTTAGCTGTTTTGTCAATCCCCAAAAACATATACCACAAAGAGTAACCGAAGTTACTAATATTACCGATGACATGGTAAAAGATGCCGAAACCATAGAGCAAGTATTCCCTAAAATATTGGAATTTATCGAAGGTTCTGTTTTAGTAGCTCATAATGCACCTTTTGACATGGGATTTTTGAAGCAAAATGCAAAACGATTAGGTTATGAATTCGACTATACTTATTTAGATACTTTGAGTTTAGCCAAAGACTTATTCCCCAATTATAAAAAATATCAGTTAGGGAAAATTGCAGAAAACTTAGGCATTAAAGTAGAAGTAGCACACCGTGCTTTAGATGACGTTGACACAACCGTAAAAGTATTCAATGTTATGATAGATATGCTAAAGAAGCGAGGCGCAAAAACCGTTGATGATATTCATGAAGTAAGTTGTTCCGAAGAAGCGAAAAAAGAAGAATACAAGAAACTAAAAACCTATCATGCCATTATTTTGGCTAAAAATTACATTGGTTTGCGAAATTTATATCGATTAGTATCTCTTTCTCACTTAGACTATTTTTACCGAAAGCCTAGAATTTTAAAAAGTTTGTATAAAAAATATTCAGAGGGGTTAATTCTTCGGAAGTGCTTGTGAGGCAGGGGAATTGTACCAAGCCATTGAACTTCGGAAAAACGGAGGAAGAAATTGAAGCTATTGCCAATGACTATGACTATTTAGAAATTCAGCCAATCGGGAATAATCAATTCTTAATTCGAAACGAAACGGTAAAAGATGAGGAGGCTTTGCGAGATATCAATCGACAGATTGTCCAGTTAGGAGAAAAATTGAATAAGCCAGTAGTAGCAACGTGTGACGTTCATTTTATGGACCCACAAGATGAAGTATATAGACGTATCTTAGAAGCGGGGCAAGGCTATGATGATGCCGACAAGCAAGCACCGTTATACCTAAGAACCACAGAAGAGATGCTAGAAGAATTTAGCTATTTAGGAAAGGAAAAAGCCTATGAAGTCGTAGTAACCAATACCAATCTAATTTCCGATATGTGTGATAGAATTAGTCCGATATCACCAGAAAAATGTCCCCCACATATACCAGGGTGTGAGCAAACCATTAAAGATATTGCTTATGAAAAAGCCCATGAACTATATGGAGACCCCTTGCCAGAAATTGTGCAAGAAAGATTGGATAAGGAATTAGACTCTATTATTCGAAATGGTTTTTCGGTTATGTATATTATTGCTCAAAAACTGGTATGGAAGTCGAATGAAGATGGCTATATTGTAGGTTCGAGAGGGTCAGTCGGTTCGTCTTTTGCTGCGAATATGACAGGAATTACAGAAGTAAATTCTTTGCCAGCTCATTATCGATGCCCTAACTGTAAATATTCGGACTTTACGGACTATGGCTACAAAAATGGCTTTGACTTACCAGATAAAGAGTGCCCGAAATGTGGTCATAAGTTAGATAAAGATGGGATGGATATTCCCTTTGAGACTTTCTTAGGTTTTAATGGAGATAAAGAACCAGATATTGACTTGAATTTCTCGGGAGAATACCAAGCCAAAGCCCATCGCTATACCGAAGTTATCTTTGGAAAAGGTACGACCTTTAAAGCAGGAACAATCGGAACGATAGCCGAAAAGACAGCTTTTGGTTATGTTAAAAAATACTTTGAAGAAAGAAACATACCCATTAATCGAGCTGAGACTCAAAGACTAGCTATGGGGTGTACAGGAATTAAAAGAACAACGGGTCAGCATCCAGGGGGAATTATCGTAGTACCAAAGGGGAGAGAAATTTATGAATTTTGTCCCGTACAGCATCCAGCCGATGACCCAAACTCAGACATTGTAACCACTCATTTTGACTATCACTCCATTGACCAAAACTTGTTAAAACTAGATATATTAGGTCACGACGACCCGACGATGATAAGGATGCTACAAGATATTACTGGAATTGACCCAACCAAAGTACCATTAGATGACAAAGCAACTATGTCAATTTTTAGTTCCACGGATGCCCTTCGGAGTAACACCAGAGCAAATCCACTCCGAAGTAGGAAGTTTTGGTGTGCCAGAATTTGGGACGAAGTTTGTAAGAGGCATGTTAATTGATACAAGACCAACCACATTTGATGAATTGATTCGAATATCAGGATTATCCCACGGAACTGACGTGTGGCTAGGCAATGCACAAAGCTTAATTGAAGCAGGAACGGTAACCCTGCAGGATGCTATTTGTTGTCGTGACGATATTATGATTTACTTAATCAAACAAGGCTTACCACCAAATCCAGCTTTTAAAATCATGGAAACCGTTCGTAAAGGAAAAGCCTTAAAAGATCCAGAAAAATGGGCAGAATACGTAGCTTTAATGAAAGAACATGACGTACCAGATTGGTACATTAAATCTTGTGAAAAAATAAAGTACATGTTCCCAAAAGCCCACGCAGCAGCCTATGTAACCAATGCCTTTCGAATTGCTTGGTTTAAAGTGCATCAGCCACTTGCTTATTACGCATCATACTTTTCGATTCGAGCAGATGAATTTGATAGTGAGTGTATGATATTTGGAAAAGAAAAAGTAAAAAACAAAATGAAAGAAATTGATTTACAGGGGAATGCAGCCAGTGTTAAGGATAAAAATATGTATGCTATTTTAGAGTTGGTATTAGAAATGTATGAAAGAGGCTTTAACTTTTTACCAATGGACTTATACCAGTCTGATAGCACAAAATTCTTAGTCGAAGAAGATGGAATACGTCCACCATTAAACAGTATTCCAGGACTTGGAACGGTAGCAGCACAAGGAATTGTAAAAGCAAGAAAAGAAGGAAAATTTATGTCTATTGATGATTTAAAAATACGTTCTAAAGTAGGAAATTCTGTGACAGACCTATTAAAGGCCTTTGGTTGCTTAGAGGGGATGAGCCAAAGTAATCAAATGAGTTTGTTTGGTTAAAATACTTGACATAACGGATAAAACTAAGTATAATGAATATACTAATAATAGTTGCGATTTATTTCGCAAGACGGATGCGACCGTTACAATAACCTAACATTAGAATAGAACGTAAGGGTCTATAAGCAACGAAAAATAGTTGAGGCAAGATAAGCTTGCCGTTGGTTAGGCAACAGAAAAATCGTACAAAAAGAGGGGGAATTATACGAATAATTGTATAGTGCCTCTCTTAGTTTTTAATAAGGAGGGATAGAAATCGTAAATAAACGAAAGTATGAAGCCATTAATCAATTAAGAAAAATGGCAAAAGAGTATCATAAAAATTTAGAAAATAAAAATTTACTATTTATATATGAAGAAAACAATAAAATAATAAATTACAGAGAAACAATGTTTTTATCTTATCATTTTTTACATTTAACAGGTCTAAAAATTGTTAATTCACAAAGATTAAATTCAAAGACTTTTTATTCAAAATTATTAAGTGGAAAAATAAATATTCAAGAATTTGAATTTAAAAATAATCTAACCCAGTGGAAATTAGAAATTTTACCCCAAATCATACAAATAGAACAATTAGCAAATCAAGTAGGAGAATTTTGTAATTCAGGAATTTTATTAAAAACAGACGTCTTAGTAGGAACTACAAGAAATGCTATTTTAGGTCTAAAGTTTATTTTCAAAAATAAAATCTATGTTCCCAATACAATTTTAAAAGAAGATATTAAGAAGCTAGTAAGTAAAAGAAATAGAATAATAGCCGTTATGAAAAAGAATTTAAAAGAGGAAAAATATAGTGAATTTACCTATATCAATAAAAAGACTTCAAAGGAGATATTACGAAATAATACAGAATTAAAGTTCAAAATAAAATAAAGAAACACAAAGTTGACAAACCAAAAAACATAAGATAAAATTTAAAGAAAAAGCCAATAGGAGAAGAACATGGAAGAATACTTAAAAAGTTTGCATCCAAAAATACAAAAATATTTTGAGATTTTATCGCCAGAAGGCATACCAGAATTTTTAGTAGAATACATAAACACGGAACAAATGCAAAAACAAAAAAATATCAGCACAACCTGTGGAACCATATATTCCAAACTATTTAATAATCGATTTTGGAATTCGAGTTTAGAACATAGCATAGGAGTAGCACTCATTGTATGGAATTTTACAAAAGATAAAAAACAAACGATTGCGGGCTTATTCCACGACATTGCAACACCGGTCTTTAAACATACCATAGACTTTATGAACAAAGACTATGAAACACAAGAATCAACCGAAGAATTGACCAGAAAAATGATTATGGAATCAAAAGAAATCATGGCATTACTAAATAGAGATGGGATAAAAATAGAAGAAGTTGAGGACTATCACATTTATCCGATTGCCGATAATGATTCGCCAAGACTTTCAAGTGACCGCTTAGGTTATACTTTATTAGATGGCATCGGTGCAATAATTGAGGTATGGTCAATCGAAGAAATACAAGAAATCTATACCAATATTGAAATACAACAAAACGAAGAAGGGATAGAAGAGCTAGGTTTTAAAGACAAGAAAGTAGCAGAAAAATTTGTCAAAGGGATGAGCCAAGTTTCAAAAGTATATGTGGAAAATAGAACTTTATTTTCGATGCAATTTTTAGCCGATATTATGAAGAAAATGTCGGAAGAAAAGCTTATTAGAAAAGAGGACTTATATCATTTGTCAGAAAAAGAAGTCATCCAAAAAATAGAACAATGTCAGCTTCAATCGATTGCTGATCATTTTAAGATTTGGAGAAATGCTACTAAAATAAAGGAAAGCGAAGTACCAATTGCTAACCGATACTTAGTAAGTATTCCAAAAGTTAAAATTAGATATATCAATCCCTTAGTAAGACAAAAAAATCAATTTGTGAGAATTAGTGAAATATCAGAACAAGCAAAGAAAGCAATAGAAGACGTAAAAACCTTAAAAAATAAAAAATATGCTTACTTGGATTTTAACTTTTAATACAAACGAAGGAGGAAGAAAATGTTAGAACCAACTACTTTTCATATAGAAGAAATACTGTCTATTAAAAATATTTTTCTCTATTTATTAGCCATTAACCTTTTTGGTTTCTTTCTTATGTGGTTAGACAAAAGAAAAGCTAAAAAGGGATCTTGGCGAATTCCAGAAAAAACATTATTCATTGTTACTGCGTTAGGTGGAGGAATTGGAACCATAGCAGGTATGTACACCTTTAGGCACAAAACGCAAAAACTAAATTTTGTGATAGGTTTTCCATTTATTACGATACTAGAAATCATAGGTATCATTTGGTTTTTGGTCGCAAAGTAAAATAGATTATGTAATATACAAACTTAAAGCAAAACCTTAAAAGCTTGATTTAACAGCTTTTTAAGATTTTGCTTTTTGGTTTAAAAGGCAAAAATTAAGTGCACATAAAAGTTAAAAAACATAAAGGAAAAGTAAAAACATTATATCAACCAACAGAAAATGTGAACAACTTGTGAACGAAACATGAGTAAATTAAGTTATTCACAAAGTTATCCACAGTTTCCACATAAAAGATTTAAAAGTGGAAAAGAAGAAAAATAGAAAAAACAGGAAACATAAAATGACAAAGAATACATAATTGTAATATATTTGAAACGAATTTGTAACAAAACTGCGAAAAAGATGGGAAAAAAGCAAGAAAAATGACGAAATACTAGTAAAAAATGAAACGGAAAGAAAATAAACTGCAACAAACTTGTAATTGTTTTGTAAAAAACATAAACTTTCAACAGTTGAAAATATGTGTGGAAAACTTAAAAAAGATTGTGGAAAAATAGCGAAAAAAGTAAAAAAGCATATAATAAAAAGAGAAGGAGAGATAGATATGATATGCAAATTAAGATGTATTTTCAATAGAAATAGATGCTGTAATCAAGCAGAAATTGATAAACAACAATTAGAAAAGTTAGTAGAACAAGGTGCTATATTAGTCGATGTTAGAAGTCCACAAGAATTTGAAGAGGGGCATTTAGAAAAAGCAATCTTATTACCAGAATATGAAATACGACAAAATGTTAAACAAATACTGCCAGACCCATCCCAAACAATCGTAGTTTATTGTAGTACAGGACATCGAGGTCAAAGAGCAAGACAACTCCTAAATCGACTTGGCTACCAGCAAGTCTATAATTTATGCCATGGCTTAGAAAACTACAATTAATGTATTGTGGTTTTTTCGTTTGTATGGTAAAATACCAACGAGAAAGAAAAAAGGAGAGCATACATGAATAATCGACAAGAGCACATTAGAAATTTTAGTATTATAGCCCATATTGACCATGGAAAATCAACATTAGCTGATAGATTAATCGAAATGACAGGCGTGTTATCCAAAAGAGAAATGGAAAGCCAAGTATTAGACAATATGGAAATTGAAAAAGAAAGAGGAATTACCATCAAATCACAAGCTGTTCGTATGATTTATAAAGCCAAAGATGGACAAGAATATACCTTAAATTTAATTGATACACCAGGCCATGTAGACTTTAACTATGAGGTGTCTAGAAGTTTAGCAGCTTGTGATGGTGCTATTTTAGTGGTAGACGCAAGCCAAGGCGTAGAAGCCCAAACCCTTGCTAATGTCTATTTAGCCATTGATAATAATTTAGAGATATTACCAGTCTTAAATAAAATAGACCTGCCAAATGCAAGAGTAGAAGAAGTAAAACAAGAAATTGAGGATATTATTGGAATACCAGCAGAAGAGGCTCCTTGTATTTCTGCCAAATCAGGATTAAATGTAGAGGAAGTATTAGAAAGAATTGTAACAGACTTGCCAGCACCTAAGGGAGATGAAAACGAGAAAGCAAAGTGCTTAATTTTTGACTCTTATTACGACAACTATAAAGGAGCAGTTGCTTATGTAAGAGTAATGGATGGCACGGTAAAAGTGGGAGACGAAATCAAATTAATGGCGACTAATAAAAGTTTTACCGTAGCAGAAGTAGGCTATTTTATCCCTGGTTCGTATATGCCAAGTCATGAAATCAAAGCAGGGGAAGTTGGTTATATCGCAGCTAGTATCAAGAATTTATCGGATATTCAGGTAGGAGACACCATTACCTTAGAAAATAATCCAGCAGAAGAGCCCTTAAAAGGCTATAAAAAAGTAACTCCAATGGTATATTGTGGTTTGTATCCGATTGATGGTAGCCAATATGAAGCCTTAAAAGAAGCACTAGAAAAGCTAAAATTAAATGATGCCGCCTTAGAATATGAGGCAGAAACGTCAGCAGCCTTAGGCTTTGGTTTTCGTTGTGGTTTTTTAGGCTTATTACATTTAGAAATTATCGAAGAAAGATTAGATAGAGAATTTGATTTAGGCTTAATTACAACCGCACCATCTGTTATTTATAAAGTTTATAAAACCGATGGAGAAGTAATCGAATTATACAATCCAGAAGATTTACCAAAACCACAAGAAATATCTTATATCGAAGAGCCATTTGTGACAGCAAATATTTTAACACCAAGAGATTATGTAGGAAACATTATGGAACTATGTCAGAGAAGACGTGGTGTCTATATCGATATGAAATATTTAGACGAAAATAGGGTTACCTTGATTTATGAAATGCCATTAAATGAAATCATTTATGACTTTTTTGACAACTTAAAATCGAAAACCAAAGGCTATGCTTCTTTAGATTATGAATTCAAAGAATATAGAAAATCTAACTTAGTCAAACTAGATATTCATATTAATGGAGAGCCAGTAGATGCTTTGAGTTTTATTGTTCACAAAGATAGCGCTTATGATAGAGGCAAAAAAATGGTAGAAAAACTAAAAACGGTTATTCCAAGAAAGTTATTCAAAATACCAATTCAAGCAGCGATACGGAGGACAAATTATTGCTAGAGAAACCATATCAGCTATGAGAAAAGACGTACTAGCTAAATGTTATGGTGGTGACATTACCAGAAAGAAAAAACTACTAGAAAAGCAAAAACGAGGCAAGAAGAAAATGCGTGAAATTGGTAATGTAGAAATACCGCAAGAAGCCTTTTTGTCAGTGCTTAAATTAGATGATGAATAGAGCCATAGGGGACTTAAGCTTTTGGCACAAAATTTCTCAAGTCCCCAAAGAAACCCGGAACGAGTGGGGACAAGATAAAGGAGATAAAAGAAAATGGGAGAAAAAGAAGTATACCAAGACCAAGTAGAAGGAAGAAATGCTGTAATTGAATTATTAGAAAGTGGAAAAGATATCAATAAGATTTTTATTACAAAGGGAGAAAGACATGGTTCTATCCATAAAATTATTAGCATGGCAAAAGAAAATAAGGTAATATTAGTAGAAAAAGAAAAAAGAAAGATGGAAGAAATGGCACAAACAGAAAATTACCAAGGTGTCATTGCATTGGTACCACCTTATGAATATTGTGAGATAGAAGATATTTTACAAGAAGCCAAAAAAAGGAAAGAAGAACCATTTATATTAATTTTAGATGGCATTGAAGACCCACATAATTTAGGCTCTATCGTTAGAACGGCAGAAACGGCTGGGGTGCATGGGATTATTATTCCTAAAAGAAGAGCAGCTACTGTTAATAGTACAGTAAGTAAAGTATCAGCAGGTGCTGTGCAACATATTAAAATTGCAAGAGTAACGAATATTTCCGATGCTATAGAACGTTTGAAAAAAGAAGGACTATGGATTTGTGGAACCGATATTGATACCAATACCTATTATTATGACCAAGATTTAACAGGAGCCATTGGAATTGTAATAGGAAATGAGGGGAATGGTATGAGTCAAAAAGTAAGAAAAAATTGTGACTTTTTGGTAAAAATTCCGATGAAAGGAAAAATAACTTCATTAAATGCTTCTGTGTCTACGGGAATTGTATTATATGAAGCGGTAAAACAAAGACATTTAAAAAGTTGACTTTTCCATAAAGAAAACGATATAATGAAAAAGTTTAAGGGGAGGAAAGACAAATGATGCCTAGAAAAAAAAGAAAAATTATTTTAATTGTATCTATTATTTCGATTGTAGCAATCATAGCCATGACTTTGATTTTTTTATATATAACAACTGATAGTTTTAAGTCAAGTCGAACGTTGTTTTTCAGATATATAGGACAAAATGTGGAAAATTGGGAGGCAATGTATCCTGAAAAGGAAAAAAATGAGTACGAAAAATTGTTAGAACAAAATAAATATACAACTGATACAGAAGTGACAGTAAACTATACGGAAAATGTAGGGACTGACTTGGAAAACAAAGAAAATGTCATCAATCAATTGAAACTAGAAGTAAAAGGTCAAACAGATAATAGCAAGCAATATAATTATCAGGATATTCATTTGTTAAAAAATAATGAAAAGTTATCTGAATTAGAGTATATACAAAGTGGAGAAGCCTGTGGAATTCGATTTCCAGACCTATTTAGTCAATATCTTGTAGCGAATCGAGAAGAGGCAAAAGAAATACTATTGAAAGTAGGAGAAGAGGAAGAAATAGGAAATTGCATTGAGAAGATAGATTTTGGTGACTTTCCTACTTTAACGAAAGCAGAGCAACAGACAGTAAAAAACAAATACCTTAATTTGTTAAATCAAAATGTTTCAGACGAAAACTTTTCTAAACAAAAAAATCAAACCATACAAATAGATGGCAAAACGATTAATGTAAATGCCTATAGTTTGACTTTAACTAAAGAAAAAATGAATCATATCTATTTAAAAATGTTAGAAGAAATTAAACAAGATGAAATTATTTTGCAAAAAATAGATGACCTTCAAACTTGGCTAGAGCCATATCAAGTAGAAACAAATTTAAAAGAAAAGTTCGTGCAAAATATCGATGATTTAATCGAAAATATCACAAGAAATAATATTGGACAAGAAAAGGCTCAAATTACAGTCTATGAAAATTATCATACAACAGTAAGAACGGTGATAGAAAATCCCGATTATGAGATAACAATAGATTTACTTTCTTTGTTAGAAGAAAATTATGCTCAAATTTCTTATCAAAATATTAAAGATAAAAAGAAACAAGTGATTTCTTATAAAAAAGAAGGAGAACAAATTAGTATTGGTTTCGAAAATACGCAAAGGGAAAAAACAAAGAAATACTATTTTATTTCGAATCAAAAAGTAAGTGGCAATCAATGTGTAAAAAATAAAGATTTTCTATATGAAGATGATAGTAACAAAGTAGAAGCAACCATGAAACAAGAAATTAATATTGTGGATATTGCAGAAGAAGACGTGATACAAAAAGAAGAGAATTTTATTAATTTAAGTGACTTAGAGGAAGAACAATTACAAGCAATATTAGAACAGGCAAAAGCAAAAGTTTCAGAAGAAACTGCTAAGATAAAGGAAAATGTTAAGGAAGATGAGATACAAAAAGTATTCAAAGTAGTTGGCTTAATAAGAGAAAATCAGAATTTTGAAGGGACTGGTATTACAGAGACAGAAAAGAAACGTTTTAATGCTAAATTTGAAATTTTACAAGGAGAGAAACTGGAAAACGAAGCAGTGTTAAACTTAATTGATGCCATTAAGGATAATTTAATAGACTTTGAAGTAGTATCTGGTACAGAATTAAAATTAAAAATAGACCGATTGAGAAATAAGGAAGAAGTGGTTACTACTTTAACTACTTTTATGGAAGAAAATAAAAAACAAAATTATAATGTTAGGGTGGATTATGACGAAACGACTGGTTTGGTAAGTGGCATTATTTTAACGAG
Source organism: uncultured Clostridium sp. (assembly GCA_947574235.1). GTDB lineage: Bacteria > Bacillota > Clostridia > TANB77 > CAG-508 > CAG-269. The sequence continues at coordinate 214 of CANPIU010000039.1, read as the reverse complement.
AGTAGTGGAGGAATAGTTTGAAAATGAGAGCTTAGATTGATGCTTTTTTAGGGATTGATTTAAGCTTTTCTTGTGTTTAAAAAAATATTTTAAAAAAATATTAAAAAAGTGTTGACAAACGAAAAAAACTATCGTATAATAAAAATCGTCCCACAAATTGGGACATAAAAAGTACATTGAAAAGTAAACAATAAAATCCTTTAGAGAATAAACC
>CANPIU010000038.1 GCA_947574235.1 uncultured Clostridium sp. | reverse complement strand
AAATGAGACAAACAAGACCTGTCCCTCCTGTCTCACTTGTGCGTCCCCTATGGCTTTGTCACTATTTTTATCGAAGGAGGAAAAATTGTGGAAAAAGAAGAATTAGGAATTTATATTCATATACCATTTTGCAAAGCCAAATGTTACTATTGTGATTTTACTTCTTATGCAGACAAAGATAGGGAGATAGAAGCCTATATCGAAAAAGTTATCTGTGAAATGGATAACTATGATTTTCGGGGAGTATCATGTAACTACCATTTATATAGGAGGTGGAACGCCATCTTATATAGAAGGAAAGTACATTAAAAAACTCTTGGAAGAACTAAAAGAACGCTTAAAAAACAATGAGACAAAGTGGGAAGAGATAGAGATAACCATTGAAATAAATCCAGGAACGATTACTAAACAAAAAGTAAAGCAATACAAAGAAGCAGGCATAAATCGTGTCAGTATTGGGCTTCAAAGTACAAAAGATGCACTGCTAAAGCAAATTGGTAGAATTCATAATTATCAGGAATTTTTAGAAGCTTATTCGATGATAAGGGAAGAAGGGTTTGAAAACCTTAATGTCGATTTAATGATAGGACTTCCCAATCAAACGATACAAGATATCAAGCAAACATTAGAAGAAATCAAGAGATTGGAGCCAAACCATGTAAGTGTATATTCCTTAATGGTAGAAGAGGATACTAAAATGGAACAATTAATCAGGGAAGGTAAGCTAGTATTACCAGAAGAAGAAACAGAAAGAAAAATGTATTGGTATGTAAAAAATACACTCGAATTAGAAGGATATAAACATTATGAAATTTCTAACTTTGCCAAAGAAGGAAAAGTTTCTAAACACAATTGGAATTGTTGGGAACAAAAAGAATATATAGGACTAGGTGCTGCGGCTCATTCCTATTTAAAAGGCGTAAGATTTTCCAATTCCGCATTTTCAGAAGATGGCAAATGGGATTTTAAAAAGAAAAAAATAGAGGAGAAGCAGAACTTAGAGGATAAGAAGAAGGAATACATGTTACTTGGTTTAAGAAAGATAGAGGGGGTAAGTATAGGTAAGTTTAAAGAAAAGTATGGGGATAATCCTATCTTTTTGTTTCGAGGAGAGCTTGCTAAGCTAGTAAAAGATGGACTTTTAGAGATAAGTGGAGATTGGATACACTTGACAAATAAGGGACTTGATTTGGCTAATTTAGTATGGGAAGAATTTGTCTAATAAAAAAGAAAAAATGTTCGCAAAAACTATTGACAATTTGTAAAATTGGAACTATAATAAAGGCGAACATTTTTTTAGGAGGTATTCAATGATAACAACACTACATATTAAAAATATAGGAATTATAGAAGATATTACGATAGACTTAAAGGAAGGGCTAAATGTATTAACAGGAGAAACAGGAGCAGGAAAAACGCTTATTATTGATTCATTGCAAATCATATCAGGGGGAAGATTTTCAAAAGAAATGATGAGAAAAGGTGAAAATCAATCCTTTGTAGAATTATGTATGTATGAACCAGAAAATGAAAAAGCCATAGAGGGAAATATCATTGTATCGAGAGAAATTAATTTGAGTGGAAAAAATATGTGCAAAATCAATGGAAGGATGGTAACCGTAAATGAACTAAAAGACTTTATGAGTGGTTTTATTGAAATTCATGGTCAAAATGAGAATCAAAATTTGTTAGAAAACAAAATGCATTTAAAATATTTAGATGGCTTTATAGGAGAAAAATTGTTAACCAAAAAACAAGAATATGCCAATTTGTATGACCAATATTGTGAGATAAAACAAGAACTAAAAAATAACTTTGGAGATGAAAAAGAAAGACAAAGAAAATTAGACTTATTAGCTTACCAAATAAAAGAAATAGAAGAAGCAAAACTAAAAATAGGCGAAGAAGCAGAATTAGAGGAAAAAAGAAAAATCATGCAAAATGCCGAAAAAATCACAGAAAATCTACAAGAAGCAGATACGTTAATTTCAGAAAATGGAATTGACAGTATTAGTATGGCCATAAGAGCCTTAGAGAAAATAGAACCAATCGATGATAAGTATGAAAAAGCTTCCAATGAATTAAAGAGTATTTACTATGAGTTGCAAGAACTAGCAAGAGACGTAAACAGTTATAGAAGTGATATGGATTTTAACGAAGAAGAAAGAGATTTTATCGAAGAAAGACTAGATTTAATTTATTCTTTGAAAAGAAAATATGGAAATTCCATAGAAGAAATTTTAAATTATTTGCAAGATATACAAGAGGAAGTAAACCATATTGAAAATTTAGAAGAATACAATGAAAGCTTACGAAAAAAGCAAAAAGAAGTCGAAGAACAAATGAAGGTTTTAGCAGACCAAATGCATGAAATAAGAAGCAAAAAGGCAAAAGACTTAAGCGAGAAAATCAATCAAGAATTAGCAGAACTAGAGATGAAAAATGCCAAAATTAATGTAAAAGTTAGGTATTTAGAAAATGAATATGTAAGAACCGGAAAAGATAATGTTACTTTTAATATTGTAACCAATCAAGGAGAAGAGGAAAAAGAGTTATCGAAAATAGCATCTGGAGGCGAAATGTCAAGAACGATGCTTGCCATAAAAAAGGTATTAGCCGATAGTGATAAAATGTCAATTTTAGTATTTGATGAAATTGATACAGGTATTAGTGGAAAAGCAGCCAATCGTGTGGCTAGCAAATTAAAGAAAATTGCAAGTAACCATCAGGTTATGTGTATTTCACATTTACCAAATATTGCAGCTATGGCAGATTATAATTATTTTATTAGTAAAGAGGTAAGCAAGGATAGAACGAAAACGCAAGTTAAGCAGTTGCAAGAAGCAGAAGTAATTGAAGAGATTGCTAGGATTTCTTCTGGCGAAGTAAATGAAGTGAGTTTGCAATATGCTAGTGAACTAAGAAACAAAAAGGTTTCTTAATGTGAAAAACCTTCTATTTCGAATAAATTAGAAAAAAATGGATACACTAAAAAGAAAAAGAAGGGAGAATAAAGCATGAAAGACTTTTTAGAAATTTTAGAGGTACAAGCCTTAGAAATACTAGACTCAAGAGGGAACCCAACGATACAAGTAGAAGTGGTATTAGAAGGAGGATTTAGAGGAATAGCTTCTGTACCATCTGGAGCATCCACAGGAAGTTTTGAAGCAGTAGAACTAAGAGACCGGAGATAAAAGTAGATACTTTGGAAAAGGGGTACAAAAGGCAGTAGAAAATGTGAATAAAAAGATAGCCAGAAAAATAATAGGTATGAACGCTTATGACCAAAGGAAGTTAGACCAAGAATTGGTAAAATTAGATGATACACCCAATAAATCAAATTTAGGTGCCAATAGTTTACTAGGTGTATCTTTAGCCGTTGCAAAAGCAGCAGCAGAGTCTTTAAATATGGAACTTTACCAATATATTGGAGGAATTCAAGCCAAAGAATTACCAGTTCCTATGATGAATATCCTAAATGGAGGAAAACACTCTGAAAACAATATAAGCATACAAGAATTTATGATTATGCCAGTAGGAGAAATAACGTTTCAAGAAAGGTTAAAAAGAGGAGTAGAAGTATATCATACGTTGAAAAAAGTCTTAAAAGAAAAAGGTTATGCAGTAGGAGTAGGAGATGAAGGAGGATTTGCCCCTAACTTAGAAAATGAAGAGCAAGCCTTAGACTTGATTTTAGAGGCCATAAAAAAAGCAGGATATGAACCAGGAAAAGATATGGTATTAGCGTTGGATATAGCGGCAACAGAAATGTATGACGAGGCACAAAAAATAGGAAAAGAAGGTTATTATTTCTGGAAAACCAAACAAATGAAGACAAAACAAGAAATGGTGCAATATGTAATAGACTTATGTGAGAAATATCCAATTGTTTCCGTTGAGGATGGTTTAGCAGAAGAAGATTGGGAAAGTTGGAAAGAATTGACCGAAAAGATAGGAGATAAAATACAATTAGTAGGGGATGACTTATTTGTAACTAATCCAAAAAGATTAAGAAATGGGATTGAAAAAAATATTGCAAATGCTATTTTAATTAAACCAAACCAAATTGGAACATTAACAGAAACTTTAGATACCATCTATATGGCAAAAAGTAATGGCTATAAAACAGTTATTTCTCATCGTTCAGGCGAGACAGATGATACAACAATTGCCGATATAGCAGTAGGGATAAATGGGGGGCAAATAAAAACAGGCGCACCTTGTAGAATTGATAGGGTAGCTAAATATAATAGACTTTTAAAAATTGAAACAGAAATATAAAAACAAGAATAAAATTTTCTAAGTGGCAAAGCCACATAAGAAAATCTAATTCTTCCATAATTATATTCTAAGGAAACTCACCATTATCGTGGATGACTTTCCTTAGAATATTAAAAAACAGGGATTTTAAGGAGTTTTCCTTTTATCCCTGTTCTATTTTAATTCATTTTGTTATGAAGAATTGTTAATTTAATAATAGAGTAAATAAACAATCCAATAGCTAAAACAGAAAATCCAATCAAAGTAATGGTACCTGCTTTTGGTAAAACAACAGGTGGTTCTTCTAATAAAAGTTTTGGTGAAATATCGGAAGTTTTTGTTTGTTTTTTATCATCAAAATCAGTATAATCAATATCTACTTTTTGGTTTGTGTTCAAGATTTTATTAACAATAGCACTATTGAAGTTTTCTTTTAATTTTAATTTGTATTGAACAGTTGCTGTTTGTCCACTTGTTAATTCTGGGATGGTCCAAGTAATAGAATTATTAGTAGTGTCTACTTTAGCAGAGATATTTCCAAGATTGGCCTTAGAAACGTAAGCAAAGTCAAAGTTTTGGATAATTTCTGTTGGGAAGTAGTCTACTATGGTAATGTTTTTAAGTGTTTTTTCAACTGGCATTAAAGCTTTGTAAATATCATTTGTAATCGTTTTTTCAATATCTTTATCGGTTACATAGTAGAAAGTACCAGCGGTTGGATTGGTTTGTGTTCCAAATACTTCTTGAATAATTTGACCAAAGTTTTTGGTGGTAGTGGCAGGAACATAAGCTTCGTCTTTTATTCCAGTCAGCATAGTAATTAGTTCAATTCCTTGGGTTTCGATTGCTTTTAATTGTTGGTTTGTTTTTTGTATGACGTCATCAGAATAATAATTTTTATCGTAGTCAATAGCCACATTTGGAATACCATCTGTTAAAACAATCATATATTTGTTGTTATCTTCTTTTGAAAATTGTTGACTTGCAAGCAGAAGTCCAGATTGTAAGTCTGTTCTAGGTCCATTGGTTTCTATGTTAGAAATAGCATTGGTTAAAGTTGATACATTGTTACTTAGTGGAGAGACTACAGAGGCATCGTCAATTGTTGCTTCTAGAGTTTGGTTAACATTGGTTGAAAATCTAACAATTCCGATTTTTAAGCTGTCATTATCTTTTAAAAGATTAGAAATTAAGTTATTAGCAGAATGGAAGATTAAGTCTTTTCTAGTTTTTCCATTAGAAACTTCTTCTGTCATACTGTCAGAGTTGTCCAATACTAACATAAGTTCTCCCGTTGGTTTGTCTGCAATTTCTTCGTTAGTAACTTGTAATTGCAAGGTTACTTCTTTGTTAGCTAAATCTTTGCTAATTAATTTTTTCTCGAATTTTGAGTGTTGTCCTAAGGAAATGGTGCAAACTGGTTCTTCTACTACGCTCATGGTAACAGTACTATAAGATGCCATTGATACATTTGCCATTAAAACAACGATTAAAAATAGTCCAATTAAAATTTTATTTTTCATATAAATACGCTCCTTTTATTAGTATTTTCCATAATATTATAACACAAAATGAAAAATATACAATGCTTTTTTTAGAAAATGCAAGAAAACTATTGTAAAATACTAGAAAATATGTTAAAATTTATATTAGTGATAAAAACAAAACCAAGTAAAAAGCAAAGTAAATATATTGAATCAGTGTAGGCAATAGAGAAGATGAACGAGGCTGAAATTCATCTCCTACTTAATATATCGAAATTTCACTTTTTAGGTCTTTTTCCGAAATGAGAAGAGTAAGAAAAAGCGGTCGAACCGTTAAAACGAAAGAGGTTAGTAAAAACTAATAAATTTAGGTGGTACCACGAATGATAACCATTTCGTCCTAGAAAGAGGAGTGAAATGGTTTTTTAGGTGGGAAAAATAACCTTAAAGGAAGTGTTGAAATGAAAGGAAATAAAAACTTAGAATACTATTTAGATTCTAGAATTTATAGTAAAGAGGAAGTAAAACAAAGTATTGAAGAAACGAAAAAAGAATTTCCCAATAAAAAAGTAGAAGTAAAAGTAGTCTTAAACGAATTTGGGATGTATATTATCACCTTTCAGTTTGAAAACCAGACAACCTGGTTTAATCGTATTGTCATTAAAATTTGGAGGAACTTCAAAAAAACATTGATGCTAGAAGAGGGAGAAAAAAACAGATATGAACAATATAGCGGAGAAAAACGCTATGGACAATACAAACAAACTAACAAGATTTATAAACCATATTGATAAGATAGATAAGGAGAGAAAAATTAATGATGAAAGAACAAATTGCAAAAATCAAAGAGAATTCAATCAAAGAAATCACAGCATGTCAAGAAGAAAGAGAACTAAATGAATTAAAAGTCAAATACTTAGGAAAAAAAGGAGAATTAACCGTTGTATTAAGAGGGATGGGAGCTTTAAGTCCAGAAGAAAGACCAGTAATTGGCAGTCTTGTTAACCAAGTAAGAGACGAATTAGAAAGTTTAGTTCAAAAAAAAGAAAAAGAATTTAAAAGAAAAGAATTAGAAAAAAAATTAGCGACCGAAAATATTGACGTAACAGAGCCAAGCAAAAAAGTAATGTTAGGTTCTTTGCATCCAATTACCCAAATTATTGAAGAAGTAGAAGAAATCTTTTTAGGGATGGGATACCAAATAGCAGATGGGCCAGAGGTAGAAAAGGCTATTTACAATTTTGATAAATTAAATACACCACCAGACCACCCTGCAAGAGACGTGCAAGATACTTTCTATATTACTGATGACATTGTCTTAAGAAGTCAAACCTCTCCTGTACAAGCAAGAGTAATGGAAAATCAAAAGCCACCGATTAAGATAATTTGTCCAGGTGCTGTGTATCGCTCTGATAGTGTAGATGCTACACACTCACCAGTGTTCCATCAAATAGAAGGCTTAGTAGTAGATAAAAATATAGCTATGACAGATTTAAAAGGAACGTTAGAAATGTTTGCCAAAAAATGTTTAGGAGAAAATACCAAAATCAGATTTAGACCGCATCATTTTCCTTTTACAGAACCAAGTGCAGAAGCAGACGTGTCTTGCTTTGTGTGTGGAGGTAAGGGTTGCAAAGTTTGTAAAGGTGAAGGATGGATTGAATTGTTAGGTTGTGGGATGGTTCATCCCAATGTCTTAAAATATTGTGGTATTGACCCAGAGGAATATTCAGGATTTGCTTTTGGCTTTGGGGTCGAAAGAATTGCTATGGCAAAATTTGGCATTGAAGATATGAGATTATTATATGAAAACGATGCAAGGTTTTTAAAACAATTTTAATGGAGTAAAAAGAAATGGAATAGAAGTTTTACTAGAAAATGTAGAAATTAATTAAAAATTTAGTTAATTAGGAGTGTTGAAATATGGGATTATTTAGAAAAGGATTTAAAGAAGGAAAAGTTTATAATACGTCAGAGGCTTTAGAAATACTAAAACGAAAAGGTTATGAAAATTATACGACTAAAGAAGTAGCAGGGGGATATATGATTATAAACGAAGCAGAAGAGAGAACAAAGGTGAGTCAAAAGGAAAGAAAACAAGAATTTGCTAATAAAATCAGTGGAAATGGTGCGTATAAAGAAATTAAATATGTACCTTGTGATTATGAAAAAGCCCAAAATAGAACTAATCGATGGAAAGCAAAAGATTTTACAAGATAGAAATGTCCCCAATCGAACCCGGAACCAATGGGGACTCGGAAGTAAGAGGGAAAAAGGAGAAGAGATTAATGAAAGCAAGTATAGAGTGGTTAAAAGAATATAGTGATATTGATATAGATGCCATCCAACTAGGAGATATTCTAACAATGACAGGTTCTAAGGTGGAAACCATAGAACAAACTGGAAATGACATTAAAAATGTAGTAGTGGGAAAGATTTTAGAAATCGAAAAACACCCAGATGCGGATAAATTAGTAGTAACGAAAGTAGATATTGGAGCAGAAAAAATACAAATTGTAACTGGGGCTAACAATATTAAAGTAGGAGATATTGTTCCGATTGCCAAAGATGGTTCTACCTTGCCAGGAGGCGTAAACATTAAAAAAGGGATGCTAAGAGGCGTTGAGTCTTGTGGTATGATGTGTTCTGTGGGAGAATTAAATCTTACGTTAGCAGATTATCCAGGGCAAATTGAACATGGGATTATGATTTTAGATAAAAAGCTAGAAAAAGACTTAGGAAAAGATATTGTTGAGGTTTTAAACTTAAAAGAAGAAATTATTGACTTTGAAATTACTTCTAATCGACCAGACTGTTTTTCGATTGAAGGACTAGGAAGAGAAACAGCAGCATCACTGCAAAAGGAATTTAAAAACCCAAGAAAAGATATCGATGAAATGAAGGTAGAAACAAAACCAGAATTAGAAGGCTTGAAAGTAGATATTGAAGCACCAGATTTATGCTATCGTTATGTAGCAAGGATGGTTAAAAACGTTAAAATTGGTCCATCACCAGATTGGATGGTAAGAAGATTAAAAGCTTGCGGTATCAGAAGCATCAATAATATTGTTGATATTACAAACTATGTTATGTTAGAGATGGGGCAACCAATGCATGCTTTTGATATTAATTCGATTGAAGGAAAACATATTACCGTAAGACGTGCTAAAAATGGAGAAAAAATTACAACCTTAGATGAACAAGAAAGAGAACTAGATGAAAATAATTTAGTGATAGCAGATGACAAAAAAGCAGTAGCCATAGCAGGTGTTATGGGAGGACTTAATTCTGAAATCGAAGCAGATACTAAAACCGTTGTGTTTGAGTCAGCTGTTTTCTATGGAGGAAGTGTTAGAAAAACGGCTAAAAAAGTAGCTTTGCGAACAGAGAGTTCTTCTCGCTTTGAAAAAGGATTATCCTCTGAAAATGCAGTAAGAGCTGCTAACAGAGCGGTTCAATTAGTAGAATTGCTAGGTGCAGGAGAAGCGGTAGAGGGGAAAATTGACGTGTATCCAACCAAACAAAAAATAAATGAAATTGACTTAAATGTTACGAAAATCAACAATTTACTTGGAACGAATTTGACAAAAGAAGAAATGATAGCAATATTAAAACCATTAGAGATTAAGGTAGAAAACGAGAAAGCGATTGCTCCTTATTTTAGGATGGATTTAGAATTTGTAGCTGATATTGCAGAAGAAATAGGTCGCTTTTATGGCTATGATAAGTTAGATTCTACTTTAATAAAAGCAGATACAACCTTAGGGGTTAGAAATAAAGAACAAACAATCCAAAAGAAAATAAAAGAAGTGTTGGTTAATAGTGGGCTTTCTGAAATTTATACTTATGGTTTTGTAAGTGAAAAAGATTTAGAAATGTCAAATATTAGTGAGGAAGTAAAAAAATATGCTATCACGATACAAAATCCATTGAGTGATGAGTATAAACTAATGAGACCAACCACAGTGCCAAGTATGATGCAGATTTTAGCAACGAACAATAATAAGAAAAACCAAAATGTGAAACTTTTTGATTTATCAAGAAGTTACAAAAATGTAAAACAAGAAATACAAAATGGAGAAGTGCCTTTGCAAGAAGAAATTTTGACCATTGGTATGTATGGTGAAGACGTAGATTTCTATTGCTTAAAAGGTATCCTTGAAAATGTATTAGAAGCTATCAATGTGGCTCGTTATGACGTAGAAAAAGAAACACAAAATGCATCTTATCATCCAGGAAGATGCGCGAATTTAAAAGTAGGGATGGACGTAATTGCTACGTTAGGAGAGGTTCATCCAGAGGTATTAAGTAATTATGATATTTCCAAAAGAGCATATTTAGCAGAAGTTAATATCACAAAGTTAGTGAAATATGCTAAAGCGAATAAAAAGTATGTGGAAGTACCAAGATTCCCAGCAGTAGAAAGAGATATCGCCGTAATCGTAGACGAGAAAGTGGAAGTTGGTCAAATTGAAAAGATTGTTACCAAAAAAGCAAAGAAATTACTAGAGAGTATGCAATTGTTTGATATCTATCGTAATGAAAAGCTAGGAGAAAATAAAAAGAGTGTTGCTTATTCTTTGATTTTTAGGGATAAAAATAAGACTTTGAGTGATGAAGAGATTAATACGGTTATGGAGAGTATTGTTTCTGAATTGGAGAAATCTTTAGGTGCAACTTTGAGAAAATAAAAATGTAACAAAAAAGTAATAAAAACGTAACAAAAAAAGGTAGACAAAAGAAGAAAAATGTAATATCATAAAGGCATAAAGTAATCTACAAAGGAGGAGCAAAAATGGAAGAAGAAGTAAAGAAAAAAAGATTATCACCAGAAGCAACGGTATTATTGACCATAGGAACCTGTGCACTTGCAGTTGTAGTATATAGGGTTTTATATTTTATTGTAACAGGAAACTAATAAAAGTAAGAGAAAACTACGAATTTTCGTAGTTTTTTTAGTTAAACACTTGACAAATTTGAAAAAAAGGTGTAAAGTATTAATGCATTACAAAAAAGAGAGGTAATAACGATGGAAAAAAACGTAAAAATTAGTATGTTAAATCAAATTTACGGTAAGTTGTTAACTCAAAAACAATACGAAATCTTAGACGATTATTACAATCAAGACTTATCGCTATCAGAAATAGCCGAAAACAACCAAATCACAAGGCAAGCGGTAAGAGATATCTTGCAAAAAGCAGAAAAAAAACTAAACGAATACGAGCAAAAATTAAAGCTAATGAAAAAAGAAGCAGAGCAAGAAAAGAAAATCCAAAAGATATTAAACCAAATAACCAAACAAAAAGAAAAGAGCAACCCAGAAACCAAAAAGATTTTAGAAACCATTGAAAAAAATCTAAAAGATTTAGAATAAGGGAGGAAAACCATGGCTTTTGAAGGACTATCTTCTAGGTTACAAGAAATAACCAGAAAAATTAGAGGAAAAGCAAGAATAACAGAAAACGACTTAAAAGAAATGCTAAGAGAGGTAAAGTTAGCCCTTTTAGAAGCTGATGTTAACTATAAAATTGTAAAAGACTTCATCGAAACAATTCGAGAAAAAGCACTTGGGCAAGACGTTTTAAAATCTTTAACACCAGGTCAACAAGTAGTCAAAATCGTAAAAGATGAAATGGTAGAGTTATTACGGAGGAACAGAAAGCAGAATTAATTTTACGCCCAATCCACCGACTATCATAATGTTAGTAGGATTGCAAGGCTCTGGTAAAACAACAACGTCAGGAAAACTTGCTAATTTACTAAGAAAACAAGGCAAAAATCCATTGTTGGTAGCATGTGACGTTTATCGTCCTGCGGCAATCAAACAATTACAAGTCGTAGGAAAGCAATTAAACATACCTGTTTTTGCCAATGAAAATTCAAAAGACGTAGTGCACATTGCGAAACAAGCCTTATCAACAGCAATATCAAAATTAAACGACGTAATCATACTAGATACCGCAGGGCGTTTGCATATTGATGAACAATTGATGGAAGAACTAAAAAATCTAAAAGTGAGTATTAAACCACACGAAATCCTATTAGTAGTCGACAGTATGACAGGTCAAGATGCCGTTAATGTAGCCGAAAAATTCAATGAGGCATTAGGGATTGATGGTGTAGTGCTAACCAAATTAGATGGTGACACAAGAGGTGGAGCAGCCTTATCCGTTAAAAAAGTAACAGGAAGACCCATCAAATTTGCAGCAACAGGCGAAAAACTAAGCGATATCGAAGTATTCCATCCAGATAGGATGACAAGCAGAATTTTAGGGATGGGGGATATCCTATCAGTTATCGAAAAAGCAGAAGAAAGTTTTGACTTAGAAGAAGCAGAAAAATTAGAAAAACAATTCAAGAAAAAAGAATTAGACTTAGATGACTATTTAGCACAATTAAGGCAAGTAAAAAAGATGGGTTCTTTTTCATCCCTTTTAAAAATGATACCAGGTATGAACCAAATCAAAGACCTAAAAGTAGATGACAAAGAATTCGAAAAAATAGAAGCCATCATCTGTTCTATGACCAAAAAAGAAAAAAGAGATACCAAGATTTTAAACGCAAGCCGTAGACAACGTATCGCTAAGGGAAGTGGAACAACCGTGCAAGACATAAATAAATTTATTAAATCCTTTGAAATGACACAAAAGATGATGAAACAAATGAAAAACAACAAAGGTGGCATGAAAAAATTACTAAATGGTATCGACGAAAACGCCTTAAAAAATTTTAAATTCTAATTCATTTATAATTATGTTATTAAGCTTAAAAAATATATATTAAAAATTGAAAGGAGAGGTAAAAAAGATGGTAAAAATCAGATTACAAAGACAAGGAAAGAAAAAAGCTCCCTTTTATCATATCGTAGTAGCAGACTCAAGAAGTCCAAGAGATGGTAAAATAATCGAGCAATTAGGAACTTATGACCCAATGACAGAACCAGCAACAATCCGTTTAGACAAAGAAAAAGTAGAAAAATGGATTAAAAACGGTGCAAAACCAACAGACACAGTAAAAGCATTAATTCAAAAAGCATAATGTCCACTTTTGGGACAGTCCCAAAAAGGGCATATGAAGTTAAAGTGTGGAGGACTTAAAAATATGAAAGATATCTTAGAAACAATCATTTTAAACTTAGTAGATAATAAAGAGGCTGTGGAAATTAAAGAAGTAGAAGGGGAAAAATCTGTTGTTTTCGAAGTGAAAGTAGCAGAGGGCGACATGGGAAGAATTATAGGAAAGCAAGGTAGACTTGCAAAATCAATTAGAACTGTAATGAAAGCCGTTGCCACCAGAGAACAAAAAAGAGTTTCCGTAGAATTTATTGGTTAATGGAGTTTAATATGACAAAGTATCTTGAAATTGGTCAAATTGTAAATCATTTTGGAATTAAAGGGATGGTAAAAATCAAACCTTTTACCGATGATATTACTCGATTTGACAGACTAGAAACTATCTATATCGAAACGAAAAAAGAAAGAAAAGAATACGGAATCGAAGAGGTAAAATATCATAAAAATATGGTATTAATGAAACTTAAGGGGATTAACACAGTAGAAGAGGCGGAAAGTTTACGTCAAAGCTATTTGTTAGTTGACCGAGAGAAAGAAGAACCTTTAGAGGAAGGTGTTTATTACATAGTAGACTTACTAGGCTTAGAAGTTTATACAGAGGAAGGAAAGTTGCTAGGTAAAGTAGACGATATTTTCAATACGGGAAGTAACGATATATATGTAGTAAAAGATGAATTAGGCAAGCAAGTCCTTTTACCAGGTATCCCAGAAGTATTAAAAAATGTGAATTTGGAAGAAGGAAAAATAACCGTTCATCTAATGCCAGGTTTAATGTAAAACAATTACGGAGGAGGAGCGATAAGGATGAAATTCGATATTTTAACTCTTTTCCCCGAAATGTTTGAACCACTTAAAATGAGTGTGATTGGAAAAGCAGTAGAAAAAGAACAAATTGATATTAATTTAATCAATATCAGAGATTTTTCGAAAGATAAACATAAAAAAGTTGATGATACTCCCTATGGTGGTGGTGCTGGTATGGTAATGAAACCAGACGTAGTATATGAAGCTTATCAATCGATTGAAAAGCATGATGAAAAGGCAAAAGTTATCTATATGTCACCACAAGGAAAAACATTAAACCAACAAAAAGTAGAAGAATTAAGCAAAGAAGGTCATCTAATTATCCTTTGTGGACACTACGAAGGCATAGACCAAAGAGTGTTAGATAAGATTGTGGATGAAGAAATATCCATTGGAGATTATGTATTAACAGGGCGGAGAAATTCCAGCTATGGTGCTAATCGACAGTGTTAGTAGATATGTAGATGGGGTGCTAAATCAGGACTCTATTCAAGAAGAAAGCTTTTCAAAGGGTAATTTTCTTGAATATCCACAGTATACAAGACCAGAAATCTTTGAAGGAGAGCCGGTTCCAGAAATATTACTGTCGGGTCATCACGAAAAGATAGCAGCTTGGCGAAAGGAAAAATCATTCGAAATAACCAAAAGGAAAAGACCAGATTTGCTAAAGAATTAGTAAACGAAGTGCTAAAAGTAAGCACCGCTCGTGAATAGAAAGAAGGAGGAAATTCTAAAATGGATATTATTAAATCAATTGAACATGAACAATTAAAAAACAAGATACCAGAGTTAAGAGTTGGTAACACTGTTAAAGTACACGTAAGAATTAAAGAAGGAAACAAAGAAAGAATCCAAGTATTTGAAGGAATTATCATTAAAGTACAAGGTGGAGGTGTTAACAAAACCTTTACTGTTAGAAAGATTTCTTATGGTGTAGGTGTCGAAAAAACTTTCTTAGTACATTCACCATTAGTTGAAAAAGTTGAATTAGTAAGAG
>CANPIU010000037.1 GCA_947574235.1 uncultured Clostridium sp. | reverse complement strand
ACGTTCCTTAAAATCCAACTTTCAGGGATTTTATGGAACGTCCCCCGAATCCCTCTCTTATCTTTTTATTTCTTCCATGATATACACTTCAATCATATCGCCTTCTTTAATATCGTCATAATTTTCAATTTGTATACCACACTCAAAACCTTTTCCAACTTCTTTGACTTCATCCTTAAATCTTTTTAAGGTTGCTAGGTGTCCATCGTGGATTACTACATTTTCGCGGATAACTCTTACGCCTGCATTTCTTTCTACTTTTCCGCTTAGTACATAACCACCAGCAATGGTTCCTACATTTGAAATTCTAAAGGTTTGTCTTACTTCGACATTTCCAATTACTTTTTCTTCGAATTCTGGGTCTAGCATACCCTTCATTGCAGCTTCTACGTCTTCAATTGCTTGATAGATGATAGAATATTGTTTGATTTCTACTTCATCTTTTTCTGCCATTTCTTTTGCCATATTGTCTGGTCTTACATTAAAGGCAATGATAATCGCATTGGAGACTTTTGCAAGGGTAACGTCTGATTGATTAACAGCCCCTGCTGCTGCATGAATTACTTTTACTCTAACTTCTTCATTAGCAAGTTTTTCTAAAGATTGTTTTACTGCTTCTACAGAACCTTGTACGTCTGCTTTAACAATTAAGTTGAGTACCTTTAGATTGCCTTCTTCCATTTGGCTAAACAAGTTATCTAACGTTACTTTTGTTGTAGCACTCATAGCTTTTTCTCTTTCTTGACGTTTTCTCTTTTCGATTAAATGTTTTGCCATTTTTTCGTTTTTAACTTCATAGAAAGTATCGCCTGCTGATGGTACTTCTGTTAATCCCATGATTTCAACTGGAGTAGATGGCCCAGCAGCTTTTACGCTTTTTCCTTTGTCATCTTTCATCGCCCTAATTCTACCAATGGATGAACCTACGACAATGGTGTCTCCTACGTCTAAGGTTCCTCTTTGGACTAACATAGTAGCAATCGCACCTTTGGCTTTATCAAGTCTTGCTTCAATAACCGTTCCTTTGGCTTGTTTATTAGGATTTGCTTTTAATTCTAATACGTCTGCTTCTAACAATACCATTTCTAACAATTGGTCAATATTTTCATTTTTCTTAGCAGAAATTGGCACAAAGATAGTGTCTCCACCCCACTCTTCTGGTACTAATTCATATGCCATTAATTCTTGTTTTACTTTATCCATATTGGCATCTGGTAAATCCATTTTATTGACTGCTACAATGATTGGGATTTCTGCTGATTTAGCATGGTTAATGGCTTCAATAGTTTGTGGTTTTACCCCATCATTAGCCGCTACTACTAAAATCGCAATATCTGTTATTTGAGCCCCTCTTGCTCTCATGGCTGTAAAGGCTTCGTGACCTGGTGTATCTAAGAAAGTAATTTCTCTGTCATTTACTTTTACTTTATACGCACCAATTGCTTGGGTAATTCCTCCTGCTTCTCCTTCAATGACATTGGTTTTTCTAACCGCATCTAAAAGTGAAGTTTTTCCATGGTCTACGTGCCCCATTACAACAATAACTGGTGGTCTAGTTTCTAGTTCTTCTTCTCTATCTTCTGAGTCATCAAATAGGATATCCTCTTCGGTTACGGTTTCTTTTTTGGTTGCATTAATCCCAAATTCTTGTGCAATTAAGAAAGCCGTGTCAAAGTCTACTTCATTGTTGATGGTTGCCATAATACCATAGCCCAATAATTTCTTAATTACCTCTGCGGTTGTTTTTTTCATTTCAGCGGCAAAGTCTTTTACAGTTATACTTTCTGGGATTTCAATTTGGGTTAATTGGAAGATTTTTTGTTTCGTTCTTTCTTCTTGGTTTTTATTATTTCTCTTTTTTCCTCTTCTTCCACGTTCAGTTGTTAAGTCATAGTAATCTAGCATACCGCCATCTTGCTCATCAAACATATTGGATAAACGGTTTGCTTGTTTTAGGGTTTTTAATTTTCCTTCATCAAAATTGCCTTCATTATTGTTTCTTCTGGTTTTATTTTTCTTGTTTTTGTTTTCATCAAATTTATTATTATTTCTTTGTTTGTCTTGACCTCTGTTGTATTCTCTTACGGTTTCTTTTTCTACGGTGTCTACTGCCATAATGTTCTTAATATTTTTTTCAATTCCTTTTTCGTCTAATGGTCTTTTGCCAAATCTATCGCCATTGTTACGATTATGATTAAATCGGTTATTACCATTATTATTGTTATTATAATGACCATTTCCTCTGTTTTCGCCATTATTACGATTAAAGTTATTGTTCCTAAAGTTATTATTTTGACCATTTTGATTTCTGTTTCTATTATTAAAGTTCTGATTCGTATTTCTATTATTGTTGTTATTATGCCTTGTATCTCTATTTTGATTGTTAAAGTTTCTTTCTCTTGGTGCATTGGTGTTAGCATTTTGTGCTACTTGTCTAGGCTTTGCTTCCGTCTTTTCTTCTTTTTCAGGTACTTCTTGTCTAATTTCTTCTTTTACTTCTGGCTTTGTTTCTTCTACTTTTTCTTCTATTATTTTTTCTTCCACTGGCTCTGGTTGTTTTGGTTCCTCTTTTTTAAGACCAAATAACTCACTCACAGTCATTGGTTTATTCGGTTTATTTCGATACACAATATTGTAGTCTTTGTTTTGTTTTCTCTCCACAAAGCCTACTTTGTTTTTCTTTTCTTCTTTTTTGGCCACTTCCTTTTTTTGTGTTGGCTCTTCTTCTGCAATTATCACTTCTCTTCGAATAATAACTGGTGCTTTTTCTTCTTTTTTCAAGTCTTTTTCCTTCTCTTTATCTTTTTTCTTTCCTTCTTTTTTCCTTAATGCATTTTCAATTTGTTTTGCCTCTTCTTCGCTTACACCACTCATATGGCTTTTTGCTTCGATTTTCAATTTGCTAGCTGCATCTAATACTTCTTTACTGGTTAAGCCTATTTTCTTTGCTATTTCATGAATTTTTACCTTACCCAATAAGTTCACCCCCATTTTTTATTTTCTGTATTTCGTTTGCTAAATTACTATCTTCTATTCCAATAATTGCCTTATTGGATTTTCCTATGGCTTTGCTTAAAATTTCAATTTCCCCCTCTATCATAACTGGTATGTTATGTTCTTCTCCTATTTTTTTGAATTTTTCTTTGGTTCTGTCTGACGCATCTGTCGCTAAAACAACTAAAAACACTTTTCTTTTTTTCATTTCTAAGGCTACACTATCGGCTCCAAAGCAAACCTTTCTGGCTCTGGCCGCTAGACCAATTAACCCTAATATTTTTTTATGACTCAAGTATGACACCTCTTAAATCTTCATATATTTCTTTATCGATTTTAATCCCTAATGCTTTTTCTAATCGCTTGGATTTAATCACTTTTTCTAAACATTGGATATCATCACATAGATAAGCTCCTCTTCCTTCTTGCTTTCCTGTTCTATCGATGCTGATTTTTCCTTCTTTATTTTTTACAATTCGGATGAATTCTTTTTTGTCTTTTTTGGTATTGCATCCCATACAGGTACGCTTCGGCTGTTGTTTCAATTTCGTCCCTCCTCTTGTATTGTAATTGTATGTTGCCTGTCTTAATTGTATGTTTTTACACTATTTTCAATGATGTCCCTAGGCCAAACCCGGAACTAGTGGGGAAATTCTTACTCTTCTACTGCTTCTTCCTTTTGTGCATTTAGTAACATTTCTCTAAATTGCGTTTCTGATTTAATGTCTATTTTCCAATTGGTTAGTCTTGCGGCTAGTCTTGCATTTTGGCCTGATTTTCCAATCGCTAAGGATAATTGGTCATCTGGTACAATGACTTGTGCAAATTTTTCTTCTTCCTTAATATCTACTGCTAAAATTTGTGCTGGAAGTAAGCTAGAGGCAATATAAATCGATGGGTCTTCGTTCCATTCGATAACGTCGATTTTTTCTCCATTTAATTCATTGATAACGTTTTGAATTCTAACTCCTTTTTGACCTACGCAAGAACCTACTGGGTCAATGTTTGGGTCTGGCGAATAAACCGCTACTTTACTTCGATAACCTGGGTCTCTTGAAACACTCTTGATTTCAATTACCCCCTCATAGATTTCTGGTATTTCAAATTCTAATAATTTTCTAACAAAGTCTGGATGACTTCTCGATACAATGACTTGTGGTGCTCCTTTGGCTCCTTTTTCTACTTCTAAGACATACCCTTTTACTTTATCATTTACCCTATACTGTTCGGTTGGAATTTGTTCTTTAGAAGGCATAACCCCTTCTAGTCTTCCTAAGTCCATAACGACAATGTTGTGGTCTGCTTTTTGGACTAAGCCAGAAACAATCTCCCCTTTTCTATCATTAAATTCTGTATAAATAATTTCTCTTTCGGCTTCTCTTAATTTTTGGATAATCACTTGTTTTGCAGTTTGTGCTGCAATTCTACCAAAGTCTCTTGGTACAATTTCAATTTCTACGATATCTCCTTCTTTGAAGTCTGGATTTATTTTTTGTGCTTCTTTAATATTAATTTGTGTTTCCTTATCCATGGCTCTTTTTACGACCTCTTTTAAAGAATACACATGGGTTGCTCCTGTTTGTTGATCCATTTGCACTTTTACATTTTCTAAGGAATCAAAGTTTCTTTTGTAAGCCGTTACTAAGGCTGTTTCGATTGATTCTAATAAGTATTCTTTTTGGATTCCTTTTTCTTTTTCTAGTTCCTCTAAAGCTAGTATTAATTCTTTGTTATCAATTGCTTGATTTTTCATTTTTTTAATTCCTCCCTTTACCAATGATATATTGTTTTTATTTGTGCTATATTTTTACGTTCGATTTTTAGTTCTTCTATGTCTTCTATTGTTATCGTAATGGTTTCTTCTGTATAATCCTTTAACTCGCCTTGGTATTCCTTTTTGCCTTTTTCATCTTTTTTAAATAATTTTACTTGAACTTCTTTTCCCTTATTTTGTTGTAAGTGCTTATCTTTTTTTAGCACTCGTTCAATGCCAGGTGACGATACTTCTAAAAAGTATTGTTCTTTAATATAATCTGCTTCATCTAGCAATTGGTTGATTTCATTGCTTACTTTTTCACAATCCTCTAAATCAATTCCTTTTTCTTTATCAATCAATACTCGTAAAAAATAGTTTTTTCCTTCTTTTGCATATTCTACGTCATATAGGTCATATCCTATTTTTTCGATGGTGGGCTCTAGTAGTTTTTGTACTCTTTCTTCTATACTTGCCAATTTTTCCTCCTCAAAATTTAAGAGTGGGATTAGTTCCCACTCTTGCTGTATTTATGTTTCTTGCTATATTATACCCAATTATTGGTAAAAATGCAAGCTTTTTTTGATTTTTATTAAACTTTTTCCAAAATTTGTACAGTTTCTTCCACTTTTTCTGTTTCACCTATCTTGATATTTCTTACGTGGTCGATTTTCTCCCAAGTGGTTTCTCTTTTAAATAAGCACTTGAAGTTGATTAGTAACCATGACCCCATAAATAAAGGATAACATGCCAGTCCTTTAAGCATTGGCTTGATTGGTCTTCTATCTAATAACATAACAATGATTGCTGTTCCAATTGGTAATAGAAAAGTTGGTATTAAGTATCTTGCTATGTTTATGATTAATTCTAATTCTGTCATACCATTTCCCGCATACATTAAGAAGTTGGTTGCTAATAATACTAAAGTGATAATAAACATAGGAATACTTCCTATAATATATAGAAATCCATCAAAGTTCATCATGGTTTTCTTTTCTTGTGCTGCTACGGCTAATTGTTTGGTATATTCTTTGATACATTGCATATGACCTACGGTCCATCTACTTCTTTGTGACCAGCTTTGTTTAAATCCTACTGGTTGTTCATCATACACGATGGCATCGGTTGCCCATCCTAATCGTTTTCCTTCAATAATTCTTTTTAATGAATATTCGATATCTTCTGTTAGGGTTACTGTTTTTAGTCCCCCTTCTGGTTTAACGGCATCAAATCTTACCATAAAACCTGTTCCATTTAATAATGGTGATAACCCTAAATTGTATCTTGCTAAATGATAAAATCTATGCATTGTCCAATAGAAAATAGCATATCCTGCTGTTATCCAGCTGTCTGTTGGATTTTTAATATCTCTATAACCTTGTACGACGTCTTCTCCTTGGCATAGTTTTTTGTTCATATTTTTAATAAAGTCTGGGTCTACAATGTTATCAGCATCAAAGACAAAAAACGCATCATAAGGAGCATTTTCTTCAATTTTTTGAGCTAAAAACCAATCTAAGGCATAGCCTTTTGTTTTTTGTGAATTGTTAAATCTTTCATAGACTATGGCACCTGCTTCTTTGGCTACTTTAGCGGTGTTGTCTGTACAGTTGTCGGCAATCACATAAATATCATATAATTCTTTGTTATAATTTTGTTTTTTTAAACTTTCCACTAAATTTCCTACGACTGCTTCTTCATTATGAGCTGGTATGATTGCCATAAACTTATGGTCTTTGTTTACTTTTAGTGGTTTGTCTTTTATCTTTACTAATGAGCATAAACTTACCATGATTTGATATAACCAAAATATGGTTATGGTCCATACAAGTGCTTCTCTTAGTATGTATAAATAATCCATTTTTTTACCCTCGCTTTTTATTTATTTTGTATATTACTATTATGCTACCTTTTTAATTATACTATTATTGTTAATTTTATGCAATGTTTTTTGAAAAAATTAATTCTTTTTTAATAATTTATTGATGCCATATACCATCGTAATGTCTGTTGGCACTATATACTTAGCTTCAATGCTTTCTGCTACTACT
This sequence comes from uncultured Clostridium sp., assembly GCA_947574235.1. Classification (GTDB taxonomy): domain Bacteria; phylum Bacillota; class Clostridia; order TANB77; family CAG-508; genus CAG-269. Next base: position 8,182 of record CANPIU010000037.1, on the reverse strand, counting down.
AACACAAACGCACACATTACTCTCGTAGCATCCCACCATTTGGGATTACTATCTTTACTTCTTATTTCATCTAAAGAGATAGATTGATAATATCTTTCGGTTTCTGTTATTCTTGTTTGAATATCCATCATGATTGGCGCTTTGGTATCTTTATATAGCTTATTGGGTTTATATTTAATGCCCGAATTTCTTGCAAATTTTTCATGACCTCCTCCTGTTAGTATTAATATATCTGCTTTTTCCTTTGGCAAATTTAATTTTAATTTAATATAATTTTTTACTTTTTCTATATCAGTTGTTGCATAGTCTTCTGCTAAATCAGGAAATTCTTGTAGCACATCCACAACTCCTAGTTTTGTATTTACCATTTCTTTTATTTGCTTATCATACATTGTAATTTCTGTTGAGCCACCACCACCGTTAAATATACATACTCTGTTTTTAACAAATCTCGTGGCTCCTAAGACGGTTAACTTACTTTCTTCTTCCTGTGAAACAATGTTAAAATCATATCCTGTTTCTTTTTTAAATCTAACTAGAAATTCCTCTTTTTGTTTGTTCTCTAAATTTCTAAATATGCTTGTTCCATATACATATATTTCATTGGTAAGCTTTTTTAATTCATTTATTTCTTTTATTAATTGTTTAATATCCGCTTCTCTTAATTTATTATCTTCCTTGTAATGTTTTTTAAATTCTATAGCATTATCACTTAATCTTTCTATTGTATCGTCTTTACAAAAATCAATTTTGGTACAAGTAGAACCTACCTCTACAATTATTTTTTCTTCCATTGTTTTTCCCTCATTATTTTTTATTTTCCATATTGTATCACATTAAAAGGTAGCAAGCAATTTAAAATCAACATAAGATAAATAAGGAATATTAAACTATTCTTAATTTTTTGTAGAAATTTGCATTTTTATTTATTTCTATGCTATAATTAATTTTGAAGTACATAGGAAAATTAAGAAGGGATATTAAATGAAACCATTTATTAAAGAAATTGCAGATGAAGATAAAGAATTTCAAAATATTATCAATGAATTGATTACGAATCCAACTGTTCAAGAAATGAAAAGCTATAGACAGCACTATGAAACCACTTGTTTTGACCACTGTTATATGGCAGCTTACTACTGTTTTCTAATTTGCAAGAAATATCATTTAGATTATATTTCAGCAACACGCGCTGCCATGCTACACGATTTATTTTTATATGACTGGCGAGTAAGACAAGATGGTCGAAAAGGATTTCATGCTTTTACTCATGGAAAACAAGCTTGTCAAAATGCTTGTCAATTATTTGATTTAAATGAAAAAGAAAAAGATATTATCATTAAGCATATGTGGCCCGTTACTCTTGAGTTTCCAAAATCTATGGAAGGCTTTGTTTTAACATTAGTTGATAAATATTGTGCTTTATCAGAGTCCTTTAGCGTGATAAAATCTCGCCTATTTGTGAAACAACCCATTCGTTATGCTTATGTTTTTTTAAGTTTATTGATTATTAGAATATAATTTCCGTTTTAAAAAATAATAAGAACCAGTTCTTTTAATAAAATCATTTAAATAGACTGGTTCTTTTTAATATCTTATTTATTTTCTTCCGCCCAACGTATCATTTTAATATCTTTATATTTCGATACCACGGTCTTGTATTTATCGTATTCTTCTTCCCATAAACTATCTGGTACCTTATCAAACGCTTTAAATATCTTTTCCGCTTCTGATAAGTAAATTAATTGCTCTTGTGGCGACATGTTCTCATATTGTCTAGCAAATTTATACAATTTATCCAACATTTGGTTTGCTTCAATAAAGGTCCAAAAGTCTTTTACTTTCATACCAAATAATTTGATTTGCAAAATAGCATAGGCTACTAAGGCAAATATCACAAATATTAATATATATATCATAGCAAATATGCTCATTTTATTACCCCTCTTTTAGTTTTTCCTTTTGTACTACTATTAAATTATACCATGCTTGTCATTTTTTTGCAACTACTTGTTTTATTTCTATTTTGTATGGTATAATCATAAGAATATTAAAAACGGAGTTGATTTTAAAATGGACGAAAAATTTGTAATAACCAAAAGAGCAGGAATTTATGGAATTATCGGAAACCTTTTTTTACTAATTATTAAAGCCATTGTTGGCTTTATGAGTCGAAGTCAAGCGATGATAGCTGACAGTTTTAACAGTGCTGGCGATATCTTTGCTTCTCTTATGACCTTCATTGGTAATAAAATTGCAAGTGTCCCTAACGATGAAGACCACAATTTAGGTCATGGAAAAGCAGAATATCTCTTTTCTATGTTTATTAGTATTTCCATGATTTTTGTGGCTAGCAAACTATTATATGACTCTATTGTTACACTTGCCACTAATAGTCAACTTCAATTTTCTTGGTTCTTAGTAGCCGTATGTATCGCAACCATTGTAACCAAACTAGGACTTTTTATTTACACCAAATATGCCTATACGAAACACCCTAACATTTTACTAGAAGCTAATATGAAAGACCATAAAAATGACTGTATTGTAACGACTTTTACCTTGCTTTCTGTTTTACTTACACTAGTTGGCATTTACTGGTTTGATGGTATCGTTGGTATTGGTATTTCCCTTTGGATTTGCTATACAGGAATTACTATTTTTCTAGAAAGCTACAATGTTTTAATGGATATTAGTGTCGATGATAAAACCAAAGACCTAATTTTAGATATTGTGCATAGTTATCAAGAAATAAAAGGGATAGAAGATATCGTCTCTACCCCTGTGGGTGATAAATATTTAGTATTTTTAACCATTGCACTAGATGGTAATATGACTACTTTTGAAAGTCACGAATTAGCCGATAATCTTGAAAACACAGTCAATGGATTAGATAAAATTTATAAAACAGTCGTGCATGTTAATCCTATCTAAACATGGTGCCAGAAAGGGTTCGTCCCTTCTGGCTTCTTTTGGCGCTCTTAACCAAAAAATGTGAGACAAATGAGACCTGTCCCTCTTGTCTCATTTTGACTGCTCAGGGGCTCTTGGGTCTTCGTATTCTTCATCTAGTTCTTCTATTACGTCTTCTGGTGTTTTATCTGCTTGCTCTTTTTGGGCAAATTTCTCCTTTATATAGGCTGCATCCGGCTTTCCATCTTTATAAAAGCCCCATCTGCTTGCTAATTCTTGATAGGTTACTTTCTCTCCAGAGGATAATTGTACATAGTCCTCTGTATTTTGTAAATTATTTTGTTTATTATGTTGATGAGACTGTGTGTTATCATCTCCATCTAAATCTTTTGCTGTTTTTGGTTCACAATTTGGATATTTTTCTTGGTGTTTTTCTACTTCTTGGTATCCTTGTTCTACACTACGGTAACCATCCTTATACTCTTGCGCTAATTTTAAAGTTTCTATATTGGTTCCTTCTAACGTATTTTTAGCATTAGCAGTTTCTAACTGCCTATCTAAACTTTTATTTCCTTCTATTCCTTTTCCTCCAATTGTCTTTCTAGGAGAGTGATATACTTCTACTTCGCCATATTGCCCTTTTTCAATGCCAATACTTCCTTCTCCTACTTGTAGTCTGGTTAAAACGTCTCCGCTTCTTACCGATTTATCTTGTTTTACTTGATAATTTTTTTCGAAAGGATTGGTCCCTTCTTGTGTATCGTTTTCTAACGCTAATGTTTTTACTTTTCCTTGTTTCGTTGTAATGACCGCTTCATAGCGAGAACTATGCCCTTCTTCTTTTTCTCCTTTTTCATTTTTTAAATCTTTTACGTCATCCGATTCTACAATTCCCATTTTCAAAGGCTCGTCCCCATGTTCTAATTCTGGCAATTTCTTATTTTTTTCTAACACTTGCTCTAAGTTACTCATATCCGTAACTCTCGTATTCATATCTACCTTTTGTTTAATATTAATATCCTTTTCCTTATTCTCTATCTTTTCTTGCTGTTTAGTCGGCTGTTTTCTTAGTTCCTTCTTTTGCTTTTGGGGTTGTTTTTCTTCTATTTTCTTATTCGCATGATAACTAGTTCTTCCACCAAAACTTCTTTCTTTTGCCTGTATTCTATCTAAAATATTCAGTATTTTGATTTGTTCTAAGAATTCTTTTATTTTTTCCTTTTCTAATGGTGCTAGATTACTTCTTTGCTGATTGTCTTTGCTATCATCTGCTACTGCATTTTCTAAGCTATCTTGCTTAAAAATAATGGTTTCTCCTGGTATTTTAGGCGTATACACACCAATTAATTTTAAATAATAATATTTTAAGATTTCTCCTTCTTTTTTTACAACAATCTCTCTTGTGCTTCCCTCACAATTGATTTCTCCTATTGATTGAAACAAGTTTTTTTCTTGCAACATAATCATCGTAACTTTTTGGTTTGCCAAACTTACTATTTCTCTTTTCATTTCATCTGAAAAAAGATTATTCTTTTTAAAAATAATCTTCTGCTCCTTTATCTGTGGTGCATAGGCTCCCACTAATTCCAAACTATAATATTTAAAAAATGCATCTTCTTCTTTTATGGCAATTTCTTTTTCCTCGTTTTGTATGACTACTTTACCTAAAATTTGCATTTTCTTTTTCATCCCTTTCCAAGCAAAACTCTCCCATCAAGTCATAGTCACTTACCTTTGTTATTTTACAATTTACCAAATGATTGATTACCTTATCTTTTGGCATATCTTCTGCTTTAATATAAACATTTCCGTCCATTTCTGGTACGTCTTGCTTCGTTCTTCCAACATAATATTTCCCGTCAAAAGTTATATCTTCTACCAGCACTTCATATTCTTGATTTAATTTCTTTTCTAAATTTTGTCTTGAAATTTGTTGTTGAAGCTTCATAATTTGGCGATATCTACTTTTTTTAGTATTGCCATGAATATGGTTCGGTAATTTTTCGGCTGGTGTCCCTTCTTCTTTGGAATACATAAAAGTACCTAGTTTATCGAATTTTGCTTGTTCTACAAATTGTAGTAATTCTAAAAAATCCTCTTTTGTCTCGCCTGGAAATCCAACAATCAAACTGGTTCTTAGGGTTACGTCAGGTATTTTATTTCTTAGTTTTGTGAGCAAAGTTTCAATTTGTTTTTTAGAAGTTCGTCGGTTCATTTTTTTCAAAATCGTATCTGCTATATGTTGAATTGGTATATCAAAATAGTGTACTATTTTTGGGTTACTTGCAACTTCTTCGATTAATTCGTCTGTGATTCCTTCTGGATAAGCATATAGAAAGCGAAGCCATTTAATTTCTTTTATCTGGCTTAATTGATTTAACAATTCTGCTAATTTACTTTCTCCATATAAATCCACACCATATTTAGTGGTATCTTGTGCAATGACAATTAATTCTTGGATGCCTTGTTTGGCTAATTGCTTGGCTTCTTGTAGTATGTCTTCTTTTTTTCTGCTAACAAAAGGACCTCTAATATAGGGGATGGCACAATAAGTACATTTGTTGCTACACCCTTCTCCAATTTTTAGATAAGCATAATTAGAACCTGTCGTAATGGTTCTATTTAAGAATTCTTCTTGCGTTAACATTGGCATGGCTTGGATTTGTGTTATTTTTTTACTGGCTTTACTTTTAGGATTACTTACCATTTGTCTTTTTATTAAATCTTCTATCTTGTCCCATAATTTGTCATAGTCTTCAATCTTGATAAACAAGTCCACTTCTGGCAATAGTTTGATTAATTCATCGCCATATCTTTGTACTAAGCATCCCATAACAATTAAGTAACGGCATTTATTTTTCTTGTACTCAGCCATCTCTAAAATGGTATTAATCGCTTCTTCTTTGGCATCATCAATAAAACCACAAGTATTAATTACCATTATTTCTGCTTTGGTTTCGTCGTTTACAATTTCATATCCATTTTTCTTAAAATGTCCTATGGTTACTTCTGTATCAATTAGATTTTTACTGCATCCTAAATTGATAAATCCTACCTTCATCTATTTTTCCTCTTTCTTTATGGTCTAGTCTTTATGGCTACAAATATGTTTTCTTGTCAGTTCCATTAAATCTAGTTTGGTAAAGCCTTCTACTTGTGTTTTACTTCTGTCTTTTTTCAATTCTGCTTCTAAAAGGGTTTGAATTTTTGCCTTATCTTCATCACAATTCATATCGATATAATCGATAATTACAATTCCACCAATATCTCTTAGGCGTAGTTGTTTAGCAATTTCTATGGTGGCTTCTTTGTTGACTTTATAAACGGTTTGCTCTAAACTTTGATTTCCTGTATATTTGCCTGTATTTACGTCAATGGCAGTTAGGGCCTCTGTTTTATCTATGGTAATAAACCCTCCACATTTTAGCCAAATTTTTCGGTTTTGTCTTTTTTCGATTTGTTTTGCTAAATCATAAATATCTAGTAGGTTTTCTTTTTCTTGATATTCTATTTTTAAATTGCTATATTCTTGATTTTCAGCTTTAAAATCTTCTAATTCCTTTTGAATCCTTAAGTCATTTACGGTAATCTTTTCAATGGTTTCGTCTGCTAAATCCATTAGCATTTTTTCAAGGATATTTTCGCTTTTATATAATAATTGTGCTTCTTTTAGTTCTGGATTAATACTCGTTTGCATAATAGTATTCCACTTTTTTTCCACTTTTTTAATGTCTTCTATTACTTCTTTTTCTTTATTTTGTGCTGAAGTTCTAATGATGGCTCCATTTCCATCACTTAAATTTTCTTTGACTAATTGAATCAGTCTTTCTTGTTCTTTTTTGTCTTCTATTTTTTGTGAAATGGTCACAATATTTGTGTTGGGAAGTAAGGCAATGTATTTGCCTGGTAGATTAATATGAGAAGATACTCTAGCCCCTTTTTTATCGTTACTATCTTTTTTCACTTGGACTAATAGCTTTTGATTTTTCTTTATCAACTGGCTAATTTCTACACTTTCATCTAGCTTTTCTTTGGTCTCATCTATTTTGGGCATAATGTCTTTCAAATGAATAAAACTATTTTTTTCGGTTCCAATATCAACAAAAGCAGATTGCATCCCACTGATGATATCTTTTACAATTCCTATATAGATATTGCCTTCTCTTCTTCTATATTCTTTATCTTCTTCATAATATTCGATTAATTTTCCATTTTCAATTAAGGCTATTTGCTTTTCTTGCTTGTTGGTTTGGATTATAATTTCTGTCATATTAGTTCCTCCTATTAAACTGGTTCATTGCTATATCAATTCCGTTTCTTATGATTTCAATCACTGCTTCTTTGGCTAATTCTGTTCCTTTTTCTAAGAGTTCTTTGTCTTCTTCTGGAATTGGTCCTATTACATATTCAATCAGGTCTTCCTTTTTCTCTGGCATCCCAATTCCTACTCTTACTCTTTTAAAGTTTTGTGTGTTTAATTCATGTACGACTGATTTTACGCCATTGTGTGTACCTGGTCCTCCTGTTTTTCCCATTTTAATGGTACCTGGCTCAATATCAATGTCATCATAAATAACGATGATTTGCCCTTCGTCTATTTTGTAGAATTCTAGTATTTCTTTTACACTTTCTCCACTTAAATTCATAAAGGTTTGTGGCTTTAATAAGATGACTTTTTCTCCTTCAATCACACCATTTCCGTATAGACCTTTGAATTTACTTTTGGTTATTTGGATTTCGTATTCTCTGGCTAATTTATTAATGACTTGAAATCCCATATTGTGTCTGGTATTGCTGTAATCTTTTTCTGGGTTTCCTAGCCCTATTATGATATACATGTTTACTTTTCCTACTTTCTTTTGATTTTAATTCTCATCTATTTTAACGCGTTTTTCGCTTTTTTTCAAGTTTTTTGTTCTAATTTTCCTTCAATACTTAACTAAATTTTTATTAAAGTTTCTACTATACAAAAAAGCACCTTTAAAAAGTGCTTTTTAAATTTCTATTCATTATTCTGCTGATTCTTCTGCTTCTGGAGCTTCATAAGCTTCTAAAATAGCTTTTTGAATTTTTTCTCTCGTTTCAGCATTGATTGGATGAGCTATATCTTTGAATTCTCCGTTTGGAGTTTTTCTGCTTGGCATAGCTATGAATAATCCATTTTGGCTTTCGATAACTTTGATATCGTGTACTGCGAATTCGTTATCGAATGTTACAGAAGCAACAGCTTTCATTCTGTTTTCTGAATTTACTTTTCTTAAACGTACAT
>CANPIU010000036.1 GCA_947574235.1 uncultured Clostridium sp. | reverse complement strand
CATTTTATTTACTACAATTTACAATTTTATCATCAATCGGTGTTTTCTGGGTGTTTTTTTTTTTTTCAATTTTTTTTAAAAAAAAAACACGTCCCCAATGCACCTCACTCTGCTTCGATTTTATATCCTATCCCCCATATCACCTTTAAGTATCTTGGTTCTTTGGGATTGATTTCGATTTTCTCTCGAATATGTCTTATGTGTACAGCAATGATATTTTCTGCTCCAAAGCCTTCTTCTTTCCATACATTTTCGTAAATTTCTGGAATCGAATATACTTTTCCTTTGTTTTCTAACAAAAATTTCAAAATATTGTATTCCGTTGCTGTTAATTTAACTTCTTTTCCATCAACGGTTACTTTTTTGGTTTCGTCATTGATTACTAATTCTCCTGTCTGGTATATTTTGCTATTTTCTTTATTGTCTAAAGCTCCAAAACTCACATACCTTCTTAGATTAGAGTTTACTCTTGCAATTAATTCCAAAGGATTAAAGGGCTTTGTGATATAGTCATCGGCTCCTGAATTCAAACCACCTATTTTGTCATAGTCTTCTGATTTAGCAGATAATAAAATAACAGGTATACTTTTATCCTTCCTGATTTCTTCTAGGGTTTCCATCCCATCTTTTTCTGGCATCATGATATCTAATAGAACAAGATGAATTTCATTTTGTTCTATGATTTCTAGGGCTTCTTTTCCATTATAAGCTTTTAGGATATGATATCCTTCTTTTTTTAGATAGATATCAATGGCTCCTACAATTTCTTTATCATCATCAACAACTAATATATTATACATTTTTCATTTCCCCTTCGTTATTAGTATAACATATCTTTTCTAAATAAAAAATAGAGAAAAACTTAATTTTCTCTTAACTTGCTACTTTTTCAATATGTAACCATCTGATTTTTTCAAATTGGTATTCTGAAATTGCTTTTCCAAAACTGTCAAAGGTGTGAGAGGCAATTTTGATGCCATTAAGGCTAAATTTGTTCTCTATTTCTACTATCATTAAGGTATGACCAAACTGTTTTCCATCAAAGGATAGTTGTGCAATATCTCCTATTTCTATTTGGCTTGGTATGGTTTCTATTGCTTGCGGACCAATTCCTTTATTGTTTTTTAGAAATTGATATAAATATTCTACCCCACTCCAAGAAGGCGATTTGTTATTGCCATTTATGTAATACCACCCTATGTCTTTTTGGTAGTTCATAACTTTGCTTCCTGCATAGATACATTGGGATACGAAACTGGTACAGTCTCCTCCAACAGCATCAAAGTTGTAGTAGTTTGGATTTCTTGCCAATGCCCATTTTTTGGCATAGGCTATTGCTTCTAGTCGATTGTATGGTTTGTAATTCATAAGCTCCCCCCTTGCTGTATTAATATATGCCATTAAAAATAAATTGCCATAACTTATAAAAGAAGAACATATTTCCTTTAATAATCAATCTACCAAAATTAAAACTAGTAAATTTTTCTATGCTGAAGGTTATACACCATAAAATAAATAATGATAAAAAGAAACAGTTTTTTACGCTGTTTCCTTTTTATTTTGTTTTTCTGGCATTTGTCTTTTTCTCTTTACGATTGGCTTACGCACGTTTCTTTGCTCATTAATAACAATTTCTGGTTCTGCACCATTTAAGACAGTATCCTTTGTTACGGTACATTTTTCAATATTTGGATTAGAAGGAATTTCATACATAATATCCCTCATAATTTCTTCAATAATAGAGCGAAGTCCTCTTGCTCCTGTTTTTCTTTCAATCGCTTTTTCTACAATGGCTTCAATGGCATCTTTTTCAAATACTAACTCAACGCCATCAATTTGGAATAATTTTTCATATTGTTTCACAAGTGCATTTTTAGGTTCTACTAAAATTTGTACTAAAGCCTCTTTATCTAATTCTTTTAGGGTAGCTATAATTGGCAATCTTCCAATGAATTCTGGGATTAGTCCAAATTTTAATAAATCTTGTGGTAATAATTCTTGGAATATTTCGTATTGCTTAATTTCCTTTTTACTTTTAATTTGGCTACCAAAACCAATCGCTTTTTCGCCAGTTCTATTCTTAATAATATCTTCTAACCCTTCAAAGGCTCCTCCACAGATAATCAAAATATTCTCTGTATTAATTTGAAGTAACTCTTGATTTGGATGCTTTCTTCCTCCTTGTGGTGGCACAGAAGCAACCGTTCCTTCAATAATTTTAAGCAAGGCTTGTTGTACACCTTCTCCACTTACGTCTCTTGTGATAGAAGGATTTTCGGATTTCCTTGTTATTTTATCAATTTCATCAATATAGATAATTCCTTTTTCTGCTTTTTCGATATCTCCTTCTGCTGCTTGGATTAATTTTAGCAAAATATTTTCTACGTCTTCTCCTACATACCCTGCCTCTGTCAAGGTAGTAGCATCAGCAATGGCAAAAGGTACATTTAATATTTTAGCAAGCGTTCTTGCTAGTAACGTCTTTCCACAACCAGTTGGTCCTAACAATAAGATATTACTTTTTTGGATTTCTACGTCATCTTGGGTCGCACTTTCTTCATGGGCTACTCTTTTATAATGGTTATAAACCGCTACTGATAAGGTTTTCTTTGCTTCCTCCTGACCAATTACATAGTCATCTAATATTTTCCTAATTTCTTTTGGACTTGGTATATCTTTTAATTCGTTTAAAGAATATCCTGCTTTTTCTTCGTCGTATACTTCTGTTTCAATAATGCTATTACAAAGTTCTACACACTCATCACAAATATATACCCCTGGTCCTGCTACTATTTTTTTGACATTTTCTTGTGCTTTTCCACAAAAAGAACATCTTACACTTTTCGGTATATCGTTTTTCGCCATCTTCTATTTTCTCCCTTTGCTAATTATTTTTCAAATTTATTTTCTTTTATCCATAATACCATCGATTAATCCATACTTCAAAGCTTCTTCTGCTGTCATATAATTATCTCTTTCGGTATCCTTTTGGATGGTTTCAATACTTTGACCAGTTCTATCACTTAAGAATTTATTTAATTTCTCCCTTGTTTTTACTAAATGGTCTGCATGAATTTTTACTTCAGTTGCTTGACCAGAAATTCCGCCACCACCGATTAATGGTTGGTGAATTAAAATTTCTGCATTTGGTGTCGCAAATCTTTTTCCTTTTTCACCAGCTGCTAAAAGAGCGGCTCCCATACTTGCTGCCATCCCTACACAGATAGTAGACACTGGGCATTTAATATAATTCATGGTATCAATAATTCCCATACCGTCAGTAATTGACCCTCCTGGTGAATTGATATATAAGTTGATATCTTTATCTGGGTCTTCTGATTCTAGGAATAATAATTGTGCTATAATTAAACTAGAAGTTGTTGGATTTACGTCCTCTCCTAAAAATATAATTCTATCCTTTAATAATCTTGAGAAAATGTCATAAGACCTTTCTCCCTTGCTTGTTTGTTCTACAACATAAGGTACTAAACTATTTTTCTCTAACATACTTTTCCTCCTCTTACTTGTTTCCTCTATTTTATATAGAAGTCACCTTAAAATCCAAAAAGTTGGAGATAAAATTAAACTTTTTCGTTTTATTCCCCAACCTCTCTTTTTCTTTTTATTTCATTTTTGCATTTTTTACTAAGAATTCTAGTGCTTTTTCTGATGCTAATCCTTCTTTTATGTATTTTCTAACATTTTCATTTTTTAGGAATTCTTCGTCATTTTCTTTGCCATAGTTCTTAGCCATTTCTTTTAATTTTTCATCAATATCTTCGTCCGTTGCTTCAATTTTTTCAGCTTTAATAACTGCTTCTAAAGCTAATCTTGATTTTATTCCTTCGATTGCTTGAGGCTCATATTCTTTTTTCAAATCTTCTTCGGTTTTTCCCATCATTTGAAGATATTGTTCTAATTTTAGTCCTTGATAAGATAATCTTTGTTCCATGTCTTTTAACGCATTTTCTACTTCCATCTCTACCATACCAGATGGGATTTCTACTTCGACATTTTCACAAACTGCCTTCATTACTGCTTCTTGTGTCTCATATTTTGTCTTGTCATCATTTTGTTTTTGTTGTTTTTGTTTAATATCTTCTTTTAATTCTTTTAAAGTATCAAATTCGCTTACGTCTTTTGCAAATTCATCATCTAATTTTGGAAGTTCTTTTTTCTTGATTTCATGAACTTTTACTTTAAAAGTAGCATCTTTTCCTGCTAGGTCTTTTGAAAAATATTCGTCTGGGAATTTTACCTTAATATCTTTTTCTTCGTCAATTTTCATCCCAATGATTTGGTCTTCAAAGCCTGGTATAAAGGTGTTGCTTCCTATTTCTAGGTCATGACCTTCTGCTTTTCCACCTTCAAAAGCTTTTCCGTCTACAAATCCTTCAAAGTCAATGGTTGCAATGTCTCCGCTTTCAACTGGTCTATCTTCAATAGAGATTAATCTTGAATTATGTTCTTGCATATGTCCTAGTTCATGCTCGATATCTTCATCGGTTACATTATACTCAATTTTTTCGATTTCTATACCTTTATATTTTCCAAGCTTTGCTTCTGGCTTAGTTTGCATTATTGCTGTAAAGATTAAATCTTTTCCTTTTTCGATTTGTGTTACGTCGATATCCGGTCTACTAACCACTTCTAGTTTGTTTTCTTCGACTGCTTCTTCTAAGGCATCTCCTGCTACTTCGTTGAAAGCATCTTCGAAAAAGATTTCTTTTCCATAATATTTTTCTACAATTTGCATTGGTGCTTTTCCTTTTCGAAAGCCTGGTATATTGAAGTATTTTGCACTTCTAAAATAGACTTTTTTGATGGCTTCTTCAAATTTTTCTGCCTCAATGGTTATTTCTAATTTTACTTCATTTGCATTTTTGGTTTCTTCTACTTTACATTTCATTGTTTTTTCATCCTTTCCTAAGTAACCTCGTTTTTGTATTTAAACGATAGCTTTTTTATTATACCACATTTTTCCTATTTTGCAAGGAATTTTTTTAATATTTTTCGAAAAATACTTGTTTTTTTTATTTTTTTGTGTTAAACTTGTTATCAGTCAATTTATTTATCAAGATTTAGGAGGTGCTATTAAGAAATGGCTGTATGTGAAATTTGTCAAAAAAAAGCAAGTCACGGAAATAAACTTAGTATTACTCGTTCTCATATCAGTAACAGAGCTGCTCGTACTTGGAGACCTAACTTAAGAAGAGTTAAAGTTGATATGAACGGAGAAACTAAAAGAATTTATGTGTGTGCAAAATGTTTAAAAGATGGTAAAGTAAAAAGAGCCTAAAAGAAGCTCTTTTTTTGTTAATCTTTAATTCCAAATATTAATTTTACAAATCCCCTCAAAAATTTCGGTACTTTTTTTACGACAACTGTCATATGTATCTCCCTCCTTTATAGTCTAACAAGCAAGCCACATAAAACCAACGCAAACGACAACCACGCCAATGATAAATAGCCAACCTGTTATGGGAAGCAATAATACCAATAAAATTCCTAAACCAAAGCCAATTAAACAAATCGCCAATGTTTTTCTAAATAATTTTAACATACTACTATTACCTCCACTGTTTTTGTATATTATATTATTGATACTGATTATTGGTTCCTTTTTATGTCAAATATATTTTTAGATAAACATTGACAAAATCCTCCATTTTCCTGTAAAATAGAAAGTGGAGGTAAAATTTTATGAAAAAACAAGAAGCCCTATCTCTTGTCGAAGCATTGAAAAATAGATACCCAGACGCCACTTGCAGTTTAGACTTCACGACCCCTTTTGAATTAGTTGTGGCCGTTATGTTATCTGCCCAATGTACTGATGAAAGAGTCAATCAAACAACCCCTGCTCTTTTTTCACGTTGTAAAACTATTCAGGACTTTGCCGATATTGACCTAGCCACCTTAGAAAACTTAATTCACCCATGTGGCTTTTATAAAAACAAAGCTAAAAACATTAAATTATGTGCTAAACAAGTTTTAGAAAACTTTGGTGGAGAAGTACCACATACCATGGAAGAACTAACCACCTTAGCAGGTGTTGGCAGAAAAAGTGCTAATGTTATTTTATTAGAAGTTTTTGGGATAGCAGAAGGAATTGCTGTAGATACTCATGCCAAAAGAATTTCTAATTTGATGGGATTATCAAAACAAAAAGAGCCTGAAAAAATAGAACAAGACTTAATCAAATTTTTTCCCAAAGCAGTTCTAAAAGATATTAACCATCTTCTTGTTTGGCACGGAAGAAATACTTGTGTAGCCAGAAAGCCAAAATGCGATACTTGCGCTGTTAACTCTTTTTGTCAATTTTATCAATCACAAGCAGACAAAAAATAACGAGAAAAATTTATTTTTTCATTGACAAAATAGCAATAAAGTTATATATTTTTACCTAGATATTATTTTTAAAAATTTTAGGAGGAATTCAAATGTTAAAAAACAAAAACAAACTTAAAATTATCGCTCTTATTGCTATGCTTATCTTAGCCCTTACTTTACCAATCGTAAGAGCAGACGACGAACCTGTTGTTACGAATCAGGAAGTAACAAGCCCTGAAGCAACTGCTGAAAACGTTTCAACAGACGTGCCTCAAACAACAAATACACCTGGAACTTCAGATGAAAATTTCAAAAAAAGTGACGTATACCTTACTGGTGATGACGTTACCATTGACTACATTGTAGATGGGAATTTATTTATTTTCGCAAACAATGTTACCATTAACTCACAAATTGGTGGAGATGCCTTTATTTGTGCTGGTAACGTAACCATCGGTGAACAAGGTTATATATTTAGTAACTTATTTACCGCTTCTAAAAATGTTACAATTAATGGTGTTGTATATGATTTATATGCAGCTTGCCAAAATACAACCATTAATGGGTATGTTTACCGTGATATCCATGTAGGTTCAGATATCGTTAATATTTTTGGTACCATTGGAAGAAATGCAGCTATTGATTGTAATACTTTAAACCTTACGAAAGAAAATGCAGAAGAAGCCACTTCTAGTGCTGCCATTAATGGTAACTTAAACTATTCTGCTAAAGAAGAAATTTCTATTCCAGAAGGTGTTGTTAGTGGGGAAACCACTTTTGAACAACAAAATACTTTAGAAGAAAACTCAATTCAAGACGCTTTTGTTAAGTTAGGAACTTATGTAATTACTGCTGTTGTTATTTGGTTACTATGTTTATGGCTTGCACCAAAATTCTTAAAGAACAATACTTCACTTCTAACTACGAAGAAAATCTTACCAGTAATTGGCTTAGGAGTTTTAACACCAATCGTATTATTTACTTTAGCTATCCTATTCTTTGTTTTAGGAATTACCGTTACTTTAGGATTTTTCTTACTACTAGTCTTCTTTGGAATCATTATCATTAGTAATGCCATGTTCATTATCACCTTTAACAATATTCTTTGCAGTAAATTAAAAATTGAAAAAACAATGGGAATTTTCGGTATGTTAATTGCAACTTCTGTTGTTTTATGGCTAGTTGGTTTAATTCCTTTTGTTGGCTTTGCTTTAGGACTTATCGTTTCCGTATTGGGAATGGGAATTGTAGTTTCTAGCTTAGTGCTAAGAGAAAAAGAAGTAAAAGAATAAAATAAGAAAAGATAAAAAGGTTAGTCTATTAAAGATTAACCTTCTTTTAATTCATCAATAATCACTTTAAAATCTTTGGCAAGTACAATGGCTGTACCCGCTACTAGCACATTAGCCCCTGCTTTTTTTACTGCTGGAGCAGTCTTTAAATTAATTCCTCCATCTACTTCTATGTCTAATTCTAATTTTTGTTCCTCTACTTGTTTTTTCAATTTTTCTATTTTGTGTACCATATCTGTCAAAAAGGTTTGTCCTCCTTTTCCTGGTTCCACAGTCATAATGAGACACATATGAATATAGGGCAAAAACTCATAAACCTCTTCTATTCTCGTATTTGGTTTCACAGAAATCCCTACTTTGCATCCATTGTCTTTTATGTATTGTATCATTTTCCAGACTTCTTCTTTATCTTTACAAGCCTCTAAATGGAACGTAATAATATTAGGTTCTAAGGCTAAAAAATCATCAATTGCCTCCTTAATATCTTCTACCATTAAATGAACATCTAATGGTAAATTAGATATTCTCTTAATATACGAAGCATTTTGAAACATTTTTTCATAGGTATCCTTCTCTACAAATTTTCCATCCATAACGTCAATATGAAAATAATCTGTCTTTGCTACCTCTAAAGCTAAAAAAGCATTTGCCTCCTCTCCCTCTTTAATGGATAATATAGATGTTGACACTTCTACCATTTCTTTTTCTCCTCCCTTTCTTTTAACTTAGTATATATCTTACTAAACCTTTCATATCTAGCTTGTGAAATCTCTTTCTTTTCCACCGCCTTTTTAATGCCACAATTTACTTCTTTAATATGCGTACAACCTACAAATTCACATTTCTTTATTTGGTCTACAAATTCCACAAAATAATTGGCCAAATCTTTACTTTCAATCTCCTCAATTGAAAATGTAGAAAATCCGTGGTGTATCTGCTATATATGTATTTTCATCTATGGCATATAGCTTAATCGATGTTGTTGTATTTTTTCCTCTTTTATTCCTTTGACTAATCTCTCCTTCTTGTGTCATATCTTGCTCAAAAATCCCATTAATCAGTGTTGACTTTCCTACCCCTGAATTGCCAGAAAAAGCATTGATATTATTTTTAAGTTGTTGCTTTAAATCTTCAATCCCCTTTTGATTTTTAGCCTCTGTTTCGATTACCTGATAGCCTATTTTCTCATATATCTCTTTTATTTCTTTAAAGGTTTCCTTTTCATCTAAATCCGTTTTATTTAGCACAATCAAACTTTTAATCCCCAAGAACTCTGCAAAGGCCAATTGTTTATCCAATAACAACAAATCTGGTTTTGGATTTTGACTAGAAACTACAAAAACAATTTGTGTAATATTCGCAAGCTTTGGTCTTTTTACATATACTTTTCTTTCTAATATTTCATTAATCACTGCCTTTTTCTTTTCTTCTTCTGTTATCTCTACCTCAACAAAATCTCCTACAACTGGTGTTATTTCCTCTTTCTTAAACTTTCCTCTTGCCGTTGCTTCATAAATTTGTGCCTTTGGATCCATCAGAGCCGCTGGGGACGGACCTTTTTGGCACACTTTGTTTTCATTACTTTTATGTTGCAATGGTTCTATGTTTGTTTTACTATTAATTGCTACTTTATATAGGTTTGCAATGTTTTCTATGATAATTCCTCGCATGGTTCCTCCCTTTAATTTTTGATATACTTATTATATTAAAAAAAAATCCAATTAGCAATTGTCTAATTGAATTTTTTTATTTTTATTGTTGCTTTGTAAATGATATTGTATCTTGAGTCCCTAAAGTTATTGTTTTTGAAGATTTATATGTATCTCCTTTAATTGGGTCAGAAATTATTACTTTCACCTCAAGTTCTGTACCTTCTTTTCCTGATAATTCTACTGTACATGTATCGTTTTTATTAACAGTTCTAGTTTCACTATTTACTTTAACTGTTACTGTTTTACTTTCTGTATTCTCTTCACTTTCTACATAACCTCCTGTAATAGCTTTAACATCAACATTAACAATTAAATTTTTAGTCTCTGCTACTTTATTAACAGTCAAAGTTATCGTCGTTCCTTCCTCTACTTTTTTATTTTCTTCTATACTTTGTTTTGCAACTTTTCCATTATCACTTGTACTATTTATATAAGTTACATTAACTTTTAAACCTAAATCTTGTAATATTCTTTTAGCTGTTGCTTCATCTTGACCGATTACACTAAGTACTGCAACCTCTTTAATTCCTGTACCAATACTTACATGAAGTTTTACCGTATCTCCTGCTAAAACTTCGGTATCTGGGTCTATTTCCTGACTAACAACAAATCCCTCTTTTACCGTTTTACTCGTTTCCTCAATAATTTCTGCTTTTAACTTTGCTTCTTCTATTAATTTAATCGCTTCCTCTTTTTCTTTTCCTTTTACATTTGGAACTGTCACCTTTTCTTGTCCCTTACTGATAACAACCTTAACGGTGCTTCCTTCTTTTACTTTGTTAAATCTCTCCATATAGCTTGGGTCTTGTGAAATAACAAAACCTTCTGGCACTTCTTTATGATATTCCTCTTTTTCTACTTCAAATACTAGTTTTGCAGCCTCTACTTCTTTTTGTGCTTCCTCTTTTGACATACCCACTACATTTGGCATTTCTACCTCTGCTGGATTGGTCATATTAAGTACGGCTAGGGTTCCCCCTAAACTGATAGAAAATAGTAAAATAAGGCCAATCAAAACACTTAGCACTTTATGATTTTTAATAAAAGTCTTAAATTTTCCTTCTTTTTTCCCTTTTCTATTTTTAGTATTGGATGGCTCTTCTATTTCTTCATACTCATCCATATTAATTTTTTGGGTCCTAGCAGTATTGTCATACTCTAATTCCTCTACAAAATCGCCATCTGGATTTTTCAATGACTTTTTCAAGTCACTAAGCATTTCTGATGCTGATTGATATCTTAGCGTTGTATCCTTTTGCAATGCCTTCATAATAATCTTATTAATCGCTACTGGCACATGAGGATTGATTTCAATTGGTTCTTCTGGTTCTTCTTGCATATGCTTTAAAGCCACTGAAACTGGTGTATCAGCATCAAATGGCACTCTTCCTGTTACCATTTCATACATAACAACCCCTAAAGAATATAAATCAGATTTAGCATCGGTAAAGCCACCTCTGGCATGTTCTGGTGAAAAATAATGAACCGAACCAATCGTAGTTCCAAATGCTGTAATCGTAGAATTAGATACGGCTTTCGCAATTCCAAAATCGGTTACTTTAGCAATTCCATCTTCTGTAATAATAATATTATGTGGTTTAATATCTCTATGTACAATATTATTTTTATGTGCCATATCGAGTGCTGATGCAATTTGAACCGCTACATTAACAGACCATTTCCATGGCAGTGGTCCTCTTTCTTTAATAATGATTTCCTTTAACGTTTTGCCTTGTATCAATTCCATTACAATGTAGTGTAAATTTTCTTCTACCCCTACGTCATAAATAGAAACAATATTAGCATGGGTCAATCTTGCCGCTGATTGTGCTTCTGCCTCAAATCTTTTGATAAATTCTTCATCTGTCGTAAATTCATCTCTTAATATTTTGACTGCTACATTTCTTTTTAAAACCTTGTCAACTGCTTTATAAACCGTAGACATCCCGCCATTTCCTATTTTTTCGACCATTTCATATCGATTTCCTAATAGCTTTCCTTCTAAATTCATATTTTTCATTCCTTCCCCTTAAAGGCGTTTATATATTCTTGATAATGACAACTGTTATGTTGTCATATCCTCCATTTTCATTAGCCATTTTAATTAATTCTTTCGGTGCTTGTTCGATATCTTTGTTAGCAATTCTATATATCTCTTCTTGTGACACTAAATTAGTTAGTCCATCTGAACTCATCACAAAAATATCCTCTTTTTGAAACCCTCTTACCATGACATCAGGCTCAACAAATGCATTGCATCCGAAGTGCCTTCATCAGCATATTTTTTTGTGGATGATGACTCGCTTCTTCTTGGGTAATCGTTCCATCCTTTACTAATTTTTGAACATAACTATGGTCTTGGGTTAGTTTTCTCATAAATGCTTTTCGAATTCGATAAATTCCGGCTATCGCCAACATGTCCAATAAATGCCTTATTATTATATATTAAGCAAATTTCTAAAGTAGTACCCATCCCTTCTAATTCTTTACTTTCTTTGGATTTCTCATAGACTACCATATTGGCATATTCCATAGCGCTACCTACTAGTTGAATAATGCTATCTTTATCTTTGTTGACTTCCTGAAAATTATTTTCAATATAACTTTTGGCCGTCTGTATGGCTAACTTGCTTGCTATTTCGCCACCATTATAGCCCCCCATACCATCTGCTAGCATATATAATTGCACTTCATCTAATGGTTCAGATATATAGTAATCATCTTGATTGATTTCTCTTACTTTTCCGATATCTGATTTTGCATAAGCCTTTATCATTTTTTCACCTCTTTTTTTATTTTATATCACAAGTTCTTATTTTTTGCAATAGATTTGTTTTATCCTCCTCGTTTGTGCTATAATAATAACAAAATATTAAAGTTTTAGGAGATTTTTATGTATTTAGAAAAATTAGAATATACTAAAATATTAGAAATGCTAAGCAATTATTGCTCAACAACGCAAGGAAAGGAACTTTCGATGCAACTCTTACCAAAGCATCAAAAAGAAACAGTAACTACGCTTTTAGCCGAAACAGCAGAAGCCGTTAATTTGTCTTATCGTATAGGCTTTCCACCTTTTTTTAAGATAGCCGATAACCTTACCATCAAACTAAAAAAATTAGAGAGCAATGGTTCTTTATCGCCTAAAAGTTTGTTAAATCTTGCTTATATTTTAAAATTAGCACAAGATTTAAAAGATTATTTAGCAAAAGACTTTTTAGAATTATCTGAATACCCTATCCTTTCTGATTTATTTTCCAAGTTATATAGTAATAAGAATTTAACAGAAAAAATATTTCGTTTAATCGTAGACGAAAATACCATAGACGACAGGGCTTCTAAAACATTGCAACATATTCGAAATGAAAAAAGAAAATTAGAACAAGACATTAGAGCCAAATTAAATGATATGCTTCACTCTTCTACTTATGCTAAATATGTGCAAGAAAGCCTTGTTACCATACGAAATGAAAGGTTTGTAATTCCGATTAAGGAAGAATATCGTTCCCAAATTAAGGGCTTTATTCACGATATTTCCAATGCTGGTTCTACTGTTTTTATCGAACCTATCTCTGTTTTTGAAAAGAATAATGAATTAAATCGACTAAAAAAAGAAGAAGAACTAGAAATACAAAAAATCTTACAAGAATTAAGCGCACTTTTCTTTCCCTATGTAGAAGAGTTAACCCTAGATATTCATCTTATTGGCCAATTAGATTTTATTTTTGCCAAAGCAAAGTTTTCTAAATCCTTACAGGCAACGACACCGCTTATTAATTGTCAAAAAGAAATCCATTTCAAAAATGCTAGACACCCTTTAATTGACCCACAAAGAACAGTTCCTATCTCGTTAGACTTAGGTAGTGATTTTAATACTTTAGTCATTACTGGTCCCAATACTGGTGGAAAAACGGTTACGCTAAAAACTGTGGGACTTTTAACTTGTATGGCTTGTAGTGGACTTAATATTCCTTGTGATGAAAATTCTAGTATTTATGTTTTTGATAATATTTTTGCTGATATTGGAGATAATCAAAGCATTAGCGACTCTTTAAGTACCTTTTCTTCTCATATGCTCAATATCGTAGAAATCACCAAACAAGCCACTGAAAATTCTTTGATTTTAGTAGATGAACTAGGTTCTGGTACTGACCCTTTAGAAGGTGCTAATTTAGCCATTAGCATTTTAAATTATTTTCAAGAAATTGGTAGTCTAACCATTGCTACCACTCACTATCAGGAATTAAAGCAATACGCTCTTGTAAACGATGGATTTCAAAACGCTTCTGTTGAATTTGACCTTAATACTTTGAGCCCTACTTACAAATTATTGCTTGGTATTCCCGGAAAAAGTAATGCTTTTGAGATTAGCCAAAAATTAGGTTTAGACAATTTCATTATTGAAAAGGCAAAATCGATGATGACCTCTAGCCAAATTGATATTGAAAATTTGCTGAAAACTATTTATGATAATAAAGCTTCCATTGAACAAGAAAAAATTGAAATTTCTCAAGAATTAGAGCGTATTACTAAATTAAGAAGTTCCTTGGAAAAGGAAAATGATGATATTAAGCGCCAAGAACAAGAATTAATTCAAAAGGCAAAAATAAAAGCTAGAAATATTTTACTAGAGGCAAAAGAAGATGCGACTGAAATTATTAAAAATATGTCGTCTCTTACCAATCGTAAAGATTTAGAAAATGCAAGAAATACCTTAAATACTAAAATGAAAGCTATCCATTCTATAGCTATTACGGATGATATTAATGGTCCTGAAGAAATAAAGGATATTCTTCCCTTAGAAGCGATTAAGCCAAATCAAGAAGTCTTTGTAGCTTCTTTGAAGCAAAATGGTATGATTCTCTCTCATGTTTCTAAATCCAACGAGGTTCAAGTTCAGATTGGGAATTTAAAAATGAATATAAATGTTAAGTATTTAAGACCTCCAAAAGTTACTGATAAAACACCTTCTACTTCTAGTGATAATAGTTTGCCTTGCATTTCAAAAACAAAAAATGCTAAATCTGAAATTAATGTGATTGGTTTAAGTGTTGAAGAAGCTGTTTTTGTGATTAATAAATTTTTAGACGATTGTAGTTTAGCTAAATTAAAAAATGTTCGAATTGTTCATGGTAAAGGTACTGGAAAATTGAGAAATCGGTATTCATCAATTTTTGAAAAAACATCCTCATGTAGAATCTTTTCGCTTAGGAACTTTTGGCGAAGGTGAAATGGGTGTTACCATCCTTGAATTGAAATAATTTTTTTAAAAGCCTATTTGTGTTTACCTAAAATAGGCTTTTTTATTTTTCTTTTTGTTGTTCTAAGGCATATATTCTGTGTCCATGTAAGTCAATTACTTTTTGGTTTCTTTCGTGTTTTGCATCTGCTTCTTCTAGTTTTTCGGTATGACCTGTTAGGACTTCTAATATTAAGTCTATCTTTTTGCTATGTTCGTTTTCCATTATGGTTACAGTATTTCCAATTCTGGTTAGTTCTTCTTGCATTTCTCTTTGTGTTTGTTCCATCCTGTCTTGTCTTTTTACCATTGCTTGGAAATCCTTTTTCATCTCGTCTTGTGTTTTTAACATTTCATCTTGTATCTTTTCCATCTTCTCTTGTTTCTTTTGAATTTCTTCTACTGTCTTTTCCATTTTGTCCTGTTTCTTTTGAATTTCTTCTACTGTCTTTTCCATTTTGTCTTGCTTCTTTTGAATTTCTTCTACTGTCTTTTCCATTTTGTCTTGCTTCTTTTGAATTT
>CANPIU010000035.1 GCA_947574235.1 uncultured Clostridium sp. | reverse complement strand
GAAGAGCTAGATTATTCTACTTAAGAGACAGAGTTGGTAAAGCTGCTAAGACAAAGGAAAAAGTAGGAGCAAGAATTGAAGACAGAGAAATTATTATTAAAGAAGATTTAGCAGAAGAAGCAGTTGCTGAGGAAGTAGTAGAAGAAGTAGAGGCAACAGAAGCTGTAGCTCAAGCCCCAGTAGAAGAGGTAAAAGAGGAAGTAAAGGCAGAAGCTGCTCCAGAAGAAGCACCAGTTGTTGAAACAGAAAATGTTACGGTTCAAGAAACAGTAGACACAGTAAAAGAAGAAGCTGTAGAAGACGTAAAAGAAGAACCAGTAGAAGCAGAAAAAGAAGAAGAAGATAAAAAAGCAGAATAAAAATTTGAAAAGAGAGCCAGAGGCGACGGACCTTTTTGGCTCTCTTATGTTTTAGATAGAACACATATCTTCCATATGGTATAAGCCATCTGGCATAGTTACTAGAAATTTAGCAGCTTTGATAGCACCTTCAGCAAAAACATTTCTAGAATAAGAAGTATGTTTTAATTCAAAAGTTTCAAATTCTCCAAAAAATTGGACAGTATGTTCTCCAACGATATTACCACCACGAATCGAATGCATACCAATTTCATTTTTTTCTCTTTTTTCACGTTCGTCATGGCGATTGTACTTGCGATGAAGCGTATTTCCAAGAGAAGCGTTGATACTATCAGCAAGCATTTCAGCAGTTCCACTAGGGCTATCCACCTTTCGATTATGATGCGTTTCTGTGATTTCAATATCCGTATCCTTTAACAAAGGAGCTAACCATTGAAGGAGTTTTTTCATAATCATAATGTCATAAGACATATTGGCCGATTGAAAGATAGGAATTTTTTTACTATATTCCTTGATTTTTTCTTCTTCTTCCTCCGAAAATCCAGTGGTAGCAATTACAATAGGTACGTGTTTTTGAGAGGCATATTCTAAGATATTGAAAGTGGCAGCTGGAACCGAAAAGTCGATGATGACGTCTGGTTTTTCTGTAATATTTTCTATTTTATTGAAAACAGGAAAAGCAAATTCTCCTGTTACATTTCGGTCAAAACCACATTTCAAAACAAAATCTTTACTTTGTTCTACTAAATCACAAACAATTTGTCCCATTTTTCCACTACATCCATTTACCATTACTTCTAACATATTTATTACCATCCTTTTTATTTCATTTTTAATAGTTCGTCTTTTAATATTTTTTCTTTTTCTTCACTTAACTTAGTCAAAGGCAATCGAGGAATACCAAAATCATAGTCCAATAAATTTAAAGCAGCTTTCACAGGAATTGGATTTACCTCACTAAACAAAGCCTTAATTAGAGGAATTGCTTCTAATTGCATCTTAGTTGCTTGCTTCACATTACCTTTTAAAAAATTTTCAACCATGGTATGGGTATATTCTGGCAAAACATTAGATAAAACAGAGATGACACCAATACCGCCAAGCGATAAGACTGGCAAAATTTGGTCGTCATTACCAGAATAAATTTGTAAGTTTTCACCACATAGGTGAGCAATTTCTGCTACTTGCGATAAGTTTCCACTAGCTTCTTTGATTGCCACAATATTTTCGATTTTAGAAAGTGCTAAACAAGTCTTAGGTTCTATATTGACACCCGTTCTGCTAGGTACACTATAAAGAATAATGGGCAAAGATACATTTTTAGCAATTTCCTTATAATGCTCGATTAATCCCTTTTGGGTACATTTATTGTAATAAGGGGTAACAATTAAAAGTCCATCAACGCCTAATGCCTCTATTTTTTGAGAATAGCTTATTACTTGTTGGGTGTTATTTCCTCCTGTACCAGCAATAATAGGAATTTTTCCGTGGGAAGTCTTGACAGCACACGTGATGGTTGCTATTTTTTCTTCTTCTGTCATAGTAGAAGCTTCGCCAGTGGTTCCACAAACGATGATACTATCTACTTTGTTTTGAATTTGATTTTCAACGAGCTTTTCAAATTCTTTTAGGTTGACACCATTTTCATCAAATGGGGTAGAGATGGCCGTACCACAGCCTTTGAATAAAATTTTTTTCTTCATATTAAATCACTCCTAAAAAGAGTTTCACAATGAAAATGTAGTTACATTTCTATTATTATTAGAATTATATTATTAAAATTGAAAAAAAGAAATAGAAAAAGAAAAAAATTTCAATAAATCTTTACTTTTTCTGGAAAAAAACTTGAAATTTATTCCTAAATATAGTATACTAGGTATGTCAAAACGACGTACCTTTTACTTAGCTGTAAGAAAAACACCAAACTTTAAGCTCGGTTAAAGGCAAATATTAATATAAAGGTGTAAATTTGAAAAAATTCATTTGTGCCTTGAGAAAGGAGAAAACGATGACAAAGGAAAGAAAACAAGAAATCATTAATACCCATAAAAGAGAAGAAAACGACACTGGGTCACCAGAAGTACAAATTGCTCTTTTAACAGAGAGAATTAATGAACTAACAGAGCATCTAAAAATCCATAAAAAAGACAATCACTCAAGAAGAGGTCTTTTAAAGATGGTAGGAAAAAGAAGAAATTTATTGAACTATTTAGCGAAAAAAGATGTCAACAGATACAGAGAAATTGTTGAAAAGTTAGGATTAAGAAAATAATGTTAGCAAAGCCCATTGCGTTTGGCATGGGCTTTTTGTTGATTTATATATTAGAAAAGTCATACAGACTTTCCTAATATATAAAAGTTACATTGCACACAATTTTACTATGTAAAATTAGCGCACGAACAAATTCACGGAAAGCAAAGAGAAAAGTTAAAATTGTGCTAAATATTAAGGCTTTCCGATTTGTTCTTAAAGCTTGTCTTATTTAGGACAAGCTAAAACAACAAGCAAGCATTTAGGTAAGTAGCTTGTATAAAGTGCTATTAAACGAAAGCACTTTATAGAGGTTACCATCTAAACTTGTTTGGAACCAAAAGAAGGAGGAAAATTTATGTTTAAAACGTATGAAACAGAACTAGCAGGAAGAAAGCTAGTAATCGAAACAGGAAAAATGGCAGGTTTAGCAAATGGGAGCGTATTAGTACGTTATGGAGATACCTGTGTATTAGTTAATGTTACGGCTTCTAAAGAGCCAAGAGAAGGGATTGATTTCTTCCCATTATCCGTAGATTTTGAAGAAAAATTATATTCGGTTGGAAAAATTCCAGGAGGTTTCTTAAAAAGAGAAGGAAAACCAAGTGACAAAGCGATTTTAACTTCAAGAGCCATCGACAGACCATTAAGACCACTTTTTCCAAAAGATTTTAGAAATGACGTGGTAGTAGTAGGAACGGTACTTTGTGTAGAACAAGATAATTCGCCAGAAGTAGCAGCTATGATAGGAGCAGCAGCAGCTTTAGCTATTTCTGATATTCCTTTTAATGGACCAACAGCAGCTGTTAATGTTGGCTTAGTAGAGGGAAAAATTATTATCAATCCAACGGTAGAAGAAAGAGAAAAAAGTGATTTAACCTTAACCGTTGCAGCAACAGAAAAGAAAATTACCATGATAGAAGCAGGGGCGAATGAAGTGCCAGATGCGACTATGTTAAAAGCCATTAAAGAAGCTCACAAAGAAATTAAAAAGATTTGTAAATTTATCAATAAAATACAAAAGGAAATTGGAAAAACCAAATTTGCCTATCAATCTTTTGAAGTTGACCATGACGTATATGAATTCGTAGAAACTGGTTTCCAAGAAGAAATGAAAGAAAAAGTACAAGAACAAGACAAAGAAACGAGAGACAAAAATATCGATGAATTAACCAAAAAAATTGAAGAAGCTTATACCGAAAAAATGGGAGAAGAAGTGTTTGAAGAACACAAAAAAGATATAGCAGAAGCTATCTACAAATTAGAGAAAAAATGTGTAAGAGAAATGATTTATTTCGAACATAAAAGAGTAGATGGAAGAAAATTAGATGAAATAAGACCTCTATCTTGTGAAGTAGGTTTACTTCCAAGAACTCATGGAAGCGCTTTATTTACGAGAGGTCAAACGCAAGTCATGTCAATTGCTACTTTAGGGATGATAAGTGAAGAACAAGTATTAGATGGAATTGACACAGAAGACTCTAAAAGATATATGCATCATTACAACTTCCCAAGTTATTCCGTAGGAGAAGCAAGACCAAGCAGAGGACCGGGAAGAAGAGAAGTAGGGCATGGGGCTTTAGCAGAAAAGGCCTTAGTGCCAGTTTTACCATCGAAAGAAGAATTTCCATATGCGATAAGAGTGGTATCAGAAGTATTATCTTCTAATGGTTCAACTTCACAAGCAAGTATTTGTGGAAGTACTTTGTCTTTAATGGATGCAGGAGTACCAATCAAACGTCCAGTAGCAGGTATTTCAACAGGCTTAGTTACGAACCCAGAAAAAGACGATGACTATGTCATGTTAGTGGATATTCAAGGTTTAGAAGATTTCTTTGGAGATATGGATTTTAAAGTAGGGGGGACTTCAGAAGGAATTACAGCCATTCAAGTTGATATTAAATGTGATGGTTTAACCTATGACATTATTAAAGAAGCTTTTGAAAAAACAAAAAAAGCAAGGAAGCATATATTAGATGATATTATGGCACCAGTGATAGATAAGCCAAGAGAAGACGTATCAAAATATGCACCAAGAATTGTAAGTACACAAATTAAGGTAGATAAAATTAAAGACGTTATCGGACCAGGTGGAAAAATGATTAATAAAATCATTGAAGAAACTGGTGTTAAAATTGATATTGAAGAAGATGGACAAGTCTTTATTTATTCAAATGATAACGAAAAAGCAATGCAAGCTTTAGAGATGGTAGAAGATATTGTAAGAGAAGTTGAAGTTGGTGGAATTTACTATGGAGAAGTTGTACGTATAATGAACTTTGGAGCCTTTGTTGATTTAGGTTGCGGAGGAAAAGAAGGGTTAGTACATATTTCTAAAATATCCAAAGAAAGAATTAAAAATATTGAAGACGTTCTTCATGTAGGCGATATGGTAACAGTTAAAGTAATTAGTATTGATGACCAAGATAGAATTAATTTAAGTATGTTAGATTTTGCTGATACAAAAAATGAAGGATAAAAAATTAGAATGTAGAGAAATGTCAAAAATTGCGATGAAAAATGATTGCAATTTTTGACATTTTGTGTTTTAATAGAAATATGCAATTTGTTTTGGATATTGCATACAATCAATTTGATCAAAATAATTTTAAAAAAGAATTCAAATTTTAGTATTTTAATTTCAAAATCGATGAAATTTCCAAACAAAAAGATATTTGTAGATAGTTATTTTACAAAATTTTTATCTTTATTAAATGACATTTCAAAAGTTTTAAAATCGATATTCAATTCAAAAGCAAATAATGTAAAATTTTACAGAAAAGTTCTTGCCAAGAAAGAAATTTTCGTGTAAAATGGAAAGGAAGAAATATGACAGAAAGAAAATTACCAATTACAAATGATTACATATTTAAGAGAATATTTTCGAAAAAAGGAAATGAAAGCATTTTAAAGGACTTTCTCATTGCTATTTTAGAAATAGCAATTGAGAAAGTAGAAGTACAAGCAGAGGTGACATTAGAAAAACAACTTGAACAAAACAAATTAGGGAGGTTAGACATTTTAGCTATTTTGGATGATAATACAATTGTCAACATTGAAATACAAGTGTTAAATCCAAATAATTTTATTGAAAGAACTCTGTACTATTGGTCTGGAAATTATTATAACAATTTAGTAGCAGGAGAAGATTATAGAAAAGTAAAAAAGACAATTGCGATTAATATTTTAGACTATGAGCAATTTGAAAAAGGACCATTTCACGAAATAGCTAGACTAAGAAGAGACTATCAAAATAAGATTTTGACAAATAAACTAGAAATTCATTTTATCCAAATACCGAAGTTTAAAAAAGAAGAAAGAGGAATAAAAACAAAATTGGAACAGTGGATGCAGTTTATCAGTCAAACCAATCCAAAGGGGGTAGAATTGGCGATGAAAGAAAATAAAGAGATTAGAAAGGCGAATGACGAATATGAATATTTGACAGGAGAAGCCGCAGAAAGAAGACTAGCCTTTCTAAGGGATAAGGCAATACGAGATGAAAAAAGTATGCTAGAAGGTGCAAGGGAGCAAGCAATAAAAGAAGGAAGGGAAGAAGGAAGAAAAGAAGGAGAAGAATTAGGCGAAAGAAAAAAACAAGTTGAAATTACAAAAGAACTTTTAAAAATAGGAATGAAGATAGAAGACATAGAAAGAGTAACTAAACTTACAAAAGAAGAAATTGAAAAAATAAGAAGAAACTAATTTAAAAGTATAAGAGTTTAAGATTTTATTGAATTTAGAGAATAGAAAATCTTAGACTTATTTTTTAGTTGCTAATTTTAACAAAATCATATATAATAATTGAGGGAGGAAAAGCAATGGAGCCAAAACAAACTCGAAAAACACATAGAATTAGTTATTTCATTTCATTAGCCATTTTATTGGTTATCTTATTTTTTGCTTATCAATACTATCAACAAAATAACTTTAATGATTTTGTAAGAAGTGAAACTAAACTATACACCTCTCGGATTTACAAGAGACAAAGAAACAAAATATGAAGACAAAAGAAGTTATAAAATAGAAAATCCAGAATATAACGATGCTATGTTCTATAAAAAAGTAGAAGTCAAGAAAAATCAACCCTATAAAGTAACTTGTATGGTAAAAACGAATAACGTACAAGCAAAGGAAGAAACAGCAGGGGTAGGAGCTGGGCTTGCCATCGAAGGGACTACTGAGAGGTCAGTTTCGATAACCGGAACACAAGACTGGCAAAAAATAGAACTAATATTTAATAGTAAAGATAGAGAAGAAGTAAACCTTGGTGCTAGACTAGGCGGAAATTTAGGAGAGGCGAAAGGAGAAGCTTGGTTTGCTGATTTTAAAATAGAAGAGGGAACAGTAGAACAAAACAATACTTGGAACTTTGCTTGTTTTATCTTTAAAAATACAGACGTAAGCCTCAACAACAAAAGAATTCAATTACAAGTAACACGGAAATGACATAAGAGATATTCAAAATACCATTAATTTGTTCGAGGCTTCTTGTGCTACGCTATCTAATCGAAAAATGACAGCAAAATGTGACGTTTATCAAATCGATACCCCATTAACACAATTATCTTATGATGAAGAATTTGGTTACTTTGTAGCAGCAGAAAATGTGGAAAGTTACATTAAAGATACCATATCTGCTCATAATTATGACCATATCTTTGTTATCGTAAGATTACGGAGATGAAGAACACCAAAATGACATTGAAGTAAATGACTGGATAGGTTTAGGTTCAATGGATTACTATGGAATAGGGTTTTCCAATATTCGATTACCAAACGACTCAAAAAGTTATATTTACAAATACGATAGAAGAATCAATACCTTTCCAGAAGAAGTATTTTTACATGAATTTTTACACTCTTTAGAAAGAAATGCTAAAGAATATGGTTATACAAGACCAGAACTACACGACTACGAAAAATATGGCTATCAAAATGAAATCCTAATAGGACAAAAGAAGTGGTACACTGATTATATGAACAAAAACATAAATACAGCCAGTGGAAAAATAGGCTTACCACCAGAAGTTTACACCTTAAAACCAGCGAAAAACAGTAACTTTGAATATTCCTATGTAATGAAAGAAGTATTCAAAGAACCAGAAAATATCATAGAAGAAATGAGAGAGTTGATTGCCAATATCGTCAATAAATTTAAGAGGAATTAGGGGGATGACCTTAGCTGTGAGAACGTAGTAACTACAGATAAGTAATACCTTTAGGTACGGTCCTCAATTTGCGCTAAGAAAAGGAAGAAGTAAGAAATGAAAGTATCAGATTTTAATTATGAATTACCAGAAGAATTAATTGCACAAACACCAATTGAAAAAAGAGACCAATCAAGGTTAATGGTTTTAACTAAAGAAAAGCAAACGATAGAGCACAAAGTTTTTAAAGACATTATTGATTATTTAGAGCCAGGGGATGTCTTGGTTAGAAATAATACGAAAGTGATACCAGCAAGACTTTATGGAAGAAAAGAAACGGGAGCAAAGGTTGAGTTTTTATTGTTAAATAACATTGAAAAAGATATATGGGAATGCATTGTAAGACCGGGAAATAAGCTTCATGTAGGAACAAAGGTAAGTTTTGGAGAGGGATTATTAAAGGCTAACATATTAGAAATTATGCCAGGAGGAACGAGAAAAGTAGAATTTGAATATCAAGGGATTTTTAATGAGATTTTAGACCAAATAGGACTTATGCCTCTGCCACCTTATATTCATGAAGAATTAAAGGAAAAAGACAGATACCAAACTGTTTATGCAAAGATTAATGGTTCAGCAGCAGCACCAACAGCAGGTTTACATTTTACACAAGACTTGATAAGAAAACTAGAAGAAAAAGGAGTTATCATTGCCAATGTAACTTTGCATGTTGGAATTGGGACGTTCCGACCAGTAAAAGAGGAAACAGTAGAAGCACATGAAATGCACTCAGAACATTATTATCTAAAACAAGAAGAAGCTGACAAAATTAACCAAGCAAAACAAAAGGGAAAAAGAGTAATTGCCGTTCGGAACTACTTCTTGTAGAGTATTAGAAACCGTGGCAGACAAAACAGGAAAAGTACAAGAGGCAGAAGGCGATACAAAAATTTTTATTTATCCAGGTTATCCCTTTAAAATATTAGATGGGTTAATTACTAATTTTCATTTGCCACAGTCGACCTTGTTAATGTTAGTATCTGCGTTAGCAGGGAAAGAATATATGATGAAAGCATACCAAGAAGCAGTCAAAGAAAAATATCGTTTCTTTAGCTTTGGAGATGCTATGTTCATCCAATAAAAGGAGGAGAAAATGAAATCACAAGTAGCAGTAACCTATGAATTATTGCATCAATGTAAACAAACAGGAGCAAGAAGAGGAATTTTACATACACCTCATGGTGATATTCAAACACCAGTGTTTATGCCAGTAGGAACACAAGCAACGGTAAAATCTATGACACCAGAGGAATTAAAAGAAGAAATAAAAGCAGAAATTATTTTATCCAATACCTATCATTTATATTTAAGACCAGGAAGTAAGATTGTAAAAGAAGCAGGAGGATTGCATCAATTTATGAATTGGGATAGACCAATTTTGACAGACAGTGGAGGATTTCAAGTATTTAGCTTGGGAGATTTACGTACCATTTCAGAAGAAGGTGTTGAATTCAAATCCCATTTAGACGGTAGCAAGCATTTCTTTTCACCAGAATCGGTTATGGAAATTGAAGAAGACCTAGGTAGTGATATCATGATGGCATTTGATGAGTGTGTCGAATATGGAGCAAGTTATGACTATACGAAACAATCGATGGAAAGAACAACTAGGTGGGCTATAAGGTGCAGGGAAGCACATAAAACAGTAGATAGACAAGCCCTATTTGGCATTGTACAAGGAGGCTTCTTTAAGGATTTAAGAGAAAAAAGCGTTCAAGATTTAATAACTTTAGACTTACCGGGGTATGCTATTGGTGGAATTAGTGTAGGAGAACCAAAAGAGGAATTTTTAGATATTTTAAGATATACAGCACCAAGATTGCCAGAAAATAAGCCAAGATATCTTATGGGAGTAGGAACCCCTGACTATTTAATCGAAGCAGCTATGGCTGGTATTGACATGTGTGACTGTGTCTTGCCAACTAGAATTGCAAGAAATGGAACAGCTATGACTTCTCATGGAAAAGTAGTTGTTCGAAATGCAACCTATGAAAGAGATTGGGGACCACTAGACCCAGAGTGTGACTGTTACACTTGTAAAAATTATACAAGAGCGTACATTAGACATTTGGTAAAGACCAACGAAATTTTAGGAGACCGCTTATTATCAATTCATAATCTAAGGTTCTTGACTAATTTGATGGAAAGAGTTAGAATAGAAATAGAGCATGATAATTTAGGAAATTTCCGAGAAGAATTTTATCGAAAATATGGATATATCAAATAATGGAGGTATAAGATGAATTTAATTGAAGAAAGCTTTCAAAACAAAGAAGAAAAAAAGAAGAAGAGAACCACTAAAATTGTATTAGCTGCTATCATTGTAGTAGTATTCATCATTATTGGTATCATTAGTTATTTAATGTATATCCAAAGTACTGTTATGAGATTGTTTTTAGATGGACAAGAAAATGAAAAACTAAAAAGCCTATTAGTATTTGAAGAAGATGGTACTATCTATGCCCCTATTAAAGAAGTGGCAGCTTATTTAGGATATGAGAGCTTTAATGGAGAGTATAGCGAAAAATCGGAACAGCAAAGTAAGTGCTATGTACAAAGTGAAAATGAAATAGCCAATTTTGAATTAGGACAAAATAAAATATATAAATTAGACCTATCTAATAGTGATGGGGATTATGAGTATGAATATATTAAAAAGCCAGTAAAAGCAATTAATGGAGTATTATATGTAACCACAGAAGGGTTAGAAAAAGCTTTTAACATTAGATTTAATTATCAAGCAGAAAATAATCGAATTATTATTTATACCTTACCATATCTATATAAATTTTATGCCAATCAAGTATTAGACTATGGATATGCAGAATTGAGTTCAAAATCTGCTAACCAAAAAGCTATTTTAAAAGATTACTTAATCGTAGAAAAAGTAAAAGGCCAATATGGTGTAATTACAGTAGATGGAAATGTTATCTTAGAAGCCAAATACGATAACATTACTTATCTATCTAATACAGGAGATTTTTTAGTCGAAAACGATAAAAAAGTTGGCATCATGTCAGCCAATAAAGAAACAAAAGTACAAATTATGTATGACAGTATTGAAGTAATGGACCGTGATGCAGGTTTATATGTGGTAAAAAGAGACAACCAATATGGCGTAATTGACATTAGAGGAAATATTAAAATTTATATTGAAAATGATGAAATAGGGATGAACGTTTCACAATTTGCGCAAAACAACATAAAAAGTAAGTATATTTTAGCTGGTAATTTGATACCTGTTAGAAAACAAAATCTTTGGGCTTTATACGATAAAAGCGGAAATCAACTAACAGAATACAAATATGATAAATTTGGTTATATTGCCTCTAACAATAGAGAAGCTCTAAATTTATTGGTCATTCCAAACTATAATGTATTAGTAGCCTCTAAAGACAAAAAATATACTTTAATCAATTCATCTGGAGCCGAAATTATTGCAACAGTAGCAGATGATATTTATATGACTATTGCAGGAGGAGAAAAACATTACTATATTACCGTAAATGACCAAAGAATTGATGCCGAAGAGTGGATGGACGTAAATGCACCTTATGTGAATACTGACAATAATACCAATAACCAAACAAGAAATAACAACAATCATGAAAATACAGAAAATAATGCTCAGGAACAAACACCAAACAATCAAGGCGATAGCCAAGAAGACCAAAATAATAACGATAATGGCAATGAACAAGAAAATAAGGATGGCGAAAATTACGACCAACAGCAAGATGACAATCATGAGTTCAATGAAGAAAATAACGGAGAACAACAAGATAACTATCAAGAGCAAGAACCACAAAAGGATAATCCAGAAGAAAATCAAGAATAGTAAAAATAAGGATTTGGGACGCAACCTAAATTCTTATTTTTTGTGAGAGAAATAAGAATAGAAAAAAATAAAAAAAATAGCAAAAAGCATTTACATTTTTTGAAAAGTTGGATACAATGTAAAGAGATAAAGAAAAATGTCAAAAAAGAGAGAAATAACAAAAGAGAATAAAAAAGGAAGGAAGTACATCCATGAAAATATTAATGTTAACATGGGAATATCCACCAAGAGTGGTAGGAGGAATTGCAAGAGTTGTATACGATTTATCAAGAACCTTATTAAAGGATGGACACGACGTAACAGTGGTAACATATCGTGATGGAGATGCACCTTATTTTGAAGATGATAAGGGGGTAAAAGTATATCGAGTAGATAACTATATGATAAATCCAAATAACTTCATTGACTGGGTTATGCAAATGAATTTCAACATGCTTGCTAAAGCCAATGAAATTATAGCTAAGCAAGGAAAATTTGACGTGATTCATGCACATGATTGGCTAGTAGCTTATAGTGCTAAAACCTTAAAAAACTCTTACAATATACCAATTGTTTCTACTATCCATGCAACAGAAGCGGGAAGAAACAGTGGAATTCATGATGAACAACAAAGATACATTAATGATACAGAGTGGATGCTAACTTATGAAGCAGCAGAAGTAATCGTAAATAGTAATTATATGAAAAATGAATTACAAAGACTATTTGGTTTGCCTTATGAAAAAATCAATGTTGTACCAAATGGTGTCAATATGAATTTATTTAGTGGCGTAGAAAGAGACTATGATTTTAGAAGAAGATATGCCATGGATAATGAAAAAATCATACTATTTATGGGAAGATTAGTCTATGAAAAAGGAATTCAGCATCTTATTTCAGCCATGCCTAAAATATTAGCAGGCTATCATGATGCTAAATTAGTCATTTGTGGAAAAGGCGGCATGATAGACGAATTAAAACAACAAGTAAATAATATGGGAATTGGCAATAAAGTATATTTTGCAGGATATATGAACGGAAAAGACGTACAAAAAATGTATAAAGCAGCCGACATAGCAGTTTTTCCAAGTACCTATGAGCCTTTTGGAATTGTCGCCTTAGAG
Source organism: uncultured Clostridium sp. (assembly GCA_947574235.1). Lineage (GTDB taxonomy): Bacteria > Bacillota > Clostridia > TANB77 > CAG-508 > CAG-269. The sequence continues at coordinate 2,718 of CANPIU010000035.1, read as the reverse complement.
GCTATGTTATCAGAAAATCCAATTGTAGTATCAGATATTGGAGGACTAAATGAAATTGTAGAACATAGAGTCAATGGCATGAAAGCTTATTGTGGAAATCCTAACTCTTTAGCAGACTCTATTTTAGAGTTATTATATGACCATAAACTTTGCAGTGAAATTACCAAAAAAGCCAAAAATAAAGTAAGAAATCAATACAATTGGAGTAAAATAGCACAAGATACGCACTTTACTTACCAAAAAGCAATCTGTCAATCTATGGCAGAAAAACAAAAACGTGAACTAGAGCAAGAAAGAGCAAGAAAAACCAAAAAAGCAAAAAATACAGAAAACGAAATCACCAACTTGCTTAGCTTTAAAAAACGTCAAGCCTATGCTTAATGAGTATTAAAAGTTATCGATATTAAATCTTGTAATCAAAAGTTTGCTATTTAATATAGAATAAAAAAGGAAGATTAACAATCAAAAATGCTAATCTTCCTTTCAAAATTTAATAAAAAAAGTAAAAAAAATTCAAATTCTACAAATTTAGCAAAAAAATAGTGTATAATAGAAACAACAGTAGTGAATTTTGAATATTCAATTTTGGGCTTTTTTGGGACAGGCACTAAAGTGGACTACTACCAAATAAGCCATTGCCACTTTAGTGCCTGTCCCAAAAAAGGACACTAACTAAAAGGAGAAAAAGTATGGAAAAGGAATTTAAATCAGGATTTGTAACATTAATAGGAAGAACCAATGTAGGAAAATCAACTTTACTAAATTTATTAGTAGGAGAAAAAGTAGCAGCCATTGCCAATAAAGTACAAACAACCAGAACAGCAATTAAAGGGATTGTTAATCGTGAAAATAGCCAAATCATTTTTACAGACACGCCAGGTATTCACAAACCAAAAACAAAGTTAAATGAAACTATGGTTGAAACCTCTTTTTCAAGTATTCCAGATAGTGATATCGTTTTATTTTTAATTGAAGCAACTAGCACAGAAATTGGAAGAGGAGACAGTATCATTTTAGAGAAAATAAAAGAGGCCAAAAGAAAAACGATTTTGCTTATCAATAAAATAGATTTAGTAAAAAGAGAAACACTTTTGAATTTAATTGATATTTATAGCAAAGAATATAACTTTGAAGCAGTTATTCCTATTTCAGCTACCAATAGCAAATACAAAGAAATTATCTTAGAGGAAATAGAAAAGAACCTAAAACCAGGGCCAGCATATTATGATATAGGAGAATACACAGACCAAACTTTGCGACAATTAGCAGAAGAGACAATTCGAGAAAAAGCCTTAAAATTATTGCAAGATGAAGTACCACATGGGATTTATATTGAGGTAGACAAAATGAAACAACGAAAAAACAAGCAAAAAGAAGAAATTTACGATATCGAAGCAACTATCTACTGTTTAAGAGAATCCCATAAAGGAATTATCATAGGAAAAAGAGGAGAAATGTTAAAGCAAATAGGAAGAGCTGCTCGAATTGACATGGAAGAAAATTTTGGAGTAAAAATTAATTTAAAAACCTGGGTAAAAGTAAAAGAAGATTGGCAGTCTAATGACGCCATTGTAAACAAATTTAAACTAAAATAGTACAAATGTCCACTTTAGGGACTGTCCCAAAAAGGGACCAAAAAGGGACTGGAAAGAACTAAAAAAATGTATAAAAGTAAATAAATTTGCAAAAGATAAAGTTAAAGGTAAAACTTTAAAGGAATAAAGGAAGTGAAGGTTATGATTAAAAAGATTGCATGGGAAACCTTTAAAAATACAGGAAATATTGATACTTTTATGGAATTGAAACAAATTGAAGAAATTGAAAAGGAAATAGAAGGGCGTTCTTTAATGTCTTTAGGAGAAGGATTGGAAAATGGCAAATGTGAAAATAAATGGAATTGTATTGGCAGAGAGTAATATGGGAGATTTTGATAAGATGCTTACGGTGCTAACACCAAATGTACGGGAAGATTTCGTGTGTTGCCAAAGGGGCTAGAAGACCTAAAAGTGCTCTTTTGGCTGGCACGCAAATGTTTTGTTTTGGAGAGTATTTGGTGTTTAAGGGTTCCCAGACATATTATATTAATTCGGTAGAACCAATTGAAGTGTTTTATAATTTAAGGGTTGACTTAGATAAACTCAAATATGCAGTACATATTAATAAGATTGTGCAAGACGTAACACATGAAAATCAAAATTGTTATAAAATTTTACAATTGTTGCTAAATACACTTTATATCATTTCAGAAACAGATAAGAATTTAGATGTGGTATTGGGTGTGTTTAAATTACGCTTATTATGCATTTTGGGATTTACGCCACAGGTTATGAAGTGTGTGAATTGTGGAGAAAAAGAGAACTTGATAGGGTTTAGCATTAAAGATAATGGATTCAAGTGCGAAGCTTGTGGAAAACAGGATACAAGTATAATTCAAATGAGTGAGAGTACCTTAAGTGCTATTAAATATACAGTAACAGCACCACCTAAAAAGTTGTATTCTTTTAATTTAAAAGAGGATGCTTTAGAGGAATTTAAGTTAGTAACAAAGCTTTATTTTAATGAAAAATTAGAGAAGGAATATAAATTAGAAGATTTATTCTAAAATTCTAGCTTTACCTAGTTTTTAACAAGTAGAAAAATGTCGAAAGTTGCGATGAAAAGTGCTTGCAATTTTTGACATTTTGTGCTTTAATAGAAATATGCAATTTGTTTTGGATA
>CANPIU010000034.1 GCA_947574235.1 uncultured Clostridium sp. | reverse complement strand
AAATTACGTCTTTACAATTTAATATAATAACATGGTCACCTGTATCAATATTAGGTGTATATGTTGGTTTGTGTTTTCCTCTTAATAATTTTGCTGCTTCTGTTGCAACTCTACCTAGTGGTTTGTTGGCTGCATCAATGATATACCACTTACTTTCAACTTCACCGACTTTTGCACTATATGTAGTATTATTCATGGTAACAATACCCTCCTATTTTTATTTTTGGTTTTATTATTAAACAATTTAAAACTACCGGGGAGAAGTTTTAATCATTTAATATTAAGCGAGAATATTATATTATAGAAAAGTAGATTTGTCAACCAATTCTGGAAAAATTTTAAAAACTTGACAAAATTTTCTTTTAGGGATATAATAAAAAGAGCCGTGACAGATGAAAAAATTATTAATTTATTTAGTAAGGAGCGAAAAAATGAAAAGTAAAATGAATATAAAAAGCATTGTAATGTTAGCAGCCGTAGGAATTATCAGTTTGTTTTTTATAAACATGAGTTTAGCTGCAAACACTGCAAAAGTAAGTGTTGAAACAGCAAATCTTAGGGAAACAGCAGAAGAAAATGCCAAAATCTTAGAGCAATTGTCAATCAATGACGAAGTAGAAGTCATCGAAAAAACAGGAGATTGGTATCAAGTAAAAGCAAAAGGAATGACAGGATATGTAAGACAAGATTTAATCACTATCAATGGGGGATTTGCACAAAATAAGGAAGCTTCTAACCAAGAAACAACCGAAGAACAAGAAGCCGAGTCATCAAAAGAAGAAAACAAAGAAACACAAGAAAAAGAAATCCAATTAGGAAAAAACAAAATAGTAGAAGACACAAAATTAAAAATCGTACCAGTTATTAATGCAACAGATACAATAGAAGTCAAAAAAGACGAAGAAGTAAACGTTATAGAAATCGTAAATGGATGGGTATGTGTAGAAGCTAAAACCACAAAAGGATGGATAAGAAAAGAAAAAATCCAACAAGAAGAACCACAACCAGTAGCAGCAGAACCAGTAGAAACACCAGCATCACAAACCGTCATTAAAACACTATATGTAAATTCAAGTAGTATTAACTTAAGAAAAGAAGCCAACACTTCATCAGAAATTTTAGCTAATTTACCAGTTAATACATCAGTTGATGTCTTATCAGAAGCAAATGGGTGGAGCAAGGTAAAAGTAAATGGAAAAGAAGGATACATTTCATCTTCTTTACTATCTACTAGAAAACAAGAAACTTCAAGAAGTAGTGGAACAACTAGAACAGCAAAGAAAGAAACAACTGCTACTGCACCTGTATCAGGAAATGGTTCATCTGTTGTAGCTTATGCAAAACAATTTATAGGAACAAAATATACGTATGGAGGGTCAACACCTGCTACAGGATTTGACTGCTCAGGCTTTACTTCTTATGTGTATAGAAACTTTGGAGTTAGTTTACCTCGTACTTCAGGAGGGCAATCAGGAGCAGGAACAGCAGTAAGTAGAAGTAACTTAGCAGTAGGAGATTTAGTTATTTATAGTGGTCACGTAGCGATTTATGTTGGTGGAGGTCAAGTAATCCATGCACCAAGACCAGGAAAATCTGTCTGTATCGTACCATTAAATCAAGCGGCAAGTAACTATTTAGGAGCAAGAAGAGTAATTTAAAAAGCAATTAAAAAGGAGAATTATGAAACAAAGACCAATTTTAGTTGCAGTAATAGGATATATTATAGGTATATTAGGGGGGCTATACTTTTCATTTAGTATAGTCCTTTGTTATATCCTAATGCTTGCAATCTTTATCATACAAAGAAAAGTTTTTTACCGTCATCGTCATAAAAGGCGAAAATTCAAATTAATTTCATGGAAAAGATATCGTCGATATCTAAAACTAATTATAAATCGAAACACAATTTTAATTCTAATCATAAGTTCCATTCTATCGAATTCCATTGTTTTATGGCAAAATAAAAACTATGAAGAGGCTTTTCAAGATGGCAAAAACATAGAAGTAACAGGCATTGTTGTAAGCCAGAAAATAGAAAAACAATATTATCATTTATATCAAGTAAAATTATTGAGTTCTAAACATTTTAAAGTATTTATTCAAGTCAAGAAAAATCAAAAAGATTTGGCGTATGGTGACAAAATAAGAATCCAAGGAGAATATAAAAAGCCAGAAAAACAAAGGAATTATGGTGGCTATGATGACGCACGGATATTTAAAGACTTTGAAGGTAGTAGGAAGAGTGAAGGCAAGCCAAGTAGAAATACTAGACAAAAGACAGCAAAGTTTCCTATTACAATTTTCTAACGACATTAAGCAAAGAATGGAAGAAACTATAGAGAAGAACTTAATAAAAGAAAAGGCTGCTATTTTAAAGGGGATCTTATTAGGAGATACGAAAGACATAGAAGAAGAGGTAAAGGAAGAGTTTCGTATCTCAAATATCTCTCATATTCTAGCCATTTCTGGTATGCATATTAGTTATTTAATGATAGGACTGGAGTTATTATTAAAAAAAGCAATCGGAAAGAAAAAGACAAAGATAATCACTATCTTTATCTTAGTACAATATATATTGATAACTGGTTTTTCGCCATCTATTACAAGAGCAGTTGTCATGGGAATTATTACGATAATGGGAGGACTTTTCCACCGAAAAAGCGATATTTGGAATTCCCTTGCTATTTCTTTGCTAGGAATTTTAATGTATAATCCTTATTTGATTTGTCATGTAGGACTACAGCTTTCCTATTTAGGAACCATAGGAATTCTTTTATTTCATCCTACTATTCTTCAGATTTTAAATAAAATACCAAGAAAAAGAGAAAGCCATCTTTTCGAAAAAGTAAAAGAATTAGTAGCAGTTAGTCTGTCAGCACAAATTATGATTTTACCAGTCTTGTTCTATCATTTTAATTGTTTTGGCATCTATTTTTTAATAACCAATTTATTGGTAAGTTTTATCATAGGACCTCTTATTATCTTAGCGTTTTTAAGTATTCTTATTAAACCACTTTTTATTCTGGTATCCATTAGCTTAGACTTTTTAAATTTTGTCACTCATTTTAGTCAATTGCCACTTTCTAAAATTTATATTCCAACGCCCAATATTAGTGGGATGATTTTTTATTTATTAGTAGTTTTGTTACTTAATAAGATTTATTTTATTTATCAAAGTAATAAAAGAACAGCAACGTATCAAAGAATAAAAAATTTGATTGCCTTATTTCGCTATCGCTTTCGTGAAAACAAGAAAAGGTATCTGCGTTATAGTGTTATAATGATAATTTTTGTGCTTGTCCTATCCCATTTTCCGAAAAACTTGAAAATCTATTTTATGGATGTAGGGCAAGGGGATTGCACCTTTATCGTAACGCCTAGAAATAAGACAATTTTAATAGATGGAGGAGGAAGTCTAAAGGATGATTTTGACGTGGGAAGAAAGACATTAATTCCCTATGTATTCGATAGAGGCTATGTGGCAATTGATTATCTGTTTATCAGCCATTTTGACCAAGACCACGTGGGTCGGCTTATTGAGTGTAATAGAGGAATTACAAGTAAAAAACATAGTGATTTCAAAACAAGGAGAAAGTTCAAGACAATATGAGGAATTTAAGGAAAAGGTAAAACAGAAGAAAATAAATATTTTGGTCGTAAAAAAGGGCGACAGAGTTACGATTGAAAAAGGAATTTATTTTGAGATTTTATGGCCGAAAGATAAGCTAATCAGTGATAATGTATTAAATAATAATTCTATGGTGGCAAAGCTAAATTATAATCAATTTTCTATGCTATTTACAGGGGATATTGAAGCAATAGCGGAAAAACAAATGTTACAGGAAAAGAAAACAAAAGCAGATTTAAAAGCGACAATTTTAAAAGTGGCTCATCATGGTTCAAAAAGTTCTTCGACGAAAGAATTTTTAGAGGCAGTTGCCCCTGAGTTTGCACTGATTGGCGTAGGAAAAAATAATACATTTGGTCATCCCAATAATGAGGTTTTAGAAAGGCTAGAGCAAACTGGAGGTAAAGTGTTTAGGACAGATTTAGATGGTGAAATTACAATAAGGGTAAACGGAAAAGGAAAGGTTTGGATAAACAAAAGATTAAAATAGTTTTAATAAAATATTAGAAGGGAAGATTTAATATGAATTATAGGATAATACAAAACGAGTTGTTACCGATATATGAAAATGAAAATAAAGAAAGATTAGTAAATGCAAGAGAATTATATGGAAAATTACAAAGTAAACAAGAATTTGCAAATTGGATAAAAAATAGAATAAAAAAGTATGGTTCATTGAAAATATGGATTTCCTTAAGCATGATAATTTTATCAAGGTTGGAAACTTAAAAAGACCACAAATTGATTATTATTTGACAATAGATATGGCAAAAGAATTAGCAATGGTCGAAAACAATGAAATGGGAAGAAAAATAAGAAGGTATTTTATTGAAGTGGAAAAAGATATAGGACAATCGTAGAAACACCACAAAATATATTTGATTTTATGAGATTAGCAATAGACCAAATTGAAACAAACGAAAAGGAAATTCAAAAGGTAAAATTGTTATCTGAAAAAAACTTAGAAGAAATAAAAAAGATACAATCCCCAATAGATATAATCATTAAGAAAGATTATTGTTTAGCCTCAGATATTGCAGAACAATTAAAATTGTATTCAGAAAGTGGTTTACCGCATTCTAATTTAATAGGAGCAATAGCAAGACAGTTAGGTTACAAAACTTCTTACAAACATTATTATGAAGATAAATATATAGCAATTGTACCAGATGAAAGCAAAGAAAATAATTACTGGCAAGTATATTATAAATCATTTGCAGTTGAGCAAATAATGAATTGGTTTAAGGAGAATAAAGAAAAAATAGAATATACAGTCATATATCAGAGAAATACTAAAAAAGGAATAAAGGGAGAAGTTAAAGAAAAAGGATTTAAAATTGATGAGGTCTGTTATAAAATAATATAGGAAATATAAGTTAATGAAAGAACAAATTAAAAACAATCGTATAAATTTAACAAACCTTGTAAATACTACTAAAAAGTAGAAAAAAGGAGCGTTAAAATATGAACAAAATCATAGTGACATTATTAGCTATCATGGTAATGTTTGGAGCCATACTGACAGCCGTAATGATAATGAAACCTAAACAGAAAGAAGAAATGCCAAACATAGAAACCCAAATAGCAGAAGAGGAAATATTAGACGATTGTACAGATGAATATGAAGGACTGGAACTAGAGGATACCATAAAAGCAAATACGGAAGAAGAAAAAACTTCGCCAAACTGTTCCTTAACAAAAAAAACATATTATCTAGAGTGTGGTCATACTAAAAGTGAATATATGAATTTACCACAAGACTTAGTTAATTTAAGTAAAGAGGAAATACAAGAAAAATATCCAGAGGCACAAGTAGAAAGCTTTGCCAGTAATGAAGTGGTAATTTACCAAGAAAAGCAAGGAAGCTGTGGAGAGCATTATCTGGTAAAAGATAAAGAGGGGCAAGTTACCATCTATGAAATTTTACCAAATGGCGAGAAAGAAGAACTTGAAGTGACTGGAATTACCACAGAATATTTGCCAGAAACAGATAAAATTAATATGGAAAAAGGAATTGAAGTAAATGGTAAACAAGAATTAAATCAGTTAATTGAAGATTTTGAATAAAAAAAGGAGTTCAAATTTGAATTCCTTTAATAATTTTAATATTAAATGATAGAAATTAATTTGCTAGCTGCAATAGAAAGATATTTAGCATTATAAATAATTCCTAAATTATGCATAGAAGAAACTTGGCTAACTGGAATTTGATAAAGTTCCTTTTTATCTAATTCTGGTTGAATCGTTTCTTTTAAGGTGTAGCCAATACCATATCCTAGTTTTACTAGGTAAAGAATAGGAGCATGATAAGTAAAGTCCATAATGGGTTCTAATTTTACATTTTGTTTTTTAAAGTCATTATCTAAGGCTCTTCTTTCATAACTAGACGGATTTAAAACTAAAAGAGGATAATGGGATAATTCTTCTAAAGAAACGTCTTTTTTCAAAGATAATTCTTTGTAATCTTCATTGCAAAAAAAGCAATGGGTGATTTGAGAAGCGATTTTAACGGAGAAGTTTCGAAAAGAGGTTTCCATACCAAATTTACGAATTACCATATCTAGTTCATGGTTTTCCAACATTTTAACTAGGTCAGAAGCGGGTTTGCTAACAATGTGGATTTTAATACCTGGGTATAACTTATGATATGCAGCAATATAGGGATATAATCCTACTTGAAATAAGCTAGGATTACAACCGAACGTATAAATCTCCAGTTGATAACTTTTTATCTTCCATAAAAAGTTTTTCTCCAACGGCTAAATAACGATAAGAATTTTTTACAGAATCGTATAATTTTTCAGCTTCTGGAGTTAATTCAACTCCTTTAGGAGTACGAAAAAACAATTTACCTCCTAATGCTTCTTCTAATGTTTTAATACTATAACTGACAGCAGGTTGGGAAACATATAAAAGTTCTGCGGCTTTTGAGATACTTTTAGTACCTGCAACCGTAACAAATACCTTATAAAGATTAAGGTCAAAATTATGATAATTAACATCCATATAAAACTCCTTTATAGCAAATATAAAATAAATCTATTTGATTTATATCTCGAAAAGTATTATAATATAAATATAACAAAAAAGCAACTTTAAATTTTGTTCTGACCATTAATATTAAATTGATAGGAGAAAAGATATATATTAAAGATTTGAATACTACAAATCCTAGGCACCTAAAAGATATATATCTTTTTTAAATTTTTAGAACAAAAATTAAAGAGACAACTAATTAAGGAGGCGGAGGCTATGAAGGGATTAGTAAAAGGAATTATTGAAAAGGAATTAGAAGAAAATGTAGTATTTGGAGAAATACGAGAGAAATTTGAAATTCCAGAACTTGTTGAGTTAGAGGGCGATTTAGATTTGATTTATAAGTCAAATGAATATATGGGATATTATAAGAAAGAAATGTATTTTGATTTGGCTACTAAAAAGGAGGCATCTAATTATCGAGGTACTCTAAAGGTAACTTTTGTGTCAAGTGTAAAACAATTCAATATTGAAAAAGCCATGCATCAAATTAAAACAGAGGAAACTCATAATGTAAGTGTGACCTTTATGATATATAATGAAGGCAACGACTGGGATACAGCACGATATAATTATACTTTATGGAAAAATTGTTAAAAATGAGAAAAAGAGGAATTTTATGAATTCCTCTTTTTCTTTTCCTTTTTATCAACCGTCACTTCTTTTTTTAAGTCCTGTTTATCAATAAAACCTTTTTGGTATAAATCCTTCACATACATAATAAAAGAGAAAATCGTTGAAAGTAAAGCAAGTGCAAAAATTGCTAAATCAATTTGTTCCCAAATACCAGTTAGTTCAAATTGTTTTAATAAAAGTGAAATCACAATGGCGATATACAAAAGAACCGTTGCAAGTTTTCCATACCATTTGCTATAAACCACAACGTCTTTTCCATAAAGGAAAGAAGCACCACATATCATGATAAATTCCTTTAAAAAGACTACTAATAAAATCCAAACAGGGATAATATCGGTAAACACTAAAGAAGCAAGGGTGGCAATTTGGGTTAGTTTATCAGCTAAAGGGTCCATTAGTTTTCCAAAATTGGAAATTAAATTAAATTTTCTTGCGATAAAACCGTCAGCAATATCCGTAATACCAGATATGGTAAAAAACACAAAGGCTAAAATGTAATTACCGGTAAAAATGTAAAATACAATAAGTGGTATCAATAAAAGTCGGATAACCGTTAAGGTATTTGGTATATGTTTTAACATGATTTTTCTCCTATTTTATTTCAAAGTTTAGTTTGTTATTTTTTAAATTAATAACAACCGTGTTTCCATCTAAAAGTTGACCACGTAAAATCATTTCAGAAAGTTCATCATCAACGTATCTTTGGATAGCTCTTCTTAATGGCCTTGCTCCAAATTTTACGTCAGTACCTTTTTCTAAAACAAAATCTTTAGCAGTTTTAGAAATTTCCATTTGAATATCTTTTTCCTTTAAAGCTTGAACCGTATTTTTTAACATTAAGTCAACAATTTGTAGTAATTGTTCTTGATTTAAACTGTCAAAAGCTACAATTTCATCGACTCTGTTTAAAAATTCTGGACGAAATACGTCTTTTAAGCTATCCATGATTTTATTTTTATTGATGGTTTGACCACCAAATCCAATGGAATTGTTATTTAGGTTAGAACCAGCATTAGAGGTCATAATGATTATGGTGTTAGCAAAGCTAACCGTATTTCCTTGGCTATCTGTTAATTTTCCGTCATCTAGCACTTGTAGTAAGATATTAAATACGTCAGGGTGTGCTTTTTCAATTTCATCTAATAAAATGATAGAATATGGTTTTCTCTTTACTTTATCGGTTAGTTGACCAGCGTCATCGTAACCAACGTATCCTGGAGGTGCACCAATTAATTTAGAAGTAGAGTGACCTTCCATATACTCAGACATATCAATTCGAATGATAGCATCTTCACTGCCAAACATTTCAAAGGCAAGTGATTTAGCTAGTTCTGTTTTACCCACACCAGTTGGTCCAACAAAGATAAAAGATGGTGGTCTTTTGGTACTTTGAAGACCGGCACGATTTCTGCGGATGGCTCTTGCAACACTGCTAACAGCTTCTTCTTGACCAATCACTCTTTTATGAAGATTGGTTTCTAAGTTTAATAATTTTTGTGTTTCAGCTTCTGTTATTTTTTTTACTGGTATTTTAGTCCAACTTTCGATGACATTGGCAATGTCTTGTATGGTAATTTGTTTTAGTTTCATTTTGCTATTTAATTTATCAATTTCTTCAATTAATTGACACTCACGTGTTTTTAAGTCAGCCGCTCTTTGATAATCTTCAGTTGAGTCAGCCGCAATGACTTCCTCTTTTTCGGTTTGTACACTACTTAGTTCTTGTTTTAACATTTCTAATTTGTACAAGTCTTTGTTTTCTAAGTTAATTCTAGAACAAGCTTCGTCTAAAATATCAATAGCCTTATCTGGCAAAAATCTGTCATGAATATATTTTTCAGACATGATGACTACTTGGCGAATTACGTCAGAAGAGATTTTTACTTTGTGATATTCTTCATAATATTTTTTGACACCCTCTAAAATACCAATGGAGTCGTCAATATTTGGTTCTTCTACTAATACTTGTTGAAATCTTCTTTCTAAAGCAGAGTCTTTTTCAATGTATTTTCGATATTCTTTTAAAGTAGTAGTACCAATTAATTGGATTTCTCCATTGGATAGAGCAGGCTTTAAGATATTAGCAGCGTTCATAGAGTGCTCACCGTCTCCTGCACCAATGATATTATGAATTTCATCAATGACTAAAATAATATTTCCATATTCTTTGCACTCATCGATAATACCTTTCATCCTAGACTCGAATTGTCCTCTAAATTGCGTACCTGCAATAACAGCTGTCATGTCTAATAAATAAACTTCTTTGTTTAATAATTTAGCTGGCACATTTTGGTTAGCAATTTTGATGGCTAAGCCTTGTGCAATTGCTGTTTTTCCAACACCAGGTTCTCCGATTAAACAAGGGTTGTTTTTAGAACGTCTATTTAAAATTTGTACAATTCTTTGAATTTCTTTATCTCTACCAATGACAATATCAATTTCATTGTTTTTGGCTTTGTTCGTTAAGTTAGTACCATAAGTGTCTAAAAATTTCTTCTTTTTGTTTTGTTTAGAAGGTTTCTTTTTTTCTACTTTTACTTTTTTTCTACCACTAACTGGTTCTTCTTGTTCTTCTTTATCTTTACGATTTCCGTTCGGAAACATATTGGAGAAAATAGAACCAAGGGGGATAGCAGCTCCGGCAATTTTAGGAGCATCTTCATCTCCATTTGGGTCTGCGTTTTCAAAGGTAATGGCTCCTTCTATATTTTCAATGTCTTCTAAGTTAATGTTTTCTGCTAAATCTTTGAAGATACTTTCGAATTGTTTGGTCATATCGCTTAAGTTGATTTTATCTTTGGATAGAATATCATTTTGTTTGGCTAAGACTTCGTTAGGGTTGATACCTTTTTTCTTAGCACAGTCATAACAATAACCTTCCATGGATTCTTTTCCATTTTCTATTTTTTTATAAAAAAGTATGGCTGGATTTTCATTACAATCTGAACATAACATATGTTTTTAATTCCTCATTTCTGTTAAAATTTTTCTATACTATCATACCTTAAAATGATTAAATAGTCAATATTTAGTGATGGTTTTTTAAAAGTGTCAAGAAAAATCATGTTTAAAAATCATTGATAAAGACCAAGAAAAATGTTATAATAAAGAAGAAAAAGGAAAAAAAGGAGAAAAAATGAAAGTAGAATTACCAGAGAAAAAAGCCTTTAAAAAACGAGATATAGTAATTTATATAACGATAATGGTCATATGTGTTATATCCATTATCGTAGCTTGTTATGTACAATTTTATGCAAGAATTGACATTGGAAGAATATTTGGGGTGGAAAAAGAGACGCAATTGGGAAATAAAACGGAAGAACAAACCGAAATGTTAAAAGCTGAATTTGAGCAGATTTTTACCAATAGTATTGAAAATGCCGAAGGTCATGATGGAAAGAAAAGAGAAGCAGACAAACCACTTGTGTATACCAAAATTGAGCGAAAAGAAAGTAAAATAAATAGTTATGATATAGAAGTACATATTCCATACATTAATATAGACAACGCTAAAATCGATGAAATGAACCAAGAGATAAGTAGTTTTGAAGAGAAAACCAATAGTATATTAGGAAGTCAAAACCAAAATACTATTTATACAGTAGAATATGTAGCAAATGTACAAAATGACATTTTGTCTTTAATGATTTGTTCTAATTTAAAAGAGGGGTCAAGTGCCCAAAGAGTAATTGTAGAAACTTTCAATTATGACTTAAGGAATAACAAAGAAATTACATTAGAAGAAATATTGAGGATAGAAAATATAGATAAAGCAAAACTACAAGAGAAAATAAAAAATGAAATTTCGATTGAACAAAAGAAAGTGGAAGATTTAAAGGATTTAGGATATAACATATACAGCCGAAATGTTTTAGATGATAGATACAAAATAGAAAATGTAAAAGAATTTTATTTTTCACCTAACACACTATACATTATTTATGCTTATGGAAATGAAACGTTTACAAGTGAAATGGATTTAATTGTATATTAAAAGAAAGAGAACCTAAAATTCTCTTTCTTTTTTGAAAATAAAAGGGGATGTTTTTAATTTTAAGTCAGTAATCTCTTACTGACTATATTCGTATTTTAACAAGTAAATTTGTCCATTGTGTGAACTAAAAGTGAAGAATTTATTAATTTAGGGTTGTTCTCCTAAAACAATTGTCAAATCTTTTTCTTGGCCATCACGATTTACTTTAATTTTCATCTCATCGCCAATTTGATGAGAATTCTTAATTTCATTTAATTCATCCATTTTAGTAATTTTCTTACCATCAGCCTCAATAATAACGTCTCCGATTTTGATACCTGCTTTTTCACCAGCAGAAAAATCATCAACTGCCTTTACATAGATACCAACCACTAATTTGTTAGCTTTAGCTGTACTTTCCGTTAAATCCATACCAGAAATACCAATATAAGGTCTCTTTACCTTACTGTATTGAATTAATTGAGAAGAAATATCAGTCGTACTATTGATTGGGATGGCAAATCCCATACCTTCAATACCAGTACCAGAAAGCTTTAAGGTATTGATACCAATTACTTTTCCTTCACTATTTACCAAAGCGCCGCCACTATTACCAGAATTGATAGCAGCATCGGTTTGAATTAAAGTAAATTTCTTTCCATCAGAGTCAGTTACTTCACGGTTAACCGCACTAACAACCCCACACGTAATACTACTTTGCATCCCTAAAGGATTTCCAACCGCCATAGCAAATTCTCCGACTTTAATGTTATCAGAGTCTGCAAATTCTGCTTTAGAAAGTCCTGTTTTTTCAATTTTAATAACCGCTAAATCCGTTTGTTCATCGGTTCCTATAATCTTGGCTTCATATTCTGTTTCATCATTAAACAAAGTAACCGTAATCTTAGTAGCCTCTGATACAGAATAATAAGACTCAGAAGAAGAGGTAGCTACAATATGATTATTGGTCAAAATGTAACCATCTTCACTCATAATAATACCAGAACCAGTAGCCTTTGCGGTATTGGTTTGTGGTTGTCTACCAAACATAGAAATAAGAGAATTGACATTATATTCAACACTAATTCCTACAATAGATGGTAACACTTTATTGGCAGCATAAACAGCTGTATCAGAATAATTAGAAAGTGAAGTTTGACTCACATAACCAGAGGCTTGTGAATTGTGATTAAACGTGGCAGAATTATTACCATTGTTTTCTAAAATTTTATTACGAATGGAAGGAATACCAAAGCAAGTACCCAACACAACTGTGCATCCAACAATTCCACTAAAAAAAGGTAATAAAACACTTTTTCCAAATCCCACTTTTACTTTTGGTTCCTTATAAGTAGTAGCTTTTGGAACCGCTTTAAAATTTTCATTTTCGTTCATTTTGTTAAACCTCCTAAAATTAAATCATTATTAATATTAATACCATATATTTAAGATATAATACAATAGATTTGTGAAATTTATGTGAAAAAAGTTTGCCTTTGTATTGAAAATAAGAAAATAAAAATATATAATGTAGAAAAAATTTAATAAGTAAGGATGAGAAAAATGAAAAAAATAGAAAACAAAGAACAAGGAATTACTTTAATTACGCTAACCGTTACGGTTGTTGTACTAATTATTTTAGCAGGTATCGGGATTTATAGTGGAAAAGACACCATAAAAAAAGCAAAATTAGAAGAATTACAAACCAATTTATTATTAATTCAAGCCAAGGCAAGAGAATATGTTGAAGAGGCTAACTTTAAAATAGGAATTGTTTCCAATGAAGAAAGACCAGCTAAAACCGCTACCGTTAGAGAAGAAATATATGTACAAGCCCAAGAATTACAACCAGCAACGAATCTTCCAGAACACATAAAAGTAACAGAGGCAAGTGCTTGTTATTACTTAACAGAAGCGACGAAGAATAAATGGGGGTTACAAAAATTACAAGACGAAGGGCAATATATCATCGAATTTGATGAAATGAACGCCAAAGTAGAAGTCTATAATGTAGAAGGATATGATGGAAAATATTCTTTAAGTGAAATAGACCAAATTGAAGAATAACAGTGGGTGTAAAAATGAAGGAAAAAGAAGAAGAACGATTAACCAAACTAAAAGAAATGGAAAAAGAATTGTATGGCAAAGGTTTTCAAAGAATAGCAGGAATTGACGAAGCAGGAAGAGGACCTTTGGCTGGACCAGTGGTAGTAGCAGGTGTTATTATGCCACAAGATTCTATGATAGAAGGCGTAAATGATTCGAAAAAAGTATCTGAAAAGAAGAGAGAAAAATTATATGATGCGATTATAGAAGAAGCCATTAGTTATTCGGTAGCGATTATTGGACAAGACGTAATCGATGAAATCAATATTTTAAATGCCACTAAACAAGGGGTAACAAAAGTAGTAGAAGGATTAGAGGTAAAACCAGACTTGATTTTAGTAGATGCTTTAACTCATATTGATACCAAAGGAATTCCCTATGATGCGATAATTAAAGGAGATGCTAAATGCTACAATATAGCAGCAGCCTCTATTTTAGCCAAAGTAACAAGGGATAGAATTATGAGAGAGTGGGATGAAATTTATCCGCAATATGGCTTCCTAGCACATAAAGGATATGGAACAGCTAAACATATAGCAGCGATTAAAGAATATGGGCTATGTCCAATTCACAGAAGAAGTTTTACAAAGAACTTTGTAAAATAAAACACACGGAAGGAGACTTCCGTGCGTCCTTGCTTTAAGTTTCCTTTTATAAATCCTGAGCTAAATCATCTAAATCCTCAGAAAAAAGACAGATGTTTCTTTTTCCTTCGCGATAGATTGAAACTAAGCACCAGAAGAAATAAGAGAATAGCAAGGCTAATGCGGAAATTCCCCACATTGTGGACCACCTCCTTCAAAGAATTGTTATTTACCCATTTGGGCAAGGTTACAATTTAAAATTATAACAGGAATTACCAAAAAAAGCAAATTAGGAAAGGTGTGAAAAAATGAGAATTATTGATATAATTGAGAAAAAGAGAGAAAAACAAGACTTGAGCAAACAAGAAATAGAATACTTTGTAACAGAATACACCAAAGGAAATATTAAAGACTATCAAGCAGCAGCTTTAATTATGGCAATCTTTATCAACGGGATGACTAATCAAGAAACAACCGATTTAACGTTAGCCATGGCAAACTCAGGAGAAATACTTGACTTATCCACTTTGCAAGAAACAATTGTGGATAAACACTCTACAGGAGGAGTCGGAGATAAAGTATCTCTTATTTTATTACCTTTAGTAAGTTCACTAGGCGTACCAGTTGCTAAAATGTCAGGAAGGGGACTAGGATTTACGGGAGGAACCATAGACAAATTAGAAGCCATACCAGGTTATCAAACAGGAATAGCCATGGAGCAATTTATTAAAAATGTACAGAAAATAGGAATTAGTATGATTTCCCAAACCTTAAACCTAGCACCAGCAGACAAAAAATTATATGCTTTAAGAGATGCAATTGCCTGCGTAGAAAGTATACCTTTAATTGCTTCTAGTATCATGAGTAAAAAAATAGCCAGTGGAGCACAAAAAATAGTATTAGACGTAACCGTTGGAAAAGGTGCATTTATGCAAACAATCGAAGACGCAAGGAAGTTAGCCAATACGATGATTGAAATTGGAAAACTAGCCAAAAGAGAAACCGTTTGTGTTTTAACCAATATGGATGAACCTTTAGGTTATGCGGTGGGAAATTCTTTAGAAGTTATCGAAGCTGTTAGATTCTTAAAAGGAGATATGCCAAAAGACATAAAGCAAGTCGTATTAGAACTTGGTAGCCATATGATACAACTAGCAGGAAAAGGACAAGACTTAGCAGAAAACAAAAAGAAAATGTTAGAAAACATAGAAAATGGAAAAGCCTACGAAAAATTTTTACAATTAGTAAAAAATCAAGGTGGCGATACCTCTTACCTAGAAGACCTTGAAAAATTACCAAAAGCCAATTACATAGAGTCAGTAAAAAGTGAGAAAACAGGATACATACAAGAAATAAATAGCAAAGAAATTGGAAAACTAGCAGGAATATTGGGAGCAGGAAGAGAAAATAAAGAAGATGCCATAGACTCATCCGTCGGAATTGTATTAACCAAAAAAATAGGAGATAGTGTGAAAACAGAGGAAGTATTAGCCTATCTCCATGCCAATGACAAAGTAAAGCTACAAGAGGCAAAACAGAACATAAAAGAAATAATTAAGATAGAAGCAAATCCAACACCCAAAGAACCAGTTATTTTGGAAATCATAAAATGAGACAAGAGGGACAGGTCTTAAATGTCTCATTTTGTATAAATATTTATACAAGATTGAGCA
>CANPIU010000033.1 GCA_947574235.1 uncultured Clostridium sp. | reverse complement strand
TGCTCAATCTTGTATAAATATTTATACAAAATGAGACATTTAAGACCTGTCCCTCCTGTCTCATCCCTCTTGTCTTAGTCAATAAAAAAGAAAATGTGTGAAATCTTGAAAAAACTGTCAAACTCAAGTATAATAAAATAGAAAAAGAAAGATTGAAAAAAATCAGTTTGTGCTTGAGGAAGGGTTGAGAAAGAAATGAGAATACGATACAAAAAATGGGCAAGACCAGAACTAGAAGCAAGTCCATTTTACATAGAAGAACCAGAAAAAATAAAAGGAAAATGGAAAGAACAATTTGCAGATAAAGATAAGCCATTACATTTAGAACTAGGCTGCGGAAAAGGGCAATTTATCGCGAAGTTAGCAGTAGAAAACCAAGAGATAAACTATATTGCCATTGACTTAGTCGATGCTATGCTAGGCTTAGCAAACAGAAACATAGAACAGACCTATCAAGAAGCTAAAATAGCCCCTGAAAATATCTTAATTACTAGATTTGACATTGAAAGAATTTTCTTAATCTTAGAAAAGCAAGATGAAATCGAAAGAATATATATCAACTTTTGTAACCCATGGCTAAGGGGAAAACATAGAAAGAAAAGACTAACTCATACAAGACAACTAGAAAAATACAAAGAATTTTTGAAAGAAAATGGAGAAATTTATTTTAAAACCGATGATGATGAATTGTTTGAAGCAAGTCTTAACTATTTTGAAGAAAGTGGTTTTAAAGTTTTGAAAAAAACATATGATTTACACCAAGAACCAATTTTTAAGAAAAATATTGAAACAGAGCATGAAAAAATGTTTTCAGAAGAAGGCATTAAGATTAAAGCTTGTATCGCAAAATTAGAAGGGAAGTAACATAAATGGAAACAGAAGAAATTATGAAACACAAAGAAGATAAAGCGTATATTTTGCAGGCAGTCAAAGAAAATGGAAAAATTTTAGATTTCGCATCTGAAAGCTTAAAAGATGATGAAGAAGTCGTAAAAGCAGCTTTAGAGCAAGATAGTGAAGCCTTAGAATTTGTAAGTGACAGGCTTAAAGACAAAAAAGAAATTGTAGCATTAGGAATAAAAGGAGCCCCTTGGACGATTTGCTATGCTTCTGAAAAACTAAGAGCAGATAGAGAACTCGCAATAGAAAGTTGCAAAAATTATGGTCAGGCTTTGTATTATGTTTCAGAAGAATTAAGAGACGATGAAGAAGTAGTAACTTTAGCAATTATGAACAAAGGTGGTATTATAAAATATGCAAGTGATAGATTAAGAGATGATAAAGAACTTGCTAAAATAGCAGTAAAGCAAGATAAATCAGCTTATCACTTTTTATCTTGGCGATTAAGAGAAGATGAAGAAATAAAGAATTTACTCCATTAAATTTTAAGAAAATGCTTGTACTTTTTTGAAATTCTTTATATAATAAAGAAGAAAAACAAGAAGGAGAAATAAAATGTCATTTATTGAAGAAATAAAGCAAAGAGCTAAAAAAGAAATCAAAACCATCGTTCTTCCAGAAGCAGAAGACATTAGAATTTTAAAGGCAACCGAGCAAGTATTAAAAGAGCAATATGCGAATATTGTATTAGTAGGAAAACAAGCAGAAATTGAAAAAAAGGCAAAAGAAAATAAGATAACTATCCAAGGTGCTAAAATAGTTGACCCAATCAATTCCGAGAAATTCGAAGAATATGTCAATTTATTATATGAATTAAGAAAACACAAAGGGATGACAATTGAAAAAGCAAGAGAACTTGTAAAAGACCCAGTTTACTATGGGATGCTAATGGTAAAAGACGAACAAGCAGATGGCTTAGTTTCAGGTGCAGCGCACTCTACGTCAGACACACTAAGACCAGCTTTGCAAATATTAAAGACAGCGCCAGATACCAAATTAGTTTCTGCCTTTTTTGTTATGGTAGTACCAGATTGTGAATATGGAGAAAAAGGGACATTTGTGTTTGCTGACAGTGGTTTAAATGAAAATCCAGATGCAGAAAGTTTATCAGAAATAGCGATTTCTTCTAGTAAGAGTTTTAAACAATTAGTAGAAAAAGAACCAAAAGTAGCCATGCTTTCATATTCAACGTATGGAAGTGCTAAATCTGAATTGACCCAAAAAGTAATTGAAGCAACTAAATTAGTAAAAGAAAAAGAACCTACCATGCTAGTAGATGGAGAATTGCAATTAGATAGTGCCATTGTGCCAGAAATAGCTGAATTTAAAGCACCAAGCAGTCCGCTAAAGGGAGAGGCAAATGTTTTGGTTTTCCCTAATTTAGATACAGGAAATATTGGTTATAAATTAGTACAAAGATTAGCAAAAGCAGAAGCTTATGGACCTCTTTGCCAAGGAATTGCAAAACCGGTAAATGATTTGTCTCGTGGTTGCACGAGTGAAGACGTAGCAGGGGTTATTGCAATTACGGCAGTGCAAGCTCAAAAAAATGGATGAAAATCATCATCTTGCTTCGTTAATGATACAAAAAATTTTCTCGATATACACTCGTATTGTCTCAAAAATTTTTTGTATCATTGCCTAGCAATAAAACAAATTTTACGATTTTACAGTCAAATGAAAAACACCAAAACGAAAGGATAGAAAAATGAAAATTCTAGTTTTAAACTCGGGAAGCTCTTCTTTAAAATATCAAGTGATTGATATGGAAACGGAAAAAATGCTAGCCAAAGGATATTTTGAGAGAATTGGTCAACCCAATTCGTTTCTAACGCATAAAGTAAATGGAAAAGCCCACAAATTTGAGCATCCAGCTAAAAATCATGAAAAAGCAATTGCCTTTGTTTTGAACCGATTAACCAATGACAATTACGGTGTACTTAAAAACTTAGATGAGTTAGGTGGTATTGGACATAGAGTAGTACATGGAGGAGAAAAGTTTAGTGACTCTGTGATAATTACAAAGGAAGTCATTGAAGAAATTAAGAAATGTTCCGATTTAGCACCTTTGCACAATCCAGCTTGTATCTTAGGAATTGAAGCTTGCCAAAAAATAGTGCCAGATATGAAAATGGTAGCGGTATTCGATACAGCTTTTCATCAAACCATAGCCAAAGAAAAATATATGTATCCAATTCCTTATAAGTATTATGAAAAATATGCCATTCGAAAATATGGCTTTCATGGGACTTCTCATCAATATGTTTCAACAAGAGTGGCAGAAATTATGGGAAAAGATAGAAAGAACTTAAAAATCGTAAATTGTCATTTAGGGCAAGGCTGTAGTGTGTGTGCAATTCAAGGTGGAAAGTCTGTAGAAACTAGTATGGGATTAACACCGCTTCGGAGGCATCCCTATGGGAAGTAGAAGTGGAGATTTAGACCCATCTATCCTTACCTATTTAATGCAAAAGGAAAATTTATCAGTAGATGATATGAACTTTATCTTAAATAAAGAAGCAGGTGTTTATGGAATATCAGGTGTTTCTGTGGATTTTAGAGACATTGAAACAGAAGCTTTATCAGGAGAAAAGCAAGCACAATTAGCCCTAGAAGTTTTTCACTATTTAACTGCTTGTTATGTAGCAAGATGCGCTGTGGCCATGGGTGGAATTGACGTCCTAACCTTTACCGCAGGAGTTGGTGAAAAAGGACCGATTTCAAGAAAAGCAATTTGTGAGCAATTAGAATTCTTAGGCGTAAAAATAGATGAGGAAAAAAATAAAATAAGGGGAGAAGAGGCAGAATTATCAGCCGAAGACTCTAAGGTAAAAATCTATACAATCCCAACCAATGAAGAGTTGATGATAGCCAGAGAAACGTTAAAGTTAGTCTAATGTCCCCAAAAGCATGTCTCCAATCAAACCCGGAACCACTGGGGAAATTAAGAAAAAGAGAGGAAAGAGTAAAATGAAAATATTAGTATTAAATTGTGGAAGTTCATCTTTAAAATATCAATTAATTGATATGGAAACAGAGGAAGTTTTAGCTTCTGGAAAATATGAAAGAATAGGAGAAAAAGAGGCTTTTATTACCCATAAAGCAAAAGGAGAAAAAAAGCAAATTGAAAACCCAGCCTATAATCATACAGAGGCAATCGAATTTGCCTTAAAACAATTGACCAATCCAGAATACAAAGTAATTGACAGTTTAGAAGAAATTCATGCCATTGGTCATCGACTAGTACATGGAGGAGAAAAAATTGCAGAGTCTGTGGTAATTGACGAAGGCGTAATAGAAGTTTTAAGACAATGTACCGATTTAGCACCATTGCATAATCCTGCTTGTATTTTGGGAATTGAAGCTTGCCTAAATGTTATGCCAAACAAACCAATGGTAGGGGTATTTGATACAGCTTTTCATCAATCGATTCCAAAAGAAAGATATATGTATCCAATCCCTTACGAATATTACGAAAAATATGGCGTAAGAAAATATGGCTTTCATGGAACGTCTCATATGTTTGTTTCGCAAAGGCTAGCAGAAATTGAAAACAAACCAATGGAAGAAATGAAAATTGTAACTTGTCATTTAGGACAAGGGGCTAGTATCTGTGCCATTGAAGGCGGAAAATCAGTCGATACTAGTATGGGTTTAACACCACTTGGTGGAATTCCTATGGTAACAAGAAGTGGAGATTTAGACCCATCTATTTTGTTATATTTAATGAAAAAAGAAAAGTTATCAGCCGAAGAAATGGAAACTATTTTAAATAAACAATCAGGTGTGCAAGCAATTTCCGGATTAGCACCAGACTTTAGAGAAATTGAAAACGCAGGAAATGAAGGAAACGAAAGAGCCCAAATTGCCTTAGCTAGTTTTAAATATGCGATAGCAAGCTATATTGCAAAATATGCAGTAGCGATGAACGGGGTAGATTATATCATCTTTACAGGTGGTATCGGAGAAAATCAAATTAATATTAGAAAAGGAATTTGCGAGCAATTAAAATTCATGGGTGTTGATATTGATAGCGAGGCAAATAATATTCGAAGTGAAGAAAAAATAATTTCTAAACCAGCATCAAAAATAAAAGTATATGTAATTCCAACCAATGAAGAATTAATGATTGCAAAAGAAACGCAAAGATTAGTAAAAAACGGATAGGAGTAATGGAATATGAAATTTGATTTTGATGAATTTAGTTTCCAAGATGAAATTAATCTAATCCATTTGAATAACCAAATGGAAAGTGCACAGCACATAAAATTCGATGAAACGGTTGGATTTAATGAAGACACCATTTATACAAAAATAGAAGAAAAATAAACAAACGAAAAGGATATGTTAGATATGAAGAAGGTAATCATAGAGGCATTAAAGGGCTATCGATGGAAAATAGTATTACAAGTTATCTTATTAGCTGTTAATACCTATTTATTAACTTGTCCACCTTTAATAATAGGAAAAATTATCGACAATTTATATGACATAGAAGCCAATAAGCAAATCATTTTAAAGGACACATATTACTTATTAGGAATATGTGTTGTTTACTTGCTTGTAAGGTTAGCTTGGAAATATTTAGAGACTTATATTAGTAGAGGTTTTGAAAAAGATATCAAAGAAAAATTATTTGAAAGATTTTTGAAACTAAAAGTAAAAGAAATACAAAACATAAAAAACGGAGAAATTATGTCTTATTTCGTAAAAGATACCAACGAAATAAGAAGCACCGTATATAGAATTTTGTCACATGGTACAAGAATTGTATTTATCTTTATCATTGCGACTTTTCAAATGGCAAAAGGAGTTAACTTAAATTTAACACTGGCTACTTTGTGCCCCATTATAATTGCTTTCTTTTTAGTAGTAAAAATAAAAAAATATGTGGAAATTAATTTCAAAAAAGCACAAGATAGTTTCACAGAACTATCCGAATATATTCAAGAAAGTACGGATAGTATTCGAACCACCAAGGCCTACTCTTGCGAAGGAAGTCAATTAAAGAACTTTATTACAAAAAACAGAAAAGTAAGACAAAATGATAATACCGTAGACGTATTTTCTAATCTATTAACCGTTAGTGTCGATATTTGTTTTGGACTTTGCTATGCCATTGCTTTTATTTATGGGTCACATTTAGTATTAGAAGGAACGATAACGGTAGGAGAATTGGTAACTTTCAATGGTTATATTGCACTATTTGTCAATCCTGTTCAGTGGATACCAAATCTAATTGCAAGATGGAAAAGAGCACAAATTTCTTATGAGAGATTAGATAAAGTATTTAGTTTAGAAAAAGAAAAAATAACCATACAAAAAAATACGAAACAAGAAAAGTTAGAGGGAAATATTCGTATTCATAACTTAAGTTTCCATTATCCAGGGATGCTAGATAGAGCCTTAGAAAATATAAATATCGATATTCCAAAAGGAAAAACATTAGGAATTATAGGAACCATTGGAAGTGGAAAAACAACTTTAATGAACCTATTAACCAAATTATATAGTATTCCAGATGGAAAAATTACGATAGACGGAAAAGACATTAATGATATTGATATTGAGGTATTAAGAGAAAATATTTGTTATATTACACAAGACAATTTTCTATTTTCTTCTACCTTAAAAGACAACATAAGTTTATTTAAGGAAGAATACAAAGAAGAAGAAATCAAGGAAAGTACAAAAAAGGCAGTTATTTATGAAGAAATTAGCCAAATGCCAAAAGGCATAAAAACCAAAATAGGAGAAAGAGGAGCCGATTTATCGGGTGGACAAAAGCAAAGAATTGTTATATCCAGAGCATTTTTGAAGAATAGTAGTATGATTATTTTTGATGACACCTTCTCTGCTTTAGACAATCGAACTTCTCAGGAATTATTGGGAAATATTAAAGAATTAACACAAGACAAGACTTGTATTATCATTTCCAATAAAATAGCAGACGTAAAACAAAGTGATAAAATCATTGTGCTAAACAATGGAAGGATTGTAGAACAAGGAATACATGATGAGTTAATCCATAATCATGGAATTTACCAAGAGTTTTTTGAGCAACAATCTACCAAAGCAGAACCTAGCTTTTTAGATTAATAAAGGAAGGATAAACAGATGAAAAATAAAACCTGGCAAAGAATTTATAAAATGTTAAGACCACAGGCAAAATCAATTGCTATTATATCGATTTTAGCCATTTTAATTAATGTGGGTGAAGTTATTAAACCCTATTTAATTAAAATTGTAATTGACGATTATTTAGCGGTTAATTTGTATCAAAAAGGAATCATGACCATCGGCATGATAGGTGCTATTTACATTGGCATTGTTTTAGTAGGCAATATCTTGAATTTTATTGTAACAACTGCTACTAGCATGATGGGAGAAAATGTCATTTATTCTTTGCGAAATAAATTATATCGTTATACACAATATGCAAGCATCCCTTTTCATGATAAAACACCAGCAGGAACGCTGTTTGTTAGAATAACGAGTGACGTAGAAGATATTACCACGTTATTTAAAGAGGTTATTACTACTTTTATTAAAGATATCTTAATGATTATTGCCTTTGTCGTTATGATGCTATCTTTGAATTATCAATTGGCATTGCTATCTTTTATTGTGATTCCATTTGTTGTTTTAACTTCTGTCATTATCACTAAAATTAGCAATAAATTACAAGAATATTCTAAAACGGTAAAGACAAAATTGAATATCTTTTTGGCCGAATCGATTTATGGCGTAAAACTAATCAAGATTTTTAACAGGCAATATGAAAAGCAAAAAGAGTGTGAAGAATTATGTACTTCCTTTTGGAAATCAAGAATTCCGTTAGGTATTACAGAGGCCTTGTTAGTAGCCTTTCTAATGGTTTTAGAAAATTTAGGAGTTTCCATTATTGTATGGGCAAGTGTTAATTATGTATTAGGTGTAAGTATTGACGTTGGTTTAGTTTATGTGTTTGTTACTTACATTAAGCAAATCTTTAGCCCAATCAATCGTTTAGTCGAAAACTTTGAGACAATTCAAGAAGCCCTTGTTTCGATTGATAAGATTTATGATATTTTAGAAAAGAAGGAACACTTAGAGAATTTTGAAGAAGGAAAAGTGTTAGAAAAAGTAGAAGGTAAGATTGAGTTTAAAAATGTATGGTTTGCCTATGAAGGCGAAAATTGGATTTTGAAAAATATTAGTTTTACCATTGAGCCAGGACAGAGTGTGGCTCTGGTTGGTAAAACAGGTTCTGGAAAAACCACGATTACCAATTTAATCAATCGTTTTTATGAAATACAAAAAGGAGAAATCTTACTAGATGGGATCAATATTAAAGATATCAATTTACGCTCTTTAAGAGAGAAAATCGGTATTATTTTGCAAGACCCTTTTGTTTTTGCTAGAAGCATTAAAGAAAATATTGAGTTGAATAAGAATTTTTCAGATGAGTATATTCAACAAACTATTAAGCTAGCATCGGCAGAGGAATTTGTCAATAGTTTGCCAAAGGGAATAGAAGAAATTTCAAGCGAAAGAGGAAGTTCTTATTCTTCTGGTCAGAAACAATTGTTAGCTTTTGCTAGAATTTTTGCTCACAATCCAGCTATCTTTATTTTAGATGAAGCAACGGCTAATATTGATACAAAAACAGAGGAATTAATCCAAAAATCAGTGGATAAGATTTCGAAAGAAAAAACTTCTATCTTTATTGCTCATAGATTGTCTACCATTATCAATGTGGATAAGATTATTGTCTTAAGTCAAGGTGAGATTTTAGAAGAAGGAAGCCACAATGAGTTAGTCAATAAAGTAGATGGCTATTATAGTAAGCTATATAATGCGTATTATAGCGGTTTAGTAGAATAACTTTAAAAATTTTTATTTTTTAAAGTTTTTTCTATTGACAATCACTGGAATATATGATTAAATATTAATCAAGATAAATTTTGGGTAAATTTTACATATTTGTCCAAAATGGATTCGGATTTATCATAGAAGGAAGGGGGGATAATATGGAGCATACAACCGAAAATGCTATTTTGAAAGAACTACGTGAGTTTCGAACAGAAACAAACCAAAGATTTGACGACGTAAATAAAAGACTGGATGACACGAACGAAAGAATAGACGACGTGAACGAAAGGCTTGATAAAACCAACGAAAGAATAGATGACGTGAACGAAAGACTTAATGAAAAACTAGAGCAAACAAACGAAAGAGTAACCAATTTAGAAGAAGGACGCATAAAAGACAGAAGAGACATTTTAGTCGTATTGGATACGATGCAAAAAAGCATCAGCAATCAATTTACAGAAATGAGAGAATACATGGATGCTAAATTTGAAAAAATTTCTGCTTTGCAAAGAGTTAATGACACCGAGCACGATGAATTCAAAAAACTGCTATATGCACATAACAAAAGACTGGATTTTCATAGTGCAAGACTAGAGTATTTAGAAAAGTGGAAAGAAGACTTTGGCATGGGAGAATATACAGCCGTATAATTAGTTACATTTTTTCATCAAAAACTATTGCAAAAATAGGAAAATATGATATAATAAAAAGCAATCTAAGAAGAGAAAAACCATAATAAGGACAAGATAAATAATAAAATATCTTTAAGAGAGCCAAAGGTAGCTGAAAATTTGGTAAGTAAAAATTATTTATTATCACCTTATTAGTTGTCAAATTGAAATTCATAAAAAGAGTAGATTTGACCGTAGCCCCTGCGTTAAAGGAAATGAAGAGAGTAAATGAAAATTTACTAAAATAGGTGGTACCGCGGAAATATAAAGCTATTTCGTCCTAAAGTATATTAGGATTGAAATAGCTTTATTAATTTAAAACAAATGAAAAGCAACACCTTACGTCGTTAAACTGCATAAAATTTTTTTCAACATACTAGAGTATAGTTTCAAAAAATTTTATTGGTTTGCCTAGCAATCTGTCACTTTTGATTTGTTTTAAAGAAAGAAAAAAAGAGGAGGAAAAAAGAAAATGAGAGAACTAAAAGTAAAAGGAATTTACAAACATTTTAAAGGAGATTATTATTTAGTAGAAGACATAGCTTATCACAGCGAAACAAAAGAAAAAATGGTAGTTTATAGACACTTATATGGAGATGGTTCACTGTGTGTTAGACCACTGGATATGTTTTTATCAGAAGTAGACCACGAGAAATATCCAAAAGTGGAACAAAAATACAGATTTGAACTACAAGAAATTGAAAGCAAAAACAAATAAAACAACGTAAATCAAAGAAGGAGGAAGGAAAATGTATAAAAAACCAGAATTGAAAAATGGATTTGTAGGGATGGAAAAAGAGGTTGCTAAAAGATGGCAAGAAAAAGATATTATTAAAAAGAATTTTGCTATGAACGAAGGAAAAAGATATTTTACCTTTTACGATGGGCCACCTACTGCCAATGGAAAGCCACATGTAGGGCATATTGAAACAAGAGTTATGAAGGATATTATCCCAAGATATAAAGTGATGAAGGGATATAAGGTAATTCGTAAAGCTGGTTGGGATACCCATGGGCTTCCTGTGGAACTTGAAATTGAGAAAAAGCTTGGAATTTCAGGAAAAGAACAAATTGAAGAATATGGGGTAGAAAAGTTTGTAAAACAATGTAAAGAAAGTGTATTTACCTATGTTTCTATGTGGGAAGAAATGACCAATAAAGTAGGTTTTTGGGTGGATATGGAACACCCCTATGTTACCTATCATAATGAATATATTGAGTCTGTATGGTGGGCCTTGAAACAAATGTGGGAAAAAGGCTTACTATATGAAGGCCATAAGGTTATGCCATATTGTCCAAGATGCGGAACCGCTTTATCTTCACACGAAGTAGCACAAGGGTATAAAGACGTAAAAGATTTAACTTGTATTGCTAAATTTAAAGTGGTAAATGAAGATAAATACATTTTAGCATGGACAACAACACCATGGACTTTGCCATCTAACTTAGCACTTTGTGTCAATAAATCTTATGACTATGTAGAGGTAAAAGCCAATATTGGAACAGAGGAAGAGCCACAATATGAAAATTATATTTTAGCCAAAGACTTGCTTGAAGCTGTTTTAAAAGAGATACCTTATGAAGTAACAAAAACTTTTAAAGGAGAAGAACTACTTGGTACAAAATATGAAAGACTAATGCCATGGGGAGAAGTAGAGGGAAAAGCTTTTGAAGTGATCCATGGAGACTACGTAAACCTTGATGATGGTACTGGTATTGTTCATATTGCTCCTGCTTATGGAGAAGATGATAGCCTTGTTTCAAAACAAAATGGCATTACCTTTATCAATTTAGTAGACAAAGCTGGAAAATTTGTAAGCGAAGTAGAACCATGGGCTGGCCGATTTGTAAGAGATTGCAATGAGGACATTTGTAAGTGGCTAAAAGAAGAAAATAAATTGTTTAGCAAAGAAAAACACTTGCACTCTTATCCACATTGTTGGAGATGCGATACGCCACTTCTTTACTACCCAAAAGAAAGTTGGTTTGTTGCAATGAGCAAACTAAGAGACGAATTAGTGGCTAACAACAATCAAGTAAATTGGTATCCAGATACCATAAGAACAGGCAGATTTGGAAAATTCTTAGAAAACGTAATTGACTGGGGAATTTCAAGAGACAGATATTGGGGAACGCCACTTCCTGTATGGACGTGTGAAGAGGAAGCTTGCCGTCATCAAGAGTGCATTGGTTCCATCGAGGAATTAAAAGAAAAAGGAATCGACGTACCAGAAGATATTGAACTTCATAAACCATATATTGATAATGTAACTTTAAAATGTCCAAAATGTGGTAAGAAAATGCACAGAGCCAAAGAAGTAATAGACTGTTGGTTTGACTCAGGTTCTATGCCTTTTGCCCAATGGCATTATCCATTTGAAAATAAAGAAATGTTTGACAATAATTTCCCAGCAGGCTTTATCAGTGAAGCAGTTGACCAAACCAGAGGATGGTTCTATACCTTAACGGCAATTGGGGCAGCTTTGTTTGGAAGAACACCATTTGAAAATTGTATTGTACTAGGGCATGTATTAGATGAAAAAGGTCAAAAAATGTCTAAATCCAAAGGAAATGGTGTAGACCCAATGGAACTATTAGACACGGTTGGGGCAGATGCAACTAGATGGCATTTTTATACTTGTAGTGCACCATGGCTTCCAACAAGACTAGGATTAAACAATGTACAAGAAACCCAAAGAGGCTTCCTAAGCACCTTGTGGAACGTGTATTCTTTCTATGTGCTATATGCTGAAATTGACCAATTTAATCCGTTACAATATGCTGACTTTAAACCAAGCAATATCATGGATAAATGGATTATTTCAAAGTTAAATACTGCCGTCAAAGAAGTAGATAGCAAACTAGAACAATATGATATTACAGGGGCAGCTATTTTAATTGAAAACTTTACAGACGAACTTTCAAATTGGTATGTACGTAGAAATAGAGAGAGATTTTGGGCGCAAGAATTAAATGACGAAAAAATTGGGGCTTATTGCACTTTATATCGAGTACTAACAACCTTAGTAAAAATTGCAGCACCATTTGTGCCATTTATGGCAGATGAAATTTATCAAAATTTAGTTGTGGGCTTAGCTAAAAACGAGCCAGAAAGTGTTCATTTGTGCTTATGGCCAGAGGTAAAAGAAAATGAGATAGACCAAAAACTAGAAGCAGAAATGGATTTAGCCTATAAAATTGTAAAATTGGGACGTGGCGCAAGAAATGTAGCCAATATCAAAAACAGACAGCCATTATCGAAAATGCTAATTTCCATTGACACTTTACCTGCGTATTATGCTGACATTGTAAAAGAAGAATTAAATGTAAAAGAAATTGACTTAGGGGCAGAAATGTCAAACTATGTAAATTTTGAAATTAAGCCAAATTTACCAGTGTTGGGAAAAGAATATGGCAAGTTAATTCCAAAAATCAAGCAAGCAATCGCAGAAAAAAATCAAATGGATTTAGCCAATACCGTTAAAAATGGCGGGGTAGAATACATTGAAATAGACGACATACCAATTGCTTTAAATGCTGATAATTTATTAGTTACTATGCAAGGAAAAGAAGGCTTTGCCTTTAGTGGAGAAGGCGAAATTGGGGTTGTACTAGATACCAATATTTCTCCTGAATTAAAGGAAGAAGGTTATGTTAGAGAGATTTTATCTAAAGTTCAAAATATGAGAAAAGAAAAAGGGTTTGAAGTATTAGATAATATCAACCTTTATGTAGCAGGAAACGGTATGCTAGAAGAAGTTATCCAAAAGAACGAAGCTTTGATTAAGCATGATACGTTAGCTATTAAGGTTCTTTACAATGAAAATAGAAATTCTTATACGGAAACCAATATTAATGGCGAAAGCTTAAAGATTGACGTGGAAGTGGAAAATAATTAAGAAAGGAAACATAATATGGAAGAAGTTTTGAAAAAATTAGACGAATTAAAAATTGAGTATGAATTAGTAAAACACCAACCAGTATATACCATAGAGGATATGACAAATTTAGACCCAGCTATATTTAAAGGGGCAGAAATTTGTAAAAACTTATTTTTAAGAGACCAAAAGGGAAAAAGACATTTTTTGGTTATCCTTTGTGGTAACAAACAAGCAAGTATGGATAAAATTCAAAAACAAGCTTATACGACAAGACTAAGTTTTGGGTCTGCCGAAAGACTAAAAAAACACTTAGGGTTAGAAGCAGG
This sequence comes from uncultured Clostridium sp., assembly GCA_947574235.1. Lineage (GTDB taxonomy): Bacteria > Bacillota > Clostridia > TANB77 > CAG-508 > CAG-269. The sequence continues at coordinate 2,432 of CANPIU010000033.1, read as the reverse complement.
TCACGTAAGTCCTATGGGCTTGCTGAATAATCCAGAAAAAACAGTAGAAGTTTTACTCGATAAAGATTTGAAGAATAAAGATAAGTTAGCTTTTCACCCAAATACAAATGAGGCTTGTGTCTTAATTACCTTTGCTGATTTGAAGAAGTTTTTAGATAGCCTTCGGGCATGAGGTGGAATATATTAGTATATAGAATAATATATTAAATGCCAAAACGTCAAAAGATTTTACTCTTTTGACGTTTTGGCATATTAAAGCGAAACATTCACAAGAGAGTTTTTCTAGGTGTTTTTCAATTGGATTTGTGTAATCACTAGAATAACAAACTACAAAAACGGGTGAAGGATGAGAGAGAACTCGTTTAAGCCCTATTTCCAAATTGTTGATACATTTTTGCGTAGCATCAATTGTTTCGTGGCAATATTCGATTTTTTGATTGAGATATGCTAGTCGTTTAATATTCCGCTTCCTCTGAATTTTGTGTAAGAAGTTCATTTGAAAATCCTCCTTAAATTATTGAATAAATTAATATTGTTACAATTCCATTTAGGATTGTGATAAGAATATCACATAGTAACATAAATTGCAATAATAATTACTTTTTCAAACAACAATATTTATCAGAGAATTCGCTTTTTTGTTCAAAATCACTTGACAGTTTACAATAATAAAGATACAATAGAATAGGAAGGAAAAAATATATAAAGAAAACAAAATATATTTTATTCGAACATTGAAAAATAAATAAGAAAGAGGTGTAGGATTATGAACATAGTAATCATAATCGCCACTTGCTTAATCTCATTAGCAATTGGTACGTTGTTTGGGATGGCGTATCGTAAAAAAATTGCAGAGTCTAAAATTCAAGGAGCAGAAAACGAGGCAAAAAGACTAATTGATTTAGCCAAAATAGAAGCAGAAAACCTAAAAAAAGAAGAAATCTTCAAAGCCAAAGAAGAAATCATGAGCAGTAGAAAAGAACTAGACCAAGAGATTAAAGAAAGAAGAGGCGAAGTACAAAAACAAGAATCAAGATTAATGCAAAAAGAAGAAAACTTAGAAAAGCGTGAAGCAAATTTTGAAAAGAAAGAGCAAGAAGTAGAAAGAGAAATTCAAGAAGTAGAAAAGCAAAAACAAGAAATTGAAAAATTGCATGAAGAGGAAATGGTACAACTTCAAAAAATTGCATCTTTAACGAAAGAAGAGGCAAAAACACAATTATTATCTGAAATGGATAAAGAACTAACTGCCGAAAAAGCAGCCTTAATTCGTGAAAAAGAGCAAAAGGCAAAAGAAAGTGCCATAAAAAATGCCAAAGAAATTTTGAGTTATGCCGTACAAAAGTGTGCAGCAGACCACTCACAAGAAACTACTGTATCCATTGTAGCACTTCCAAATGACGATATGAAAGGAAGAATTATCGGAAGAGAAGGTAGAAATATTAAAGCTTTGGAAACCTTAACAGGAATTGATTTAATCATTGATGATACACCAGAAGCAGTCGTTTTATCAGGTTTTGACCCATTAAGAAGAGAAGTAGCTAAAATTGCACTAGAAAAATTGATTGACGATGGAAGAATTCATCCTGCTAAAATCGAAGAAATGGTAGAAAAAGCAAAAGAAGAAGTAGAAACTACCATAAAAGAAGAAGGAGAAAGAGCCGTTTTAGAAACGGGTGTCATTGGACTTCATCCTGACGTCGTAAAATTAATTGGAAAATTAAAATATAGGACAAGCTATGGTCAAAACGTACTAAATCACTCAATTGAAGTTTCTAACTTAGCAAGAATTATGGCAGAAGAGTTAGGTTTAGACCCAAAACTAGCAAGAAGAGCAGGACTTTTACATGATATTGGAAAAGCGTTAGACCATGATATGGAAGGAACTCATGTAGAAATTGGGGTAGAAGTATTAAAAAAATTCAAAGAAAATCCACTTGTTGTCAATGCCGTAGAAGCACACCATGGTGACGTAGAGCCACAAACTTTAGAAGCGGTTTTAATTCAAGCAGCAGACGCGATATCAGCATCTAGACCAGGTGCTAGAAGAGAAACGGTAGAGGCCTATATCAAGAGATTACAAAACTTAGAAGAAATTGCAGACTCTTTTGATGGTGTTGAAAAATCATTTGCCATTCAAGCTGGTAGAGAAGTTAGAATTATCGTAAAACCAGATAGAATTTCAGATGATAAGATGACAATTTTAGCAAGAGAAGTTGCTAAGAAGATTGAAAATGAAATGGATTATCCTGGACAAATCAAAGTTAATATTATCCGTGAAACAAGAACGGTTGATTATGCTAAATAATACAAAAAAGTTGTGAGGTAAAAGTCACAACTTTTCTGTGTTATAATATATGAAGAAGAGACACGAATAATGAACTCTACCCCTTAAAGTAGACACTAATAAAAAAGAGGTGTATACTTTAAGG